>JAAYOL010000136.1 GCA_012520395.1 Clostridiales bacterium
GGAAGCTGTATTACATTTCTATACAAGCAACACCAATCCTTCTTTCATTTAGATGGTAACTGCCTGGGCGCATCAGTCAGCAAAGTACAAGTCCGGAACACAAATCTGGGCAAGGTACCTCCAAAGAACTATCCGATGCGCTTATTGACGCTTTCAAGGACAAACTGAAGGCTAAGACAGATTGAAATTTGTACTCTAAGCATGGGGAGTGCCAAGAAAAACATATCCATATTAAGGTTAATCAACTGAAAAAATAGTGAGACATATGCTGTCTCATTAACTAAACAGGGCATTGCTCACTTTGTGTCCTGTTTTTTGCAGACATTTTCTGCTAATCTTGGTCTTGCAAGGAGGTCATACTCTATGGATCAGAACAAGGTAGGTAATTTCATAAAAGAGCTTCGAAAGGAACAGAGCCTCACCCAAGAACAGCTCGCAGAGCATTTCAATGTGGCAAGAAGAACTGTATCCCGTTGGGAAAACGGTAACAACCTGCCGGATCTGGATATCCTGATTGAAATGTCTGATTTATTTGGTGTTGATCTCCGTGAGATTTTAGATGGCGAAAGGAAGAGTGAGAAAATGGACGCAGAAATGAAAGAAACCGTAATGAAGGTCGCTGAGTACAGCAATGAGGGAAAAAAGAAATTGGCCAAGGTAACTCTTGTGTATTTCGTTGTAGGAATTGTTTCAATTATTGTTAATATCGGAATGCGCTTCCTAGACCTGCCTTCTACCTTCTGGGTTGGCTTCCTCGATGGCACGACCAGCGGTTTACCCCTTGCCGCAATGCTGTTGGGAGTTTTGTATGTGACCGGAACAATGGTGAAACTGCAAGAACTCAAACTCAAAATACTTGGTAGAAATGATGAACACTAGAATAAAAGTATATAGGAGAATCGTTATTGTATTATCCCTTGTTGGGGGGCTGCAATTCTTATCTTCTATGTATAGCAATCACAATGAACACAACTAAGCTATAATGGTGGCCCAAACTCGCGTATGAATGGGATTTGTTAAACGTATATAATGGAGAAATTACTCCGAGAAAGGGTAACTGATGATAAGGAGAGGAAAATGGACTATCAGGATTAAATGCCCGTACGATTGATCGCTGGAATGAAAATGGATGGGAAGGGGGAAAGCCCATATCTCATGAAGAGTATATTTCCGCTCAAAGTGGAAAATGGAACGTATTACTGACGCCAACTAAGCCAGTGCCGCATGAATGGTTCGGTGAATTAAAAGGGAAAAGAATCCTTGGTCTTGCTAGCGGTGGCGGTCAGCAGATGCCCATCTTTACTGCACTCGGCGCGGAGAATATATGAAACAACTAGAAGCAGAGGACAGCGGTGTACAGTTCTCTCATACGATAGAGGAACAAATCGGAGGACAGCTGAAAGCAGGATTGATGCTGACAGACTTGTATGAGGATACAAACGGCCAAGGATATCTGCATGAGTTAAATATTAATACATTTATCGCAAAAAGAGCAATAAAGCCATTGTAAATATTATCCCAGTTGGTAAATGGGATTTTTACTCCGACATTTGATGGAGAAAGTGGCTATGAGAGCGGGTCTACATTCTATTTCTCGATATTGGTTGTATTGTTAGGTGTCGCCTGTGCCGTATTCCAAGCAAGCATTTATGTTCGCATTGGCTGTGCCGTTTAGGTCGTGTGTGCAATAATGCTAGTATTGAAGTCTTCTATAAATGTTTTGATTGTGGAAAGAACGGTGTTCGCTGTATGCTCTCAATAACAGGGTCAAATTCATCTCCTCAATTATCTGGTCTAAGGGCCGAACACTGTCGTCTGCTGGTATTACATTTTCTGCGAAGATTTCGTCAATTTTCAGTTGCACAACCCGGTTTGTTATGACATAATTATTACCGGTAAGGTTGTTTTTCACACATTCATTTTACCAAAAAAGAGGAAGCCTTGGCTGCTGTTTTCCGCAGTTTTTACTGCTACAGCACCAAGGCTTCTTTCTTTATTCAGGGGCTATATTTTGCTACAGCCCCTTTTTGTGTGTTACGAAAATGGATAAATATGAAAGCAGTTGAGGGGGTAATTACCGGGATGCGGGAAGAAGGAAAACTAGATATGACAATGGTATAGTTGCTTACAAGACAGACACAGAGCAGAATGTCCAACTTGTTCTCAATGCAAGCAAGGCAGCCAAGAGAAAAGAAAAGGTCACTGCAGAGTTGCAGCTCCACAGTGACCAAGGCTTTCAGTATACTTCCCAAGTGAACTTTTAGCTAACTTAAAAATACGGCATTACACCATCAATATCAAGACGGGGAAACCCAATGACAATGCTTTAGCTGAAAATATCTATGCCATTCTTAACCTCTATTTTGCCCAATTGCCGGCTCGCCCTACGGCTTTGGTCCAGCCGTCCAGGTTTTGCTTTCGCTCATTATCCGGCATAGTCGGAGCAAACTCACGGTCAAGCGTCCATGTGCTGCGTATCTCATCCGTGCTATGCCAGACGCCGACGGCGAGTCCTGCCAGATACGCGGCGCCGAGAGAGGTTGTTTCCCTGATGACGGGGCGTTTTATGACGGTCTTGCAGATATCCGCCTGGAACTGCATAAGAAAATTGTTAGCGCAGGCTCCGCCGTCTACCTTCAATTCGCGCAGTTTAATGCCCGTATCCTGCTCCATGGCATCAATCACGTCCCTGGATTGATAGGCGATGGATTCCAGCGCAGCCCTGATAATATGGCCCCTGTTAGAGCCCCTTGTCAGTCCCAGTATTGCGCCACGCGCATACATATCCCAGTGCGGCGCACCCAGCCCCGTAAAGGCCGGAACTATGTACACTCCGCCGTTGTTCTTCGCCTCATTGGCAAAGCGCTCGGTTTCATTCGCATCCTTTATGAGCCCAAGCTCGTCTCTTATCCATTGGATGACGGCGCCCCCTACGAAAACGCTGCCCTCCACTGCGTAGTTTACCTTATTGCCACAGGTTGCGGCGATGGTGGTCACGAGACCGCGGTCGCTGTAGCAGAGCTCTTCTCCCGTGTTCATCAGCAGGAAGCAGCCGGTGCCATAGGTATTTTTCGCTTCGCCTGCTGCAAAGCATGCCTGCCCAAACAGCGCCGCCTGCTGGTCTCCGGCGCATCCGGCTATCGGTATGCGAGCACCGCCAATTTCCACATAACCGTATACTTCGCTGTTGCTATGTACCTCGGGGAGCATGCTCATCGGGATATCGAGCAGAGCGCATATCTCTTCGTCCCAGCAGAGGTCTTTTATGTTATACAGCATGGTGCGGCTTGCGTTGGTATAATCCGTGGTATGCTCCTTGCCGCCGGTGAGCTTCCATATCAGCCAGCTGTCCACCGTACCAAAGAGCAGTCTCCCCTGCCGGGCGAGTTCACGGGCGCCCTCGACATTATCGAGAATCCATTTAAGCTTGGTGCCGGAAAAGTATGCGTCTATAATGAGGCCGGTCTTGGCCCTAATTATTTCCGAATACCCTCTGGCTTTCAGCTCCTCGCAGATTGGCGCCGTACGGCGGCACTGCCAGACTATAGCGTTGTATATCGGCTGACCGGTCTCCTTATCCCAGACAACGGTCGTTTCGCGTTGGTTTGTAATCCCGATGGCGGCTATATCTCCGACAGAAAGATTGCTCTTTGCCAGAGCCTCGGTCATGACCGAGTACTGAGTTGAGTAAATTTCCATGGAATCGTGCTCGACCCATCCGGGCTGCGGATAAATCTGCCTAAACTCCTTTTGCGCGACGGAAACGATGTTCTGTTTTTCATCGAAGATGATAGCTCGGCTCGAAGTCGTCCCCTGATCGAGTGAAATTATGTATCTGCTCATCCGAGACCCCCTATTTCAACATACCATAAGCATAGCACAAATCCTTCTATGACAAAATATAAAAAATATAATGGGGGCTGCGGAGTATGCAGCCCCCATTAGTTTTTGATTGTAATATGGGTTTCACATTCTACCGTACAGCCACTCTGTGATTTGCCCCAAAATCTTATCTTTACAGGGTTCATTACCGACTGCAAAAGTCAGTAATGCCTGTATTTGTATTGAGATAATCTTTACTCCCACTTGATAGTTCTAACTTGTTATATGCTATATACGGTATATGCAGTATATGCAACCTGTTTTTTATCTAAATTTGCAATATTATTTATATTATATGGATTCTCATAGGATTCTTTGGTCATTTTTGGGTCAGTGTAGATTACGCTTTATTGACAGATTGATAAGGTTAGCAAACTCGTCCTGACA
>JAAYOL010000137.1 GCA_012520395.1 Clostridiales bacterium
CGCTTCCACTCTTCCTTTGACAGATTCATCTTCTTGCCGTCAGCACAAGGTTTGATAAGAAGATATAGCGCGCAAATTGCAAGTATGGCGCATCCTATCCACGGGAAGATCCTGGGACCTGGATCCTTCTGGAGATTGCTTGCAGGCAGCGTGTTTGCCTGCAATGCAAAGAATCCAGAAACCAAAAGCAGTATCACCGCAAGTTTTCTGTCCCTACAAAAGAATTTCTTGTTCATACAATCCCTCCAAAATATTACAAATTTCTAAAAACCTATATCATTACTCTGGTCATTCTGGTTGCCAGATTATTCTGCAAAGTCTTTGTCAGCAATTTGTAGGGAGGCATCAAGTCCGTTCGGCTTTGCGGCAACGTTTCCCGCGATAATCTCATCGCCGTCAGCATAAATCGTCCCCTAGTCAAAGCAGTCTGCCGCGGCTTGAAAAACACTCGGTCATGCCGACTATTCTACTACGGCAAATATCTATGTCCGATATTGAGGCTCTTGTAAAAGCCGCTGAGAATCTAAACTAAAAGAGGCAAAAAATAAGAAAAACTCGCGGTAACTAACACGTTACTAACAATTTAAAATTTGTCAAAAACAAAAAACCCTGTAATCCGTATGATTACAGGGTTTCTTTGGAGCTTCCAAGCAGATTCGAACTGCTGACCTCATCCTTACCAAGGATGCGCTCTGCCGCCTGAGCTATGGAAGCATATCTCCCGGCAGCTCTACGCCGGGAGGTGGCGACCCAGAACGGGCTCGAACCGTCGACCTCCAGCGTGACAGGCTGGCGTTCTAACCAACTGAACTACTGGGCCGTCTCAACACAGCTCTATGATTATACAATCACACCACCCCTAATGTCAAGCCAAAAAACCGGAAAATCAGACGATATTTTTAAAATAGGGCAGAAGCTCAGCGCGCTTTAGTGGGCAATTCAGCTCCAATCTGCCACCCGTAAACGGGTGCTCAAGGCAAAGCCTTGCCGCATGCAAAGCCTGCGCACCTATGCCCAGCTTATCAGAAATAGCCCGGGATTCGGGCGTAAAATACAGCACATCTCCAAGCAGCGGATGCCCCAGATACTCGCAGTGCACCCTTATCTGGTGCGTCCTCCCGGTCTCAAGCTTCAGTTTTAGCGCTGTAATTGGTTGGCCGCTACAAAGGTGCTCCCCTATTACCACATAATGTGTCACCGCGCGCTCACCGTCCTGACGAACCCCGCGCCGCATATCCCGCTCGCGGAGCCTTTTTATAGGTGCGTCAATTGTACCACGATGGGGCCTAAAATTCCCGTATGCCAGCGCGAGGTATTCCCTCTCAGAACCCGCCCTCATAGCCTGCACCGCCCTCGCCTTCGCATGGGAGGATTTGGCGAACAGCACTATCCCCGAGGTGTCGCGGTCGAGCCTGTTTACGGCGTGGCAGACCCCGCCGAGATAGCGCGAGACATAGTTTGCAAGTGTGCCCGTATACCGTGACCTCGACGGGTGCGAAAGCTGTCCGGAGGGCTTGTTTACCGCCAGAAACCACTCGTCCTCAAATATTATGTCAACTTCACCCTGCTCGGGCACAATGCCGGAGGCCTCCTCCGCCACGTCCGTCAGGCAGGTAACAAGATCACCGCAGGAGAGCCTGTAGTTAGTAAAGGCAGGGCGGGAATTGACAAAAATCCCGCCCCTTCTTTTAAGTTTTCTTATCAGATTGGCCGAGAGCGCCATATCTCCGCGCAAAACGCGCAGCAGCTCCCTGCCCTCGTCCTTTTCGGTGGCAGTGTAGCGCAGTTCCATCAGTCTCTGGTGATTTTGTAGGCCGGCCTGAGGCTGCCCTCGGTGCCCGTATAGTCCACAGTTACGCGGTCGCCCACATCTATAATAACTACTTCCTCGCTCTCTGCCGCCGATATAACATAGTAGTAGCTGTCGCCCTCCAGACGCACATAGTAGTAGGATGTGCCGGAAAGGACTGCCGTGCGGATTTCGGCAACTTCGCCGCTTTCGCTGTACTGCTCAACCTCTTCTTTGGTAATAAGGCCGTGCTGTATCATAAGATCGAGATAGTTCTTCTCGCAGCTAGCAACAGTGGGGCCAGTAGCGACAATTTGATATTGCTGGACATTGACCATCGCGTAGGCCTTGACCAGACCCGCGCCGTCCTTTAGCGCCATAAAATAGGTCGGCTGAGAGGAGATGTTCAGCAGCAGCGGGAAGGTCGACCTGTAGCCCAGATCCTGCACCACGCCCTGGGCGGACGACATTGCGGAGTACTCCTCTGCGCCGGCAATGCTGTAATAGGTTGCTTGCTTGGTGCGTTGGTTTACGAGGATGAAGCCAATGTTCGACTGGTCGGCGCCGGCGGAGGTAATGCCCGTATACATATATACGTCATCGTTCATTGCGATATAGTTGTATCCGTCGGTAGTCTGCGTGACACCCTTCTGGCCGAGCAGAGAGTTTATGAAGCCGTTAATATACCTTCCGTAATAGTCATACTGCTCAATCAGAAGATCAGCAATATATACCCTATCCACCCAGGTGGGCACTTCATCCGCGGCGTAGTACCTACTCTCGCCCGTGATTGCGTTGACGAGCACTGCACCGTTTATGTCGGTGCCCCCGAAAAGACCGATGGTCTTCTCAAGCTTCGGGCAGACCCAGTAGGGGATGCCGTCCTCATCAATTTCAAAGTTCGCTCTGTCAAACATGAATGTGGGGTATTTAAAGCGCAGATAACGGTAGATATTGCGCCCGAAATGCTCAGCGTCTGAGTACTTCATGCCCTCGGAGAGGCGAACTACGTCGACCTTCTGAGTCACCATGTCGATGATGATATAGGCCGGCAGACCCTCTGAGCGGTTGTTGAACCATTTTATCAGGTCACCGTATCTGAGAGGCGTCACCCGGACGGGACGGTTTCTATAGTTTATCTGTGTGTAATTATCCGCCACCTCGAACTGGCTTACCATGTCGGCGAGCTCACCTAGCTTTCTGTCGCCGAGCTTCATGGCCGAGGCCTCATCTAGCATGGGTATCTGGTCGTAGGAAACTTCCTCAACGTCTTCGACAAAGCTACTGTTTACAATCGGCAGAAGCTTTGTGTAGGCGGAGGCGCGGATAATCGGGCTGGAGATGAGCGAGCCGACTACATAAATCAGCGCCAGAGCGGCGCAGATGATGAGCGGCACAAGACAAAACTGCTTAAGCCCCTTCCAGAGCGTTTTCGGGTCGCTGGACGATTTTATTACACCCATTGAAAACCCGGTCAGCAGGCAGTATACTGCCGCCAGAACAAATACAAAGCCGTAAAAGCCCGTGTTGTGGAGATTTATGGCAGGCAGTCTCACGTAGAAATATATAAGCCCGACTACTATTGTAATCCCGATATTAATAAGAACCCTTTTTAAACCGACCCTTGCTTTGGAATCCATAGATGTCCTCCTTTTTCTGCTATACTTTTTAGTATAACACAGTTGCAGGTAAAAAAATACTATTCAGCGGCAGGCTTTGTCAGTCTATACCGAAAAACCTTTTGCCGTTTTGCATGGTCACCTCTGCTATGTGCTCTGCCGTTGTGCCGCGGATTTCAGCTATGCGCGCGGCGATATGCTTGATGTTGCGTGAATCGTTTCTCCTCCCGCGCAAAGGCACGGGCGAGAGATAGGGGCAATCTGTCTCTATCATAAGCCTGTCTTCGGGCATGGAGGCGACGACCTCCGGGGCCTTTCTCGCGTTTTTAAATGTCACGGGGCCGGCAAAGGACAGGTGCCAGCCGAGCTTAATGAGCTCCCTTGCCATCTCCACGCTGCCTGAATAGCAGTGGAACACCCCTTTTATTCCCGGGAAAGCACGAACCATCTCCATGCTGTCCTCGTGCGCGTCCCGGTTGTGGACTATAACCGGGAGACTTAGCTCCTGCGCCAAAGCCATCTGGAGCCTGAATGTCTCCCTCTGTACCTCGCGGGGGGAATGGTCATAGTAATAGTCGAGACCGATTTCTCCGATGGCCACGACCTTGTTTTTGGCGGCAAGGGCGCGTATCTCCGCAAGGACCTCATCGTTCATGGTGGAGGCCTCATGCGGGTGGATGCCGACAGCGGCATAGATAAACGGATACTTCTCCGCGAGCGCCACGGACTGCACAGAGGATTCAAGGTCACTTGAGGCGTTTAAGACAAGGGAAATGCCCTCGCCCGGCAGGGCTGCGATGAGAGAATCCCGGTCCTCGTCGAAGGCCTTGTCGTCATAATGCGCGTGTGTGTCAAAATACATATCTTCTATCATCCTGTCATAATGCAAAAAACTCTTGAAATTATTCTCGGTATATGATATCATGTCCAATACTGAAAAACAATGCCGCATTAGGGCGTACTCGTAATAAATAAAAGCCGCTTTCAGCCGCTTTCGAAAGGAATGTTAATATTGCAGCTAGCTTTGACCATACTTCAGCTCATTTGCGCGGTCGCTATTATACTGATCGTTCTGCTCCAGTCGGGCAAAAAGGCCGGGCTTTCTGGGGCTATTGGCGGCGTTGCCGACACCTTCATGTCCAAGAACAAGGGCAAATCGCTCGACGCACGCCTTGCCAAGATGACAAAGTGGATTGCCCTTGTGTTTGTAGTGCTCACCATTGCTTTGAGCGTGATTTAAGTTTTCTTTACGAAAAGGCCGTTTGCGGACGGTCCTTGAAATTGTCCGAAAAATGACACATTGTGCACAAATAGAGAGGTTAAGATATAGGAGATGGCGGACGCCTGACGTCCGCCATCTCTCTTTATGCTTAAATTCATATCATGTCGCGCTTAATTATGCGAATATCGCTCCCCCGGAAGGTCAGCGGCAGATACTCCCCCTCAAGCCTTGAAACTATCTGGGGGGAATATCGCCTTGAGAGCTCCTCCGGCGTGAGGTTGGAATTTATTACGGTCTTTTTTCCCGTTATAAGTCTCGTATTTATGAGAGTATAAAGTGCGCTTGTCACCATGCTCGTCAGCATCTCCGTACCGAGGTCATCCATTATCAGCAGATCGCAGTTGAGGTAGCGGTGCGTCTTTTCACGTGCCTCGTTCACATCGCCTATCCCGAATTTTTCGGCCTCGAAGGCAGCCAGGGTGTTTACCGCCGTATCGTAGACGACTGAGCTGCCCTTTTCGGAAACGACCTTGGCAATACAGGCCGAGAGGAAGGTCTTGCCGAGACCGGTTCCGCCCCTCAAAAACAGATTGGGCGAGTTTTTGCCGAACTTTCTCGCATACTCCCGGCACTGCTCGAAAACCAGCGCCATGTGCTCGCGCGGGGATATGCCTGTGTCGGGGTCCTTCCTGTCGTCGTAATACTCAAGACTGAAGGTGTTGAAGGTCTCCTCGCCGAGCTTCAGGCATTCCGAAAGCTCCCGTCTCTGCTCGTCCCTGTATATATCCATCAGGCAGGGGCAGATTTTTGTGCCGATAAAGCCCCTGTCGCCGCATCTTGTGCACTTAGGCTCGTCGTCTATGTCGCAGGCGCGGTACCCCGCAGCTGTCAGCAGCTCCGCTCTCTCAGCCTGAAGGTCCAGGTTTCTTTGTTTTGCGGCAGCTATTTGAGCGTCGACATCAGCTCCGGCCGACACTGCTCCCAGTACGTCAAGCATAGTAAGGCGCAACTCCCGGTCAAGCTCACGCACACGGGGGATTTTGCGGTAAACCTCGGCCCTTTTCGCCGCCGCCCTGTCGGAACGGGTTTTTTTCTCGTCTTCCAGCCGCTGTATAGCCCGCCGCAAAAGCCTGCCGTCTATTGACATCTGTCTCCCCCCTGTTTTATCTTTTCCAGATAACGCTTCATGCGCTCGTATTCCTCCCGCGTCGGGGCACTCCCGGCGGAGGGCTTCTTCTGCTTTTTTGCCCCCTTCGGAGCATCGCCCATCGTTATTTCCGAGAGCGTATGCAGGTTCTTCGAATGCCAACTCTTTATTATCGAATTCATGTATGCCCAGCTCAGGTTGCCGGTTTTTATGACTGTTCTGTCATATGCGAGCTCCAGCGCCTCGGTATCAAAGCCCATTTCGAGCCAGGCGGTTATGTACTTCTTCTCCGTTGGCGAGAGCTCACGATTTTTTATGCGGAGCAGCCTTTTTACCTCCTCGGTTTTAAGGCGGCTCTCTGCGCGGCGGCGCAGATGCTCCTCCGCGCGCTCCTGGGTCAATATGTCAAGGCGCGCCCAGGCGTAGGCCTCCTTTTCGATAAAGCGCAGGGTCGGAGTCCTGCTCTCCCCGTAACGTCTGGAGTATTCCTCAATACAGTGAGTGATTAAAAGTAAAATCACCTCGGTAGGCATCCCGAGATAATCATATATCCCGAAAAGCATCGCAAGCTCAGAGCCGGAGAGCACCTTTCCAAGCCTTCTCTGCGTCTCCTGAACCAGGCCGGCAAAGTCCGCCCTCTCCTTCATCCTGGCGCTTATTTCCTCCGCAGTGTACTCCGGCGGCGTGTCGGGTCTGAGGCATATTACCTTGTTATCCAGAATACCCAGGGCCCTGAGGGTCGAAGCCGCTTTTTCGACCTCCTCGCGGGAGATAGACAGGGCCTTACCGGCCGCCTCGCCGTCAAAATTCCCGCCGTTTCGAAGCATATGTATGTAAAGGAGGGCGGCCTTACCGTCTGCCGAGCCTATAATAGCGTCCGCTGCCGCCCTGCTCATAACCAGTGCAGAGTCCGCCGGCGCAAAAGCGCATTTTTCTTCCAATCAGACCGCTCCTTTCAAGATTATTTAACGCAAAGTTCCTCGCATTGCCTAATTAGGCCGCAAGAGTCCTGCCGCTTTTTGGGTAGCAGAGACATTATAGCAAGAATCCTGTTGCTAGGCAACGATATTAAGTTGATGCGACAAAATAATGTTTAAAATACACTTTGTTTATGTTAATATATGTAGTAATGACAAAGTAGGGAGGGAATGTGGTGCAAAACCGTGTTACAGTCTATATTGGAGGGCGTCGCTATGTGCTCGTGACCGAGGAGAGCGAGGAGTACATGCTCAAGATTGCCTCATATGTGGACGAGAAGTTCGAGGAGCAAAGGCAGACCTTTCGCGTCTCGGAAACGGACGCCGCGGTTATGGCTGCGCTAATCACGGCCGACGAACTCTATAAGGCCAGGGAAACCACAAACAACGCCCTTAATCAGGTACAGGGATTGCTGGAGGATGCGACTAAGGCAAGGGCCGAGGTGGCCGAGCTTAAGCGTGAGCTTTCGAGGTTGCGCGGATTTCTGAAACAGGAATAACTCCGGCTTAATATATAGAGAGGGACTTAACCATGCTTGAACTATTGGCCCCGGCCGGCTCCCCCGAGAGCGTGAGGGCCGCTGTCAGGAACGGTGCGGACGCGGTTTATATGGGGTTTGGGAACTTCAATGCAAGAAGAAACGCAAAAAACCTTACGGACGATGAATTTATAAAGCTTACCGAGTACTGCAGGATACGCGGCGTCAAGGTATATGTCACCATAAACACCCTGGTTACAGACAGGGAATTTATGGCGGCGCTTGAGCTGGCTTACAAGGCCGCTCACATAGGTGTCGACGCAATTATCGTGCAGGATCTCGGGCTTTTGCACGCCCTTAAAAGGGCGATACCGGACATGCCCCTGCATGCAAGCACGCAGATGAGCATACACAATCTTGACGGTGTGAACAAGGTCGGCGAGCTGGGCGCCTCTCGTGTTGTTTTAGCACGTGAGCTTTCCAGGGAGGAAGTTGCCTATATCTGCCATAACACAACGATTGAAATAGAAACCTTCTGCCACGGGGCACTGTGCATGGGATATTCCGGGCAGTGCTATATGAGCTCCGTCATAGGGCGCAGGAGCGGCAACCGCGGCCTGTGCGCCCAGCCCTGCCGCCTGAGTTATAGACTGGGCCCCAAGGCCAATGAATTTCCCCTGAGCCTTAAGGACCTTTGCCTTATAGAGCACATAGGCGATTTGGAGAAATGCGGGGTCTCCTGTCTGAAAATCGAGGGCAGGATGCGCCGCCCCGAATACGTCGCCATTGTGACGGGAATATACAGAAAGGCCATATCGGAGAACAGAGGCCCGACACGCAAAGAGTTGGCCGACCTGGAGGCTGCCTTTTCCAGACAGGGCTTTACCGATGGCTATTTCATAAGCTCCAAGGGCCGTAATATGTTCGGCATCCGGGAGGATTCAGACAAAAAAGAGCTTGACATCTTTGCCAGGGCCAAGCGAGAATATACCAGCGGAGATACCGAGCGCGTGCCTGTGCGCTTTTACTGCGGGGCACGGGAAGGCGAGCCAATCAGGCTCGGCGTTGAGGACGACAAGGGCAACCGCCTGACCACCCTTGGCCCCGCACCCCAGCAATCCCTCACAAGGCCGCTGACCGAGGACGAGCTGAAAACCCAGCTTTCCAAAACCGGGGGTACGCCCTACTTCGCGCAGGAAGTCAAATGCCTGGTGGACGAGGGGCTCTACCTGCCCGTATCGGAGATAAACGAGCTAAGGCGCAGTCTTTTGGACGGACTGACGGCAAAAAGGGCCGAGCCTCCGGTATACAAATGCTTTGAATACGAATACAGTCCACTTTACTCAAACAACGACTCACCTCCGGAGCTTACGATATCGGTGGCCTCCGCCCAGCAGCTCACGCCGGAACTGGCCGAGTTTAAGCCCTCAGTCCTGTATGTGCCACTAGAGGAGCTTTATTTAAACATTCGGCGGATTGCGCCCTTTGTGGAAAACGGAGTTACAAAAATCGCCGCCGCCTTGCCCCCCGTCATACATGATGACGAGAGGCGCGAGATAGTCAAGATGCTGGAAAAGGTCAAGTCGGCCGGTGTTTCAGAGGCTCTCGTTGGGAATCTGGGCCATATTGAGCTGCCGAGGTCTCTCGGATTTATGCTGCGCGGCGATACCGGGCTGAACATCTTCAATTCCGAGAGCCTTAAGGCCGTGCGCGACCTCGGCTTTGTCTCCGCCGCACTTTCCTTTGAGCTGCGGCTCGCGCAGATACGCGATATATCAAAGTGTATGGATACGGAGATAATAACCTATGGCAGGCTGCCGCTCATGGTCACAGAAAACTGTACTGTGAAATCCGCCACAAATACCTGTGCCTGCGACAATTCACCCCAACTGCGCGACAGGCGCGGGGCCATGTTCCCCGTCGTAAAGGTCTTCGGCTGTAGAAATCAGGTGCTCAATTCTGAGAAAATATTCCTCGCGGATAAAGCGGAGCACTATTCCTCAATCGGCCTGTGGGCTCAGCGCCTCTGCTTCACCACCGAAAACGCCAAGGAGTGTGTGCTCATAACCGAGCGCTACATGGGGCTTGGAAATTATGAGATACAAAGCCGCACCACCGGGCTTTACTACAGAGGCGTGGAATAGGCTATTCAGCGCCAGACGCGGATTTTGCCGAAAAAATGAACTTGAGCGTGTCATACAAACCTGCAGGGCGGGCCTGATTGCACCGCTCAGTCTAAGGAGACTTAACTTGAAAATCATACTTGCATCAAAATCGCCCAGAAGACAGGAGCTGCTTGAAATGCTGGGCTTTGAGGATTTTACCGTGCTGCCTGCCGGCGAGATTGAGCTCATCAGAGAGGGACTGTCTCCCGCTGAGACCGTTTGTGAAATAGCGCTCGGCAAGGCCCGGGAAGTAAAGTCCAGGACACGCGGCGACAATCTCATTATCGCGGCCGACACCCTCGTCTATCTTGACGGCGCGCCTCTCGGTCAGCCTGAAAACGAGGAGTCGGCAAGGCGCATGCTAAGAGCACTCAGCGGCAGGAAGCATACTGTCTATACGGGTCTTGCGCTCATTCGCGCAGACAGGGAAGCCTGCTGCGCGGAGGCCTCCGACGTTTACTTCCGCGAGATGAGCGAGAGTGAAATAGAAGCCTATATTGCAACCGGTGAGCCGATGGACAAGGCGGGCGCCTATGGCGCCCAGGGGCTGGGTGCCCTGTTTGTCAGCAGAATAGACGGCGACTTTTTCAACGTCATGGGTCTGCCCGTCTGCAGGCTCGGTCTGATGCTCAGGGAGTTCGGCCTGGGGATTTTCTAACAAACAGAGTTTATGACAGGCGATGCCCCTTGCACCGCGGGAATATAAGCGGACCGGGTACGAAGCACAATACAATAGCCTCCCTGCTAGTCACGATAAAAATATAAGAGCATTGGAGTTTTTGCTTTGAGGGAGTTTCTGAAGAAAAAAGGGATAGCGATAGCCGCGGCGGCTCTTGCCGTCGCCCTCATACTCGGTATAGCGACCTATACCCTTGGCGGCAGGTCAGATTTCGTCACAAATGCTGTAAACGCGGTCATGCGCCCGGTCGGCAGCGGGGTGGCGGTTATTGCCGACTTTATGGAGGGTCTGTACGGCTATATGTTCGAGTACGACCGCCTTAAAACCGAAAACAATGACCTGAAAGCAAAAATTGCGGACATGGAGCAGCAAATACGCGACAGCGCCGCGGCAAACGAGGAAAATAAGAGGCTCAGAAGGCTTCTTGAGCTCAGGGAAAAGCGCGCGGATTTTGAGCTTGAGTCGGCATATATTAACTCCTGGGGCTCCTCAAACTGGTCCTCTACCTTCACTATAAACAAGGGCTCTGGCTCCGGCATTGAGCTTTTAGACTGTGTCATAACCGAACACGGCTACCTCGTGGGACAGGTCATCAAAGTCGGGCCGTCCACAGCCACGGTCAGAACGATAATCGACACGAATATGAACGCCGGCGCGCTCATTGAGCGGACGGGCATATCGGCGGTTGCCTCCGGGGATTTCGAGAAAATGCGTGAGGGCAAGCTCAAGCTGACATTTATCCCCGACGGCGCCGAGATACTCAATGGCGACACCATTCTCACCTCGGGCAAGGGCGAGTCCATACCCAAGGGCCTTGTCGTCGGAAAGGTTACGGACGCGGGCCTTGAGCCTTCGGCCCTTACTCAGTATGCCGTCATATCGCCCTCCGCCGCCTTGACGGAGCTCACGCAGGTGTTTGTCATCAAGAGCTTCGACATCGTGGAGTAGTGCCATGCTGAACAAGAGATTTTTCAAAAAGCTCGGGCTTCACGCCCTACTGCTCATAATTACCTACATATTACAGCACTATGTCTTCCCACACCTGCCGCTGTGGGGGGTAAAGCCGCTCATACTGCCCGTGGCCGCAATAGGCATCGGTTTTTTTGGTGGCAGTATCTGGGGCGGGGTGTTCGGCATCTTTGCCGGAATACTTTGCGACATAGCCTTTGTGACCACACCGCTTTTCACTCTGGTTATGCCCTTAATCGGCCTTGCTTCGGGCCTTTTATCGGAGTATGCCCTGCTCAGGAGCCTGCTTTCTTACCTCATCACCTCCCTGTTGGGACTCCTGGTGATTTCGTTTCTGCAGCTGTTTCCATTTCTGTTCTTCAGGGATGTCGGGCTGCTCATACTTCTCAGGGTCACGGCTCTGCAATGCGCCTATTCCCTGCTGTTTGTTTTCCCACTGTACCTTCCTGTGCGCCGGTTGTCCCGGCGCAGGCGCTGATTAAATAAACCTGGCGCGAAAGTCGGCTGCGCAGGGCGGGTGCGGATTATGTGATACAGGCTAGGAGATTCTTATGAAAGTAAAATCTGCACGCGTTACAATTCTGATACTTTTTCTTGCAATCGTTCTGGCGGTCTATGCCACAGCTCTCTACGAGCTGCAGATAATAATGGGCGAAGAATATTATGACGAATCGCTCAACTCGATAGTCACAATCTCAGACGTTCCGGCAGCCCGCGGCCTAATTCTGGACCGCTACGGCAATGTGCTGGTCACAAACCGCACGAGCTACAACGTAACTATAGACCATACCCTGCTCACCAGTACCGGCGACCCGAACGCCGTGCTTTTGCGGCTTTCCGGCATATGCATGGAAAGGGGTATAAAATATACCGACACCCTGCCCATATCGTCAGACGCACCCTTTTCCTATATAGACAAGATGACCGAAACCCAGAGCTACCGTCTGGAGTATTACTTCGAGTTCTTCGAGTTTGAGCAAAGCCCCTCGGCGGACGAGCTTATGGAGTTTTTCAGGGAGCACTACAAGATTGCTGAGAGCTATTCAGACAGGGAGGCAAGGCTCATAGCCGGACTGCGTTACGAACTTGAAACCCGTCTTATTATCACCTACGCTCCAAAATATATATTCGCAGAGGATGTGGATATCGACTTTATATCCATTGTAAAGGAGCAGAACCTCACAGGCGTAAAGATTGAAACGCAGTCCGTAAGGGAGTACCTCACGCCCTATGCCGCGCATCTTCTCGGGCGTGTGGGTCAGATGGATGCCAAGGAATATGAGGTCTATTCGCAGCTCGGATACTCCATGAACGCAGTCGTCGGCAAGGACGGGGTTGAAGCTGCTTTTGAATCCCACCTCAGGGGCATTGACGGCACTCAGACCACGACAGTGACCTCCTCCGGGGCCGTTAAAGATGTGATCTATTCGGAAAAGCCTCTTCCCGGCAAAAATGTCGTCCTGACGCTTGACATAGGTCTGCAGGGCGCGGCAGAGAATATTTTGGCTGAGCGCATAGCGGCCCTTAACAATGCCCGTGGCGAGAATGAAGAAAAAATACCCGGCGGAGCTGTCGTCGCCATAGATATAAAGTCCGGAGACCTTCTCGCCTCCGCCTCCTATCCCACCTTTGACTTGTCAAAGTTCAACGAAATCTACGACGAGCTTCTAAACGACCCCACCCTGCCCCTCCTCAACCGCGCTATGCAGGGACTATACTCGCCCGGCTCAACCTTTAAAATCGTTACGGCCGTTGCGGCCCTTCGCGAAGGCGTTGCAACACCAACTCAAAGGATTTACGACGAGGGGAGATTCACAAAATACGACAGCTACCAGCCCACCTGCTGGATTCATCCCGGCTCACACGGGTGGATAAACGTCTCCGAGGCGCTGCGTGACTCCTGCAACTACTATTTCTACTCCGTCGCCGACAGGCTCGGAATAGATAAGCTCTCAGCCTGCGCGGCACAGTTTGGGCTTGGCTCCCCCACCGGAATCGAGTTGTACGAGGAAACAGGCACTCTCGCGACCCGCGAATACAAGGAGTCGCGCGGAGATGAAGCCTGGTACGTCGGCGACACTCTCCAGGCCTCCATAGGTCAGTCCTACAACCTTTTTACCCCGCTTCAGATAGCCGAATACACTGCCACGATTGCCAACAACGGCAAGAGGATAGGCACTCACATACTCAAGTCTGTAAAGAGCTATGACTTTTCACAGACCCTGCATACCGAGCAGCCGAAGGTTTTGAGCGTTGTCGAGGCCGGGCAGGATGTTTTTGAGGCTGTGCAGCTGGGTATGCTCTATGTTACTACTCAGGGCACGCCCTCGATGGTCTTCAGAGACCTCGGGGTCTCCGTGGCGGCTAAGACGGGTACCGCCCAGCTCGGAGAGGACCTAGCGAACAACGCCATCTTCATCTGCTATGCCCCCTATGAAAATCCCGAGATAGCGGTGTCGGTGGTTGTTGAAAAGGGCGGCTCGGGTAACGCCATTACCAGCATCGCTAAGGACGTGCTCAAATACTATTTTGAGACAAAGACGGCGCGTGAAATTATAGACTCCGAAAACGCGCTTGTCAGCTGAAATTATTATTGAAAAACGTTTGGTAATTATATATAATTAGTTAATGACCGTTGGAGCTGAAAAAATTATCTGGGAGGAAATATGGGTAAGGTCATTGTAATTGCCTCCGGTAAGGGCGGAACCGGCAAAACAACGACTGCCGCCGCGCTGTCGTCAGCTCTGGCTGCAAAAAAATACAGGGTTCTCTGTATAGATGCGGATGTCGGTCTGAAAAATCTGGATTTGAGCCTCGGACTGTCTGAAATGGCGCTAACAGACTTCTGCGATGTGATTGAAGGCCGCTTTTCGCTCAGGGACGCGGTGATTCAGCATCCGAGTGTCCCCTTTCTCTACTTTCTATCTGCGCCATCTCTCAGATCGTCCCACGAGATTGAGCCCGAAAAAATGCGCGAGCTCCTGCTTGGAGCAAGGCGCTCCTTCGACTTTTGCATCATTGATTCCCCGGCCGGAATAGGCAGCGGCTTTCGCCTGGCGGCAGAATTTGCCGACAGCGCCATAGTCGTAGCGACAGCAGATGCCTCAAGTTGCCGCGACGTGCAGCGCACCGTCATGGAGCTGAGAGCTCTGGGCATAGAGGACATATCACTCATAGTCAGCCGCATTCGTCCCCGCCTCTTAAAAAAATCGAGGCAGAACATAGACGACATAGTCGACACTGTCGGGGCACGGCTTCTGGGTCTTGTCCCCGAGGACCGCTCCGTCATCCTGTCGACAAACAAGGGCATACCCCTTATCAATTATACCTCCGGGGGCGCGGCTGCGGCATACTCGCGTATTGCGGGCCGGCTTCTGGGAGAAAGCATTCCCGCGGGTGATATGAAGCCCGCATTATAGAAAGGTGGTACCACCATGAATATTGCTCTCCTGGCTCACGATAATAAGAAGGAACTCATGGTCCAATTCTGCATCGCCTACTGCGGTATCCTTGCAGGCCACAGTATATGTGCGACAAATACCACCGGACGCCTCGTCGCTGAGGCCACCGGTCTGCCTATCACGCTTTACCTCTCCTGTAATCAGGGTGGAGCTCAGCAGATAGGTGCGCGTATTGCCTATAACGAGATTGACCTTGTACTCTTTTTCTGGGATAGCCAGAGCACTGATTCTACAGTCGCCATAAATGATATAGCAAGGCTCTGCGACCAGTATAACGTCCCCTTCGCCTCTAACGCGGCGACCGCCGAGGTGCTCATCCGTGGGCTCCAGCGCGGCGACATGGACTGGCGCGACATTGTAAACCCCAAAAAATGAGATGCGGGGGCGGCGCGTCCGCCCCTTTGGTTATTATACCCTGACAACATCCGCCTTTGGTGGGCGGCCATATATGTGCGACCGCGTTTTGCGAAAACGCGGGCAAAAGCGCTGATTTAAGCATAGATGCACGCTCACGCTCCCGCCTGTCAAGCTACGGGTGGAAGGGAGTTACCCGGTATTACTACGAAAAAACACGAGCCTGAAAGGACAAGTCTTATGGCAGATATTATATTGAAACCCAAGGGAACGAATGACGTTCTCCCCTCAGACAGCTACCGCTGGCAGTATATAGAGGGTGTGCTCCGCAAGGCGGCTTCGGACTTCGGATACAGTGAAATCCGTTTTCCGACCTTTGAGCATACGGAGCTTTTTGTACGCGGCGTCGGCGACACCACCGACGTTGTGCAAAAGGAGATGTTCACCTTCACAGACCGGGGCGGACGCTCCATCACCCTGCGCCCGGAGGGAACGGCCTCTGTGGTCAGGAGTTATCTTGAAAACTCCCTTTACGGAGCGGGCCTGCCCGTAAAGTGCTTTTATATTGCGCCCAATTTCCGTGGGGAGCAGCCCCAGGCCGGGCGCTACCGTGAGTTTTACCAGTTCGGTGTCGAATACCTCGGCTCCCCCTGCCCTTCCGCCGACGCCGAGGTCATAGCCCTTTACGCGGCCATACTGGACAGGCTAGGGATTAAAGGCACGCAGCTATCAATCAATTCGATAGGCTGCCCCGAATGCCGCCCGAAGTTTCACGCGGCGCTCAGGGCCTATTTCGAATCCAGAAGGGACGAGCTGTGCCGCACCTGTCTTGATAGGCTAGATAAAAACCCCATGCGTATCCTTGACTGCAAGAGTCCTGTTTGCAAGGAAATTGCCGGGGACAGCCCCTCCTGCCTTGACTACCTTTGCAGCGACTGCCTTGAGCACTTTGAAAAGACAAAGGAAATGCTGGGGGCCATGGGCATCGACTTTACGATTGACCCCGAAATTGTGCGCGGACTTGATTACTACACCCGCACGGTGTTTGAGTTTGTTTCCACGGACATCGGCGCGCAGAGCGCCATCTGCGGCGGCGGGCGTTACGACGGCCTCATAGAGACCCTAGGAGGCCAGCCGACCCCCGGCCTCGGCTTTGCATCCGGACTTGAACGTATGATGATGGTCATGGACGCACAGGGCATAGAGTTCCCGAAGCCCGAGGGCTGCCGAATCTTCCTCGCGGCGCTCGGCGGCGCGGCTGAGGTGCCCGTCCAAAAGCTGGTCTACGATTTGAGGAAGCTCGGGGTGAAGGCCGAGCGCGACACCACGGGCCGCGGTTTGAAGGCGCAGATGAAGTACGCCGACAGGCTCGGCGCTGCATACAGCGCGGTAATCGTCGATAACGAGCTTTCAGAGGGCAGGGCAAGAATTAAGGACATGTCCACCGGCAGCGTCTTTGAATGTCTGCTGACCGCCGAGGATATAAGAAACGCTGTTATATGAAAAAATATCTGCCCCGCAACTGGCCCGCTCAAGCCGGGCGCACTCAAATTTATTAACCGTGGCGCACTCGCGCCACACTACGACCTCCCACGAATTATAGGATTTACTGAGGCGAATTTTTTACAGGAGATACTGTTATGGATAATCTTACAGGTTTCAAACGCAGCTGCTACTGCGGCGAGCCCCGGATTGCCGATGTGGGCAAAACCATCTCGGTCTGCGGCTGGGTTCAGCGCCGCCGTGACCTCGGCAGCCTTATTTTTATAGACCTTCGCGACCGCACGGGGATAATCCAGCTCGCTTTCGACGAGTCTACCGAGAGTGAAATATTTGATAAGGCTTTTTCCGTCCGCTCCGAATACGTCCTGGCTGCCACGGGCAAGCTGCGCGAGCGCTCATCGAAAAACCCTGAGCTTCCGACGGGCGACGTAGAGCTTGATGTGAGCGATTTGCGCATCCTCGCGCAGTCCGAGACCCCACCCTTCGAGATAATCGACAACTGTAGCGCCGGCGAGGCCCTACGCCTTAAGCACCGCTACCTTGACCTCAGGCGGCCGATTTTGCAGAGGAATATTCTGCTGCGCCATAAGGTCACCAAGGTCACTAGGGACTACTTTGACGAAAACGGCTTCATCGAAATAGAGACCCCTATGCTTATAAAGTCAACGCCTGAGGGCGCGCGTGACTTTCTTGTTCCGAGCAGAATCCACAGAGGGAGCTTCTACGCCCTTCCCCAGTCGCCACAGCTGTATAAGCAGCTTTCTATGGTCGCGGGCTTTGACCGCTATATGCAGATTGCCCGCTGCTTCCGTGACGAGGACTTGAGGGCCGACAGGCAGCCGGAATTTACGCAGATAGATCTTGAGATGTCCTTCGTGGACATGGAGGACGTAATCTCAATGGTCGAGGGCTATATTCAGCGTCTTTTTAAGGAAGTTCTGGATGTTGAAATGCCCCTGCCGCTCCCGCGACTGACCTATGCTGAGGCCATGTCGCGCTACGGCTCCGATAAGCCCGACACGCGCTTTGGCATGGAGATATTTGACCTTTCGGACATTGCTTCCGGCTGCGGCTTCGGCGTTTTCTCCTCCGCCGTACAGGGTGGGGGCAGCGTCCGCGGCATCTGCGCTAAAAACAGCGTGGTCACCCTCAGCCGCAAGGAAATTGACAAGCTCACCGAGTATATAAGGGGCATAGGCGGCAAGGGCATAGCCTGGATACGCCTGACCGAGGACGGCATGACCTCCTCCTTCTCCAAATTCATGTCCGAGGACGAGATGAAGGCCATACTAGAGCGCGCCGGGGCCGAAAAGGGCGACGTTGTGCTCATAATAGCGGACACAAAAAGCTCGGCCGTGCTCTCTCAGCTCGGCGCTCTGCGTCTTACGACAGCCAGGAAGCTCGACATCATACCCAAGGATAAGTTCAATTTCCTGTGGATACTGGAGTTCCCCTTCTTCGACTGGGACGAGGAACTCGGGGACTATGTCGCCATGCACCACCCCTTCACGGCTCCGATGGACGAGTCTCTGCAGTACCTCGAGACCGATAAATCGAAGGTAAAGGCCAAGGCTTACGACTTGGTTTTAAACGGTATCGAGCTTTCAAGCGGTTCGATACGAATTACAGATCCCAAGCTGCAAAGAAGGGTTTTTGAGCTGCTCGGCCTCTCGGACGAAGAGGCCCATAAAAAGTTCGGTTACCTGCTTGAGGCCTTTAAATACGGGGCCCCACCCCACGGCGGTATGGGCCTCGGGCTTGACCGCATCGTAATGCAAATGCTCTCAGCCGAAAGCCTTCGCGATGTCATAGCCTACCCGAAGCTGCAAAACGCCTCGGAGCCGATGACAAACTGCCCCGACACAGTCGACCCGAAGCAGCTTGACGAGCTGGGTATAACCTTAACAGAACAGAATTAATAATATGGGCATACCGGAATGCGTTGTACAAAAACGTGGAGGGTATGCCCATTGAGTTTACATAAAGTTCACGCAAAACTATTGCATAAGCCATGGTTTTGTGTTATCTTTTAGCTGCAAAAAGGCAAAGCAGGCGAAAGTCTGTGACGCAAAACTATCAGGGCCCTCGGCTTCACGGTCAGGGCAGCCAGTTGCTGCTGTTGAATTATTCAATAGCGGCTTTGTTTTTTTGACATAAAAAGCATAAAAAATACTATATATTATAGGCAGAAGCTTGTACCAACTGCCACCGAACTCCGCCGAAGTCCCGGACACGGTTTAGGCGGCTGCTTCTGTGTATGATATTGTGGTATTTTAAGCCGCATTGTCCATATGCATAAAGGAGGGTTGGCTATTATGAACGAGAACGACATCCTACTGGACGATGTAAGCAGCGAAGTGATAGATTATATTCGCCAGTTGAATTTTAAAAAATCTCGGTTCGGCGGTTACGATAAAAACTTTGTCCTGCTCAACATACAGGAAATATGTAATATCTACGAGAGATACATAAGGAAGATATTTGAAGACAACAAGAGCCACATTGACCTTCTTAACAACGAAATCTATGATTTGCGTCAAAAAAACGACAGTCTTATGCGTAGTAACGGCGGCCCTTCCCATGGGCAAGACGCCGCCTCTCTCCCCCTTATCGAACAGGCCAACCGAGCCGTTGCGGAAAAGGCGAACCGTGCCATCGCCGAGGCAAACTCAAGGATAGCAGAGGCAAACTCCCGCATTTTAAAGCTCAAGGCTCTGTATGAGGAGGCTGAGGCTAGGCTGCGCCGTCAGGATATCGACCCCCATGCGGCGGACATACTCTCCACCGCAGAAGCCACAGCCTCCGACATAGTAGCACGTGCAAACGAGCAGGCGCAGGCTATAATCAGCCAGGCAAAGAGCGAGGCGGATTCCCTGTCCCTTATGGTGCGCGAGGAGCTGGCGCGTGAACGGCTCGCTCATGAGGAATGGCTGGGTGCGCTGAAGGAAAAGTACCTCAGATGCAGGGAGTACTTTTCCATGGTTTTGGAGCAGATAAACCAGTTTGAGGGAAACTTTGAATATATGATAAAAAGTCAGGCTGACGTGGATTTAGAGGACGTTCTTACAAATGTCTATGATTTCCCGCAGCTTTCCACAGAGAAAGAAGCGGATGAGGCACAGGACACTGAGCCTCCGCTCACGTCCGCTAGGCATATGTGAAACACAGGGGCTGAGGAACATACTCCGCCCCTTCCTGTTTTGACCACTTTCCCGATTAACCGAAATGTGTTATAATATCCGCGCGTTGAATATTTTACTGCACAGATTAGCCCGCCTGTCTTCGGCGGGATGTGGACAGTCATTGCCGCGGCCGTCCCTTTGGGCACAGGCCAAATGCGGCACCAGGAATTGGACAGGCAGTTGTTCAACAGGCAGACATAAATACCTGCTTTAATAACCACACTGACAATACCGGAGGGAACATTTCTTGGACAGAAACGTCGGTATATACATACACATACCTTTTTGCGCAAGCCGCTGTAAATACTGTGACTTTTGCTCTGTAACAGACTGCGATTCGCTCATGCCCAAGTATCAGGCGGCTTTGATTAAGCACATGAAGGAGTTTTCACCCCGGCTTGCGGGATACTATGTAGACACTGTTTATTTCGGTGGCGGCACTCCGAGCTACTATGGGGCAAAGCGGCTTATTAAGCTCTTCGATACACTCAAAAGCAATTACAACGTGCTTGTCGCCTCCGAGGTCACGGCGGAGATAAACCCCGACAGCATAACTCTGGAAGATTTGATGCTCCTGCGCAAGGCGGGCTTCAACCGCCTATCCATCGGGGCGCAGTCGGCAAACAACGATATTCTGAAGTTCATAGGGCGGCGCCACAGCTTTGAGCAGGTTGAAAAGGCCGTTGCGATGGCTAGAAAGGCGGGCTTTGATAACTACAGCCTGGACCTTATATATGGTCTGCCGGGCCAGACAAGGGACGACTGGGCCGATACACTCAACCGCGCTATGAGCCTGAAGCCGCGTCACCTCTCATGTTACGGCCTAAATCTTGAGGAGGGCACACCGCTCTACGCCCTGCGCGGTTCAGACCTTATACCCGACAGCGATGCGCAGGCGGACATGTACCTCTACACCATTGAGACGCTGGCGCGCTTCGGTTACTACCAGTACGAGATTTCAAACTTCGCCAAAAAGGGCTTTGAGTCAAAGCACAATCTCAAGTACTGGGAGCTAAAGGACTACGCGGGCTTCGGTGCTTCCGCAGCCTCCAATCTCGGCGGCCTGCGCTACACCTATGTCGCCAGCCCCATGGAGTACATCGACGCTGTCGAAGGCGGCGGCGAGATAATTACGGAGTTCGAGGAGCTTACAAGCTATGACCGCGCCTCCGAGTATCTCATGCTCGGGCTTCGCACAGTTAAAGGAATATCCGCCGAGGAGTATTGCAATATATACAGATGCAGCTTTGACCCCATGGACGAGCTTTTTAAATCCTATGTCGATAAGGGCTGGGCGAAGTTCGTTTACGGGCGCTGGAGCTTCACCCCAAAAGGCTTTCTACTCTCAAACAGGCTTATAAGCGAGATACTTGACACCCAGGCAGAGCACAAGCTAACCGTTGGCTCACCGTGGATGAGAATCGACTATTACCAAAATCTGTTCGAAGGACTATAACGAGGTGGTTAAATGGCCCTTGACGAGAGAAACAACCTGCGCTCCGAGGATCTCCACTACGCGAAGGCGGCAGCCTCCCTTCCCCCATTAAGGCGAATGCCGCGCGTGCTCAAGGTTAACATCCTCCTGCTGGGGGCGCTGTTAATCGTTTTTGCCGCGTTTCTTATTCTGGCCTTCAATGTGAAAAATAGTGATAAAATCTACCCGAATATATATACCCTTGGCGTAAAGGTCGGCGGTATGACGAGGGACGAGGCCGCAAAAGCCATAGCCGATTCAGGCTTCGACAAATACGCCGGAAAGTTCATAAACGTGCATTTCGAGGGCTATGAAAGCGCCGGCTTCACGCTGAGCTCGGACGAGCTTGGAATAACGCTCGACCCAATGGACTACACCCTCTCGCCATTTGAATACGGCCGCCGTGGCAACTTACTCAAAAACGCCATAAGCTACATAAAATGCCTGTTCGTAAAAACCGAGATTGAAGCGGATACCAGCGTTCGCTTCGGCCCTGCTGCCTTTATGCTCAAAATCAAAAATGCAACAGCTAAAATTGACCGCGAACCCCAAAGGCCGGTGCTGACAACGGAGGGTAACGCCGTAACTGTCACAAAGGGCATCTCCGGAGTAAGCTGTGACGTGGCTGCCATAGCCGAGCAGGTTATAGAGAGCTTCAGGACACTTAGCTTCAACGATGTCGTATACACCCCCCTCATCCAAGCCCCGGAGGAGGCCAGCTTCGACCGCGCCTTCGAGATGTTACACAGGGACGCACAAAATTCGGTTTACAGCGCCGAGCTTGGGGATTTTACCGAGGAAAGGGCGGGCGTCAGCTTTGATCTCGATGCCGCAAACGCGGCCCTCCGCGAGGCCGCCGAGGGCGAGAGCGTCACCGTACACCTTTTCTACATAGAGCCCGAGGTGAAAAAAGCCGATTTGGAGGGGCTTTTGTTCCGTGATACCCTTGCTGAATCCGTAACGCCCCTCACTCCGATAGCCGACCGCACGACTAACGTGACAATAGGCGCCTCCTGCGTTAACGAAGTCATCGTTCAGCCGGGCGAAGTATTTTCCTTTAACAGCTATGTCGGACCCTACACCGAGGAAGCCGGCTATAAGCTAGCGGCCGCCTATACAGACGGCGAGGTGGTGCAGGAGCTGGGCGGCGGCGTGTGCCAGATAGCCTCCGCCATCTATTACTGCTCTGTCTACTCCAATCTTGAGATAGTCTACCGCAGCTGCCATCTCTATGTGCCGAGCTATATCGAATACGGGCTCGACGCTGCCGTGAGCTATGACTCTCTTGATTATAAGTTTAAAAATAACACCGATTTCCCCATAAAAATATACGCCAATGTTGAAAACGACATGCTCTATGTGCGCTTTGTCGGCACGAATATCAGCGGTAATTATGTTGACACGGAAATTAACATCGTCAAGGAAATACCATACGACACGGTCTATGTAATTGACGAGGGCCTCTCCCCCGGCGAAACCTATTATGTGACCTATGGCTTCACCGGCTACCAGGTGGATACTTACAGGCTCGTCTATGACAAGGAGGGGACGCTTATCCTCCGCTCCTTTGAGGATGAGAGCATCTACTCCAAGCGCGACGAGGTAATAGCCAAGGCGCCTTAGGCTGTGCCATGTAGAGCATAAAACCCGCTTACTTGTCTAAAGGCTTATAATTTATACTTTATTAGATTCTTCGCTCCGCTCAGAATGACCAAGGCCCGGAATTGTCACTCAAGCGGGGGCGAAGAATCTTTTATTGATACAATCATCTCCGACTGATTGCCGGCGATGATTCTTTTCCTTGCATTTTGAAGTGTTTTGGTGTAGAATAATATTTAACCCGAAAATATCCCCACAGGAGGAAAAGATTTGTAAGAGGCCCAAATCTTTATTAATAAGTGCTTTTAGATGCACTGCGGGTAGCTGTAAAATGCACAACCTAGCCTGCCTTGGTGCATGGTAATTTGTGCCTTCAGCATTGCGAAAGGATTGGTCATATTATGAAAAAAGGTAAATACTACCTTACAACAGCCATAGCCTACACC
>JAAYOL010000022.1 GCA_012520395.1 Clostridiales bacterium
CTTGCTGCCTAAAATTCCCTTCTTCGGTTAATATTTGGGTATAGTGGCCATCACTGGAAAAACAGAAGATTTCAGAGTAAGGAATTCGGCGGACAGCGCCGAGATATCGAAAGGTATATGAGCCGGCGTCCAGTGTTTTTACTACATATTCAATACATTTTGCTACTTTGTCATACTCAACCGGCTTCAAAAGATAGTTAAGCGCATGAACAGAGTACCCTTCAAACACATACTCGGAGCAGGAGGTCAAAAATACAAGCTGGCCGTCGAATCCGAGCTCCCGCAGCTTATGCGCGGTTGTAACGCCATCCATGCCGTCCATAAGAATGTCCATAAACACAAGGTTAAAATCCTTTTCGTCAGAAGCTAAAATTTCCTCGCCGCTTGTGAAATTAGTAACCTCATAAACAGCCTTGTGCTCCTGAAACCACATATGCAAAAGGGCCTGAAGGCTTTGAGCGTGGAGCTCTTCGTTTTCAACAATCGCTATCTTCATTGACATTGTCCTCCAAAGGAATCATTATACTTACGCTGAATCGTTCGGCTTCAGGCGCAAATTGATATGTGCCCCCTGCCTGCTCGACGATTTCTTTTATGCGCCGGAGACCGATACCATGGCCCTCTGCGGATTTTGTAGACAGCAAATACCCCTTATGACTGCGAATATATTTTCCGTCGGATGTGTTCGAGCAAAAAAGATACATCATTTGCTTCCAGGGTTTAATTTCAAATTTGATTTCAGCATTTTCAGAAGCCGCTCTCCGGCATGCTTCAATCGCATTATCTAGCAAATTTCCAACCAGAGAAGCAAATTCTACATCGCTTAAGGGAACATAGTCAGGGAGAAACATCGTAGACTCAAAATGTATGTTATGGCGCTTTGCGTCTATCATTCTAAGCGAAACGACCGCATCCAATGTGTGATTGCCGCTGAAAGGCAAACATGCTGCGGACGGCAGGTCGGAGATCAGCTGAGTTGAAAACTGTTTCAGTTCAGAATACTTTTCCTGCTCGATAAGTGCTCCAATCAGACGCAACTGTCCCTGGTAACCATGCTTCCACTGCCGGAGGGATTCCGCTGTCGAAACGACCAAATCATATTGCTGCTTTTCCATTTTCGCCAGCTGCTGCTGTTGTCTCAGCCTTCTGTTTTTACTAAGTATAATTCCTAAGCACTCGTAAGTAATTAGCAACGCAAAGAGTGTAAGAAGGATAAAATAACACTGTGAAGAGAGCTTTGCGGCCTGGGATGCGGTTGCAGGGTTTGTTTTCAATTCCAGCGAGATATCTAGGATGGACTCGGCGGCAAAGATTCCGATTCCCATGAATATAAAAAGCAGGATGCTGATTGCAAAAGGAAGCTCGGGCTCCGGCTCTCCAAGATGGACAACCGCCCATACCAATACGGTTACAACAAGCAAATATACCAATGTGAACTGAACTCTCGCGCCGCCTAATAGCATTAATTCATGAAGCGGGTAATCTGTCATAGCCTCCGCTATAGAAAAAGTTACGTTGTCAGCCACCGCAACGACGAGCAGAACGCAGCTGGGCCAAATAAGGGCTTTGTACCAACGGCTCCTTTTTGAGCAGTCAAATGTCCAGACAGCTACAAAAATATAGACTGCCAAAATTAATGCCATTCTCAGGGGAGTAGATGAAACTGTGAATGTAAGTATACATAAAGCTGAAGTCATCAAAAGAACTGAAATAACTATTCTTAAAGCTCGGCGGGGTTTTGCGCCGAGCTTTTTATAAAACAGGTAAGTAACTAATAACGTTTCATATATGCATACAAATAGTTCCCATATGTATAAAAGCAAAGAATCACCGCCCCACAATTCTTATTATGCATATCCTACCATAAAAATCCACGTCATTTCAATCAATTCGTGCATAAAAACAATCAATTCGTGCATAAACTATTGAATTTGACAAAATAAATGATAAGCTGTGCATATCCAAATGATGGGAGGAGATTCCGTTGGACAAGGTAATCAGGTTTCCGGAAATTACGAACAGAAGTAAAGAAGAAACTATTTATAAGGAGTATATTATGAAACGTAATAAACTATATTGCCTTTTTGCTATTGTACTCTCTCTGGCGCTGGCTCTCTCCGCCTGCGGAGGTATCGTGAAAACCACAGAGACACCGGCTGATCCGAGCCCCGCGGCGGCACCAACGGATACGCCCGTTATATCCCCCTCCGATACAAACCCTGCTGCCACCGGCGTCGGCATGGGTAATAGCCGCGTAGAATTGAATTATTCTTTTGACGAATACATAGAAGGGCTTCCAGAAGCGGACATTAAAACAGACTCTGCCGCTATAGAAACCTTACCTGTATATAGAGACCTTTATTCGCCGTTTGAAAAATTCTGGGCTACCGACGAGCTGCTGGCCGAGGTTGAGGAGAATCTTTA
>JAAYOL010000138.1 GCA_012520395.1 Clostridiales bacterium
AAATTTCCTGAAACCTTTGGAGCTATTAACAATTAGTACATAAAAACGGGCGGCAGCAGCCGCCCGCTTACTATTTCAGCTTTTCGAACACCTCGGCCGCCGCGTCTGTGAAGAGCCGGGCGGCATAGAGCGCCTCGTCCAGCGTATTCCCGTTACAGCCCACCTCTACGAGCAGGGAGCCTTTGCCAACATGCTGGTTATAGCGCTCCGGCGATATTGAAATCGGCCGGGCCAGACCCTCGTATTTACTGTTCATAGCGGCCTGCAGATGGAAGGCCAGCTTCAGGTTCTCCTTCCAATGGGGATTGTTTGCCCCTCCATCGCCCGTGCCCACAACCAGCATCACCTGTGCGGAGGTCTTGCCGCCAATCTGCGTCGAGGTTCTGTAAATATTGCCCTCGGCGTCCATCAGGGCGTCCCTGTGTATATCCAGTACAATTTTTATGCTCGGATAGAGCTTGAGATAGGACTCTATCGCCGTCAGTGACCGGCTGTACGAGCCGGTATAGCTGGGAAAATCGTACACTCCCCTGTCATGCATGACCGAGAAGCCCTTTTTTGTGAGAGCGCTTGCTATCTCTTCACCGACCCTTACCACATTGTAATCGGTGTTGAGCGTGCGCGTTACGTCCGTCTCGGTATATATATCGCCTGAGTTGGAGGAATAGCTCTCTGTCGAATGGGTGTGAATGATTAGGATTTGGGGCGCGCCCTTTAGCAGGATATTCAAGGGCTCACTGAAAATTGCCGCCGCGTCGATGTCCTCCGTGTCCCCCGTCATTTCAATACTCTCATGCGACAGGGCGGGGGAATTAGTCGGTTTCACAGTAGGCCGCGGCGTCCGGACCGGGCTTTTAGAGGGCGGTGGCGCCGGAAGCTCCGGGGGCTCTGTGGGCGCCTTGTAAGGCACCGAAACAGCAAGTACAGCGTCTATCAGCCCCTCATTTTCTTTGAGATTCGCGCCCAGCTCCATAATAAAGGCCGCCCCGGCTATCCTATCGTTGCCCCCCGCCCATCTGGCAATACGTTCGAGGGCTTCTGCAGCACCGGATGACGAGGCCAGCCAGAATATAAAGGCCAGAAGCAGCGCCTGTGCGGTCACTCTGACCGCTTTGATTTTGAAAGGCAGCTTTATTGAGCCAATGAGTATCTTTGCTCCTTTTTGCCTCATCTGTTACTTCCCCTTCTCAGCTCATATCTGTCCGAGTAAACTAGCCTACTAAAATATATGCCTTGTCCGAAAAATTATGATGGACAAGGCGTTCTGCACCCAAATCGGGAACCTAAGCTGTGAAGTCTCCGGCGAGACACTCCTTAGTCAAAGCAGAAACTTCCAAGGGTACGGTCGGATAGAGCCTCCGCCTTCTGATTTATAAAAAATTATTGCGCCCGTTCTTGAAACGGGCATTAATTTTCCTTTTAGGGGTATACTTATCTAGGACAATCTTGCAGTGTTTTTATTAGCTTATATCTGGAGGTAATAATATGTCTGACATGAGATTTGTAAGGGGCATGTGTGTAGGCTTGGTTGCCGGGGCGGCAGTAGGCGTGGCACTTATGCCCAAGAAGAAAAATGGTAAGAATGTGGCCGGCAAGGCACTTAAGACGGCCGGAGAGATACTTGACCAGATCACCGACGCCATAGGCCTTTAACTCTCCGCGGCACATTTCCATTCGGGAAATGTGCCGCGGTTTCTAGTGCATTTGCTTGAAAAAAAGAAAAAAGGTGTTGCATTTTAAGTGTTTGCATGTTAATATATCTAGGCACGTAAGCGCCTGTAGCTCAGCCGGATAGAGTGACTGGCTACGAACCAGTAGGTCAGGGGTTCGAATCCCTTCAGGCGTGCCAGGAACCGATGCCGAGGGCATCGGTTCCTTTCTTTTTGTTCTATGTTAAACTATACTTCTAAAAAATGTATGTGAGGAATCTTCGTTTATTGCAGGATGAGACGAACAATCCTGCATGAAAGCCTTCTTCGGTGAAGCCGGAGGTTCGTGCCGTCGCTATTGGGCAATCGTTTCCGCTTAAAAAAATTACCCTATTATTTTGACGGATTTTATGATTTTACTTCATTTTTGCCCTTGCTGCACGCCATTTGGGTAAGATTTTCACAAATGGCCAAATTGTGAATAATCTATGGATAAAGTTCTCATTTCTTAGGATTCCACCTAATATTCCATGGGTTTTAGCATAAAAAATACCCATAAACATGGATATTTGATAATTTAGCTCCTTGACACCTTTAGTTAATAGTGATAAATTATAAAAGCACAATGTTGCATTAGCCGAAAGAAGCTATGTTGTGTATAAATAGCGTTGTATTAAAAGAATTTACTCTGTGAGCACTATTTCGTTAATATCTCAGAAATGAGAATATTATAATTAGCTTAAGGGAGGAATTATCAATGCAGCCTAATACGCAAAAATCATCCTCGGCAAAACCACTTAGCACGTCACTGAAGTACTTTTACGGAGTAGGAGACGCTGGCTTCAAAGTCATGACCAACATCGAAGGCTTCTATTTCACGTACTTCCTGACGAACATCGCACAGTTTTCAACTGCTATGGTTACCTTAGTTGGCACCGCAATTAACATGGTTGACACCATCCTTTCTTGGACCTACGGTGGTATCATCAACGGTGTCAAGGCACAAAAATGGGGGCGCTACCGTTCATGGCTCCGCGTTATGCCTTGGATAGTCCCCTTCCTCTTCGCCTTCCAGTTCCTGAATATTAGCTCCAACCCCACGGTTTCGGCAGCAGTTATTATCGCAGCCGGTATCACAAGCCATATAGTCTGGAACTTCCCATACGGGGCTAACTCAGCGCTAGTAAACGTCGTTGGTAAAACCCCTGAAGACAAGGCTACTCTGGCTTCCTCACGCGCTGCTTGGAACAACCTGGGCGGTATCCTGTTCTCATATCTCGGACTTCCCTTTGCAACCCTTCTGGGGGGAATTGTTGGCGAGAACAACCAGTTTGCAGCAGCAGTCTTCTGCCTTGGTCTGCTCATGGCCGCCACCTACTACGCTCACTTCAAGATGACTGACGGCTACGAGGAAATTGAAGTCGAAGGTTCTGAAGTAGCTAAAAGGAACAAAATAACCGTCAAAGACATGTTTGTCTCCCTTTTCCAGAATCCCACTCTTATTATACTTATCATTGCCGACCTCGCAAAATGGTGCATGAACTTCGTCGTCGCCGCTTCTGCGATATACTACTTCAGATACACTGCCGGTAACGAAGGCCTTCAGGCGGTATATCTGCTCTGCACGGGTATCTCGGCAACAATCGGTGCCTATCTGTTCCGCTATATGTCCAGCAGGTTTACGAGCCGTACATCTATGATTGCTGCATATCTGTTGGCTGCAGTATGCCTGATTCTCGTATATGTGCTGTACTCGAATTCGACGGTCGTAATTATCCTTATGACCCTTGCAATGTTCTGCTACGGCATTCAGCTGGCAGCCGCTCCCGCACTCTATGCCGATACAGTCGTCTATGCCACCTGGAAAAACGGCAAGGACGCCTCCGGCTGGATCATGGGACTACAGACCCTGCCCCTCAAGGCCGCCATCCTTCTCAGAGGCATACTGGTTCCCGCCGCTCTTGCCGCAGCAGGTTACAGACCGGACCTTGACCCCGCCACAATGTCCGAAGCTGCAAGACAGGGCCTCACGGTCTCCTTTGCACTTATCCCGGGCATCTTCCTGATAGTCGGCGCCCTGCTCCTTATCTTTGGCTTCAGACTTACCAAGGAAAAGGTTCTTAAGTACCAGGCCGAAATCGACAGCAGAATCTAATAATAGTATTAATTATACGGGGGGGGGTCACCCCCCGTATATTAACTTAAAGCATAACAAAATATGGGAGGTAATATTATGCTGACACCAAAACAGAATTTTCTTGAGACTATCAAAAAGGGCGGAAAGCCGGACAGAATCGTTAAGCAGTATGAGGGAACTTATTTCTTCCGCGGTGACCCCGTAAACAGTTTCGTCCGCGGCGTTCGTAGTCCGGGAATGGCACCCATGAAGGATCTTTGGGGCACCACTATAATATGGCCCGAGGGAGTCATAGCTGCGATGCCTCACGTGACAGAGGAATCAAAGGTAATCAAGGACATCACAACCTGGCGCGACTTCGTCAAGGTACCCGATCTTATCGCGAACTGCTCAGCCGACGAGCTGTGGGAGCCCAGCCTAAAACAGCTTGAGAATGTTAACAGGGACGAAGTGCTGGTAATGGCCTTCGCACCCACCGGCATATTTGAGCGCCTGCACTTCCTCATGGGCTTTGAGGACACTCTTGTAAACTTCATGCTTGAGCCCGAGGCCATGAAGGACCTCTGCGATGCTATCGGTGAATACCGTTATAGAGGCATGAAGCTCCAGGTCGATCACATAAAGCCTGACATCCTCCTCTCCCACGACGACTGGGGCAACAAGACGAATCTCTTTATGCAGCCCGATATCTGGCGCGAGTTCATAAAGCCCGGGTATCAGAAAGCCTACGACTACGTGCATGAGCAGGGTGTAATAATCATGCACCACGCCGACTCGTATATGGAGCAGATCGTAGAGGATATGGTTGATCTGCACATCGACATCTGGCAGGGCGTTCTTCCCCAGAATGATATCGTAAAGATTCAAAAGCAGCTGGATGGCCGTATGGCACTGATGGGTGGAATCGACGCCGCCATAGTCGACAGAGAGGATGCTACCGAGGAAGAAATCCGTACCGAAACTCGCCGCGTTTTGGAGACATATTGCCCGAACGGCAACTTCATCCCCAGCATCACCTATGGTCTCGGCGGAACGCTGTATCCGCAAGCGGATGAGTTTATTAATGACGAGATAGACAAATATAATAAGGAAGTATTTGGAATCTAATCGCATTTTAGCGTTATTTGCGTTTAGTAAGCCAACTTAAGGGGTGTCTCAAGTTTTTTGGGGCACCCTCTTGTTTTCCAGTACACGAAACAATGCCTGGGGGATTCTCACTGAAAAGGATCAGATATGAGGACATCGTTCTGTTTTACCGCAACTTTAAGGAAACTGAATGGCTTAGAGCGTAAAGTTTTCCAATTTATTATCAAAAACTCAATTTTATTATTTGCTTTCGTGCGCAAAGATAGTATAATTGTACGGAAGTAAAATTAAGGAGTAGGATAATGTCTGATACAGTAATTCACTCGATAGTTTTGGTTCTCTATCTATTGTTTATGTTGGGAATCGGCGTCTATTTTTATCGCAAAAACAAAAACCAGTCGGACTATTACCTGGGGGGCAGATCCCTCAACGTTTGGGTGACCTCCATGAGCGCCCAGGCCTCGGATATGAGCGGATGGCTGCTGATGGGGCTGCCGGGAACCGCTTTTCTTTTGACGAAAAGGAACAGCCTGGCCGAGGCCTTCTGGACAGCATTGGGTCTGGCAGTCGGAACGTACTTAAACTGGCTTATACTTGCAAAGAGATTCAGGAAGTACTCCGAGTGCTCGAACGACTCCATTACAATTCCTACATATCTCGAAAACAGGTTCAGGGATAAAACCCGTCTTATCAGGATGGTTTCGGCCATTTTTATCATCGTGTTCTTTCTTATATACACCGCGTCACAGTTTTCCGCGGGAGCGAAGCTGTTCAACGCGATATTTGACCTTGATTACGGCATTGCTCTGATTATTGGCGCTGTAGTTATCGTCTCCTACACCTTTCTTGGTGGTTTTCTCGCAGTCTGCTGGACGGATCTAATACAGGGAATACTCATGTTCCTGGCCCTGATTGTACTGCCCTTTGTAGCTATTGCAAGTATGGGGGGTGCCGTGGAGACCTTCAATCTGGTAGCCGCGATTTCGGAAGTGCCCGGCAGTCTCGGCTTTTCAGAGTGGACTGGTATCGGTGCTGTTAGCCTTCTGAGTATCGTATCAACAGCGGCCTGGGGCCTCGGCTACTTCGGACAGCCGCATATACTTACGAGGTTTATGGGCATTAGGCACTCGAGGGATATTAAGCCCGCCAGACGCATAGCCATTGTCTGGGTTATTATATCTCTTGCCGCCGCAGTAATTATAGGCGTTATAGGAAGGGCGTACATGTCCACCGTTCTGACTCAGGAACAGATTGGCGCCTTTGACGGTGAGCAGATTTTTATATACCTTGTTAAAAGTATATTGACCGGCCCCTGGGCAGCTATAATTGCGGGTCTTTTGCTGACGGCAATCCTCGCCGCAATAATGAGCACGGCGGATTCTCAGCTACTGGTGACCTCATCGGCGATATCAGAGGATATATGCAGAACATTATTCAAAACGAAGATGAGCGAAAAACAGTATGTCTGGGTAAGTCGGTTAAGCGTTCTTGTAATAGCTGTGATTGCGCTGTTTATAGCAAGAAACCCCGATAGCTCCGTATTCGGCCTTGTATCATACGCGTGGGCGGGCTTCGGCGCGGCCTTTGGACCGGCGATACTCCTGTCGCTATATTGGAAGCGGATGAATTGGCAGGGCGCCCTTGCCGGCATCCTTTCCGGCGGCGTGGCTGTAATCCTCTGGAAGAACCTTGTGCGGCCTTACTTCGATCTCTATGAACTGCTTCCCGCATTCATCGTTTCCGTAATATTCATTATTGTTGTTACCAAAGTCACGGATAAGCCAACGGCTGAGATTGAGGAGGAATTCGACAGATACCTCAAAGCCGACGTATAAATTAACTGCAAAGCTTCAGGGAGCGTCTCACGTGTGGACGCTCCCTGAATATATTATTCTGAGCAAGGTGACTGAGCCTTTTATTACATGCCCGTACTTCAGGAACCTCGCGACGCTCAGAATTATTTTTATGATTAAGCTCAGCTTGCAAGGCTGTAAAGATCAACCCCGCCCTCAACACTCTTGTCAATAAGCCCTGAGTCTAAAAGGAAGGCTAAATGGGCGATGACCTCTCCGACAGCCGAATACTTCTGGAAGGTCGGCATATCGTCCCATGTGCAGAAGGTGTTCCATGTGAGGGCCGAGGCTATGTCATAGGGGCTTGAGGCCCCGTTTTTTCTGAGCACTTCCATAAGCTCATCAAGGCGTTCGTTGTGGTGCGCCAGTATCTGGTCAATGCGCTCATGGGCGCTGCAAGTGACTCCCCTGTGCGCGGGCAGGATGATTTCTATATCGTAGGCCTTGAGCTTTTTCAGATTTTCAGTATAGTCCTTTAGTGGGTTGACCTCGTCATCCCAGGAGCTTACATTTGGCGTGATGTCAAACAAGATATGGTCGCCGCAAAACAAGAGCTTTATGTCCTCTATATAAAGACAAGTCTGGCCCGGGGAATGTCCCGCGCAGTCAATACATCTTAGCTTATATCCCCCGTATTCAAGCATATCGCCATCATTAACCTCCGTATAGGTACAGGAGGCGCTCCTGGAAAAAGGGGATCTCAGGGCATGTATGCGCTCATAATCCACAGCGACACCCGGCGGAAAGCCCTTGCTGGACGGGTTCTGCCTTCTGACGTTGAATGTCTTTTCTCTGTCATTAAGCAGCTTTGCATCCTCCGCCCCAATATACACCCTTGTGTTCTTTCCCGCCAGCCTCCCGGCAAGCTCCGCGTGGTCGGGATGCATGTGCGTCAGGAAAATGTCCGTATCCTCCATCGAGGTGCCAAGCTCACAAAGTGCCCCGGTAATTGTCTTATAGGTCTCGTCCCGGTCGAAGCCGGTATCTATAAGGAGATTACGCTCCCCCAGTATCAAATAAGCATTGAGGCAGTTTAGGGCCCCGTCCCTCATCGGCACCTCTATTTTATATATATTGTCAAATACTTTTTGTATCATAATAACCTCGAAAAATTCCTTTATTTGTTGCATTTTATGATAAACGTTTTAGCAGTTGTTGTCAACAGCCTCAAAGCCCCGGGTTGCGCTGAAATCCGTAAAGCACAAGACCTCGAGGGCGAACGTGCCCGTTTTTAAAATCTCAAAAAATCTATTGACAGTACATACAAGGTTGGGCTATTATTAAGATTGTTAACCGCTTAACTGTTTTATGCTTAATAATCTTAGTTTAAGGAGGGAGGCTCAATGCAGATTGAGCTAAAGGAGCTTGGAATGCTGATTGACAAACTCGCTTTGTTAAGGCGGGTGTCGATGGGCAGGATTTTTCAATCACAGGGGCTCCATTTTGGTCAACTGCGACTGCTTGAGTTTATCATCGCAAACGACGGCTGTACCCAGGTTGAGGTTGCCGATTACATGGGGGTCTCCCCCGCGTCCGTAGCTCTTTCTACAAAACGCCTGAGCAAGGCTGGTATGATTGAAAAACGTACCGACAAGAATAATCTCCGGCGCAACATTCTCAAGATAACTCCCAAGGGCCTTGAGGTCACTCAGAACTGCAGGAAGGAGTTCGACCTGTATGACAAAAGGCTGTTTGCGGAACTAAGCGACGAGGAGTCGGTTTTGTTGTTTGATATGCTCGGCCGCCTGCTGGAGGTTGCCTGTGAAGGTAAAGAGCTTGACATGCGTGCCCTTATAAAGGATATGAGGGAAATGCGCAATAAACATGGCAAACAAGGAAGTGATATAAAAAATGATTAAAAAGCTAATCCCCTGTCTCGGGAAATACAAAATCTACGCAGTCCTCACGCCCTTGTGCGTTGTTATGGAGGTAGCGTTAGACGTCTACATCCCCATATTGATGGGGAGAATAATAAATATCGGCATATACGGAGGGGGCGGCATCTCCTATGTGTTCAAGGTGGGTGTGCTCATGATTCTCATGGCACTGCTCGCCATGTGCTTCGGTGCCCTGTCCGGACGCTTCGCCGCCCTTGCCAGCACCGGCTTTGCCAGCGGCATCCGCTCAAAGGTCTTTTCAAAAATACAGGCCTTTTCATTTTCTAACGTAGATAAGTTCAGCCCCGCTTCTCTTATCACCAGGCTTACTACGGATGTCACCTACGCACAGATGGCACTAACTACCATCATCCGCATTGCGGTGCGCGCCCCCTTTATGCTTGTTCTGACCACCACAATGGCAATAAGGATAAATGCGAAGCTCTCGCTTGTGTTCTTGACCGTAATGCCCATTTTGGCCGTTGTCCTGGCTGTGATTATCACCAAGGCTTATCCACTGTTTATTAAAATGCTCGGAAAATTTGATAAGCTCAACGCGTCACTTCAGGAGAACCTGGCCGCTATACGCGTAGTTAAGGCCTTCGTAAGGCGGGACTACGAGAACGAAAAATTTACCAAGGCTGCGACCGACCTGCAAATTGCCCAGAAAAAGGCCGAAAAGCTATTTGTGCTTAGCATGCCCTTTGTGCAGCTTGGGATGTATATCTGCATGATAGCAGTCTCATGGTTCGGAGGCAACCTCATCATAAGGGGCGGAATGCAGACCGGCGATCTTATGACCTTTATCAGCTATATAGGCCAGATACTCATGTCGCTGATGATGATTTCCATGTCCTTTGTGATGATTGTCATGTCAAAGGCCTCCGTTTCACGCATAGTGGAGGTCTTAGATGAGCTGCCTGATATTTCAGACGAGGGTGCCGACCCGGAGCTTGAGGTCCGTGACGGCTCCATATCGTTTGATAACGTCTCCTTCAGCTATGCCAAGGACAAGAGTAACCTGACGCTTGAGTCTGTGAATCTTGAAATCAAAAGCGGCGAGACAATAGGAATTATCGGCGGTACCGGCTCGGCAAAGACCACGCTGGTACAGCTTATCCCCCGCCTGTACGACGTCTTTGACGGGAGTCTCAGGGTGGGCGGCCGGGACGTGCGCGATTACAAGCTCAATAACCTGCGCAGCGCGGTGGCCATGGTTCTCCAGAAAAACGAGCTCTTCTCGGGTACAATCAGGGATAACCTGCGCTGGGGCGACGAAAATGCCACGTATGAGGAACTCATCGCGGCCTGCAAGGCGGCCTCGGCTCATAACTTCATCATGTCCTTCCCCGACGGCTATGACACCTGGCTCGGCCAGGGGGGCGTCAACGTATCCGGCGGTCAGAAGCAGCGTCTGTGCATAGCCCGCGCGCTGCTCCGTAATCCGAAAATACTTATACTCGACGACAGCACAAGTGCCGTTGATACTGCCACAGACCTGTCCATCCGTCAGGCACTGCGCGAAAACAGAGGCGATACCACACTGATAATTATCGCACAGCGCATTTCCTCGGTAGCTGACGCCGACAGAATAATAGTCCTTGATAACGGCAAGATAAACGCCGTCGGAACACATGAGCAGCTACTCAGCACAAACGATATTTACCGCGAGGTATTTGAATCCCAGCAGAAGGGGGTGGCGTAGGTGGCTGAAACAAGAAAGCAAGGTCCAGCCATGAGGCCCGGACCCCGCGGCCCCGGCAGGGGCGGCCCCAGACACAGAAGCATGGAAAAGCCCAAGGATATAAAAAAGACGCTGGGGCGCCTTCTGGCCTACATGCTGGACTACAAGTTCCAGCTCGTGGGTGTCTTTGTAGGAATAATACTCAGCGCGCTCGCGGGCGTTGCGGGTACATATTTCCTAAGGCCAATAATTAACGGACTCGGCGAATTTATAGGCCAGCAATCTCCCGATCTGTCAAACTTGATAAGGACGCTTTTTATCATGGGCCTAATATACCTTCTCGGCTCTACCGGCTCCTTTGTCTATAACAGGCTTATGCTTAATATATCGACCGGCACAATGAGGAAAATCCGCATTGATATGTTCCGGCACATGCAAAACCTGCCCATAAAATACTATGACACACACACGCACGGCGAGCTGATGAGCCGCTTTACCAATGATACGGATACCCTGCGTGAAATACTCAGCCGCGGCATCCCCCAGCTTGTCACCTCCGTGGTCAGCATTACCGGCGTGTTTATAATGATGCTTGTCATCAGCCCAATCCTGACGCTTCTTGTCATTATAATGCTCTTTATTATGCTGTTTGCCATAAAGAAGATAGGCGGAAAGAGCGCCAACTTCTTCATCAAGCAGCAGCGCCACCTCGGAGAAGTCAACGGATTCATTGAGGAAATGATAGTAGGGCAAAAGGTCGTCAAGGTCTTCAGCCGTGAGGAAAAGGTCGGCGAGGAATTTGAGGAGCTGAATGAAAAGCTGCGCAAAAGCTCCAGCAGCGCGCAGACCTTTGCCGGAATTCTGATGCCCATTATGGCAAACCTCTCCTATGTCAATTATGCCCTCACCGCCTCGGTCGGCGCGGCGATGGCCATCGGGGGATATCTGGATATCGGCTCCATTGCTTCGTTCTTGCAGTATACACGCTCGTTTTCGCGCCCCATCACTGAAATATCTCACCAGTTCAACACGCTGCTGGCCGCGCTTGCGGGCGCCGAGCGCATATTTGATATGATGGACACGCCCCCTGAGATTAACGAGGGCAGTGTCACTCTGGTCAACGCCGAGGTCTCAGACGACGGCACAATAAGCGAGACCGAGCGGAAAACCGGTAGCTGGGCCTGGAAGCGCATAGACTCCGACGGCAAGCCCGAATATGTCCGGCTCAGGGGCGAGGTTCGCTTTGAAAACGTTACCTTCGCCTATGAGGAGAATAAAAACGTTCTGAACAACATAAGCCTGTATGCAAAACCGGGGCAGAAGATTGCGCTGGTCGGTTCGACGGGCGCGGGCAAGACGACGATAACCAACCTCATAAACCGCTTTTACGATGTGCAGGAAGGCAGGATACTCTACGACGGAATCGATGTCCGGGAGATTAAAAAGGACGATCTGCGCCGCAGTCTTGCAATGGTTTTGCAGGATACCAACCTTTTCACCGGTACCGTGCGTGATAACATCCGTTACGGTAGGCTTGATGCTACGGACGAGGAGGTTGAGCGCGCCGCAAAAATAGCCAACGCGGACTTCTTCATCACCCACCTGCCGCAGGGCTATGATACCATGCTCACCGGCGACGGGGCGAACCTCAGCCAGGGTCAGCGCCAGCTTCTCGCTATTGCGCGCGCGGCGATTGCCGACCCGCCGGTCCTTATTCTCGACGAGGCCACAAGCTCCATAGACACGCGCACCGAGGCTCTCATTGAGAGCGGCATGGATAAGCTGATGGAGGGCAAAACCGTGTTCATCATAGCGCACAGGCTCTCGACAGTCAGGAACGCCAATGCCATAATGGTCATGGAAAACGGCGAGATTATCGAGCGCGGCGACCACAACTCGCTCATAGAGCAGCGGGGTAAATACTATCAGCTTTACACCGGAATGTTCGAGCTTGACTGAGAATAAACAAAATATCGGAATCCAAAGGTGGATGTCTCAAAACATGAGACATCCACCTTAAAGCTTTGCCAGGCAGGGAAACCGCCTGCTGTTTTTATAAATACTGCTTTATTTCGTCGAATACCGCCTTGTAGGCCGGGGGCAACAAATGCACCTTGTCCGCACCGAATTCGGGTTTCAGGTAGCCGTCCTCGTCCCTGAGGACATGGTTTACATCCAGAAACTCGCAGCCCATCTCGGCCGCCAGCGCCTCAACTGCCCTGTTTGCCTCCTCCAGCCCCTCGCGTGAACGCGCCTTGGCGTTCGCCGGTGTCTCCCCCACATCAAAATCACGAAGTACGGGGTAATATGCCATGACGTAGACAAGGCAGCCCGGCAGCCGCTCCTTGATTTTGCGCAAAATCTTGCGGTACTGCTTGATAAGCCTTCCGAGCGCGTCGCCGGGGCGGTCTAAGTCGTTGCTGCCTATGTTGATGAAAATTTTGCTCGGTTCAAGCTCAAAAATACAGGCCTCCATGTCCTTTAAAAGCTCGTCCGTGCGCCAGCCGGCAACGCCGCGGTTATATACGACCCTGTCCATCCCCTCGGCCAGCAGAAACTCGTTTATCAAAAAGTGCTCCATCAGCGAGGAGCCGACCATAAGGGTCTCGCCCTTTTTCGCATAGACGTTCATGCCGCGGTAGCGCCGCAGCTTGTTTTCGCAGATCCGGGCCTGCATCTGGTTTAGCAGCCTTACACTCTCGTCCATTCCTACACCTCCGCCCTGATTTTATCCAGCTTCCTGTTTCTGAAATATAGCAGGATATCAATCGTAATCATTGCAAGGTTAATCAGATAAAAAATAAACACATATGTAATGTTCCCCGTCACGATTTTGCCGGTCACGCCGCAGACATAGCCTATCCAGACAAAAAAGCTGAAAAATATGCTCTTCCCCTT
>JAAYOL010000023.1 GCA_012520395.1 Clostridiales bacterium
CTCCTAAGCGAAGGGTCGGACGTTCGAGTCGTCTCCGGGGTGCCAAAATGCCTGAAAACGTCTGTTTTTCGGCATTTTTTCTTGCTCATAATTCCGGCCGGTCCTCTGTCAACAAAAGCGGCGCTGATTCTTAAATGATTTTTTCCAGTTAACCGCTAATAAGAATTTACGGGTACCGAAATTGTCGGTACCCGTAAACTGTTTTATTATCATCTAATGCTTGCACTTCTCTGCATTAATCAGTCGCCAATATTAAGTACAACCTCGTCGCCATGAATTTTATAGATGCCGGCATCCATGCCCTGACCTTCCGTAATTTTTATCATATAGTTGTTTATCTGCTTAAACATCGCATCATCGCTCTTCACGACATATGGCGCGCAGTCCGTGGGGAGGTAGGCCGGCAGATAGGAGACCTTCGAAATCTTTTTGTCCTCAATATCTATCTTCGCCACTAGGGTCATATAGCTGTCCATTGGGAAGCAGCGCGTTGTCGTCTTGAAGGCCTCGCTGATTTCAGTCATCTCCTTGTGGCTCTTGGAGGTTTTCATATCCTGCCCCTTTATCTTCTGATCCTGGAGCATATTCGTTACTTCTTCCATGGCGAAGTTGCCAAGGCAATAGAAAATAACCTTTCCCTTATAAACCTCGACCGGTTTGAGAATGTGGGCGTGGTGCCCGAGTATCAAATCGGCACCGGCATCGATTGCAAAGTGGGCATAGTAGCGCTCATAGTCCGCAATCACACCCTCTTTGAAGTGAATACCCCAGTGTATGGAGACAACAACGATGTCTGCCTTTTTCTTGGCCTCCTTTATATCTTCGGTCATGCGTTTGAGGTCATCCGGGTGCGGGAAGGTATAGGTTCGGCAGGGCGTACCGGGCTGGTCGTGCTCCACCGGCACATAGGCGGTAATTCCCCTGGCGGGATTTACACCCGGGCGGGCCTCCTCCGCCCAGAAGCCCTGTGGAAGGATAGAGCTGTAACCCAGAACGGCGACTTTGGTGCCCTTTACGTCAATTATCGGGTACTGACGGGCTATTTCCTCGTTCTCACCTGCGCCGGTCAGGTAAAGCCCCGCCTCCCTGATATGCTTCAATGTCTCCTTAAAGGCTGTTCTGCCGTAGTCCAGGGCGTGATTAGAGGCAAAGGAGATGACGTCGAAGCCGGCTTCCTTCATCACCTTTGCAACCTCGGGTCGGGAAGAGCAGCCCATTCGCGTGCAGCTGGAGAGCTCCAGCTTATCACTGAGAACGGATTCCAATTGTCCGAAAACCAGGTCGCCCTCATTGAACATATCCCTGACGTGGACGAAAGAAGAGGCGAGGTCCTCTCTGAAGGGCGCGCAGTCCCCCACTGCGTACATTGTAAGCTTCTCTTTTGCCATTGTATTCCTCCTGTTAGATAAATTTAAGGCGTGTTGCACTCTGCCCCTATATCTGTAAGCCCATCCGGACGCTCCACAGCGCATTGCAGCCTAATAAAGCCGGGTAACAGTGGTTTTCAAGCGGCGTATTCTTATATGGATTCGGATTTTTCGCGTATGAGACCTTCGACGGTCTGAATATCCTCTTTTATTTCCCTGAGTTCCTGCTCGTATTTTACGACCAGCTTGCCGGGCAGGTGGATGTTTTGCTGTCCCAGTATTATAAGCCTCTCCTCCTCCACCTCTTCAAGCAGATCCTTTAATTCCGTGAGCTTAGACTCCAGCTGTGCCAAATTAAGGCCTTCAAACTTGCTCATATTATCTCCAATGCTATAAACTAACTATAATCTATGGCATACTTAGTACAGCCCTTACTGTTTTTCCAGTATATCTGCCACAGGGTCAAGCCAGTCGCCCTCAAAGCTCTCAATCTCGCCCCTATCGCTCTTTTCCGCGAGACCGGGGTCAATAGGCACCCTGCCAAGAAAGCGCAGTCCATGGCTCTTCGCGGCCGCCTCCGTTTTTCCCTCTCCAAAGATGTGGTGCTTTGTGCCGCAGTCCGGGCACTCAAAATAGCTCATATTCTCAATTAGCCCCACTATTGGAATATCCATCATCTCCGCCATCCTCACCGCCTTTTCAACGACCATGGAGACAAGCTCCTGCGGGGAGGCTACTATTATGACGCCGTCGAGAGGAAGGGATTGAAATACGGTCAGCGGCACATCGCCCGTTCCGGGAGGGAGATCGACAAACATATAGTCAATCTCGCCCCAGACCACATCAGTCCAGAACTGCGTGACTACACCCGCTATAACCGGGCCGCGCCATATTACAGGGTCAGTCTCGTTCGGAAGCAGCAGGTTTATTGACATCACGCTGATGTCCCCCCTGCTCTTGGCCGGGTGCAGCCCCAACTCGCTGCTTGTCGCGGACTCGGTAATGCCGAACATCTTCGGTACTGAAGGGCCGGTTATGTCTGCGTCGAGTACCGCAACCTTATTTCCGCGCCTACTAAGCAGTACGGCAAGCTGGCTTGTCACCATGGATTTGCCGACTCCACCCTTGCCGCTGACGACGGCGTAGACCTTTACTATTTTACTCAATGCGTGAGGCTCCTTCCTCACGTTCTCCTGCTTCCTATCGGCACAGTCTGACGAGCAGGAAGAACAGTTATGCGTGCAATCGCTCATTGCTCGGGTTCCTCTTTTCTATAAAATAATATAAGTTACTTGACGAAGCTCTTTTGCCTTGGCTTCGTGCACCAGGATAGTTTATGCCGGTATACTCGATAAGTATCCAAAAACAGCATCTTTGCTCCCTTTGCCTAATGCTTTACGTACATCTTACCGACAACGGCGTTTATAAACCAGCTGGGCAGAAGCTTCGAAAGAAAGGCAAACAGCTTGTACTGTGTCCCGACAGCGTAAAGCGGCCTGACCCTCGGCTTAGTGGCAATTTTATATATCTGCCCCGCTATATATTCCGGCATCATGCCGTTTATTTCGTCCTTCTCCATGGTAGCTACGGACTTTTCTATAACGCCCCGGTAGACTTCACTGCCCTCCTGACTCTTCTCCCTCGCCGCGGTAAACCCGGTCTTTACGTCACCCGGCATGAGCGCCGTGACGGATATTCCGAAATGCTTAAGCTCGTTCCCTAAGGCCATAGACAGAGAGTTCACCGCCGACTTGGATGCGGAATAAAAGGACTGGAAGGGTATTGAAAATATGGCCGCAGCCGAACTTATGTTAACTATTCGCCCGCCCTGTTCCCGCATCAGGGGAATGGCGTATTTCGAGCACAGAAAGCAGCCGAAAAAGTTTACATCAAACAGCCTTTTGGCGTCCTCCAGGGATGTAAACTCCGTCGCCCCAGATATGCCGAAGCCGGCGTTGTTTATCAGCAGGTCTATCCTACCGGCCTCGCTGGATATAAGCTCAAAGGCGGAGCGCACCGACGCTTCGTCTGTCACGTCCGTGGCAATGTAGCGCACTCCCGGATTTTCGCCTGCCCGCCTGCAAAGACCGTAAACAGTGTAACCGCCCCGGACAAAACGCTCCGCAGTCGCCCTGCCTATGCCTCCCGAGGCGCCCGTTATCACAACCGTACCGCCCATCTTTTCTCCTAATCCAGTTGGCTGACAACCTTGGCGATTATGTCAACCGCCTCGTCAAGAAGCGCTTCCGTATGTGTCGCCATCAGGCTTGTGCGGAGAAGACATTCCGTGGGTGCTGTGGCAGGCGGGAGCACGGGGTTGACGTAGACCCCGGCCTCGTAGAGCATTTTGGCCGCAATAAGTGTTTTTGTGTGTTCATAGGTGTAAAAGGGTATAATGGGCGTTGCAAAGCCCGATTCGCGTACGGCAAGGCCGTTTTTCTTAAGCCCCTCGCGCAGATACGAGGCAAGGTGAGCAAGTCGGGCTACACGCTCCGGCTCCCTCCTTATTACGCGAAGCGCGGCAAGGGCCGAGGCACAGCTTGCCGGAGTAATGGAGGCCGAGAAAATAAAGGGCCTTGAGTTGTGGCGGACATAGTCTACAATGTACTTCTTCCCAGCCATATAGCCACCGAGACTGGCCAGTGACTTGCTGAAGGTGCCCATGATTATGTCAACCTTGTCGGTCAGTCCGAAGTGGCTGGCAGTGCCCCTGCCCCCCTCTCCGATTACACCCAGTCCGTGGGCATCGTCAACCATCGTGGCAGCGTTGTACTTCTCTGCCAGCTCGACGATTTCAGGGAGCTTTGCTATGTCGCCGCTCATGCTGAAAACGCCGTCTGTTATTATTAGCTTGCCCGCCTCAAGCGGCAGCTTTTTAAGGTGCTTTTCAAGGTCCTGCATATCGTTGTGGCGATAGCGTATCGTCTCTGCATAGCTAAGGCGGCAGCCGTCGTAAATACTTGCGTGATTTTCCCGGTCGCAGAGTATGTATTCATGGCGCCCGGCTATGCTACTGATAATTCCGAGATTCGACTGGAAGCCGGTGGAAAAGGTCGTGACCGCTTCCATTCCCAGAAAATCCGCCAGCTCGGATTCCAGCTCGATATGCAGGTTCAGCGTGCCGTTTAAAAACCTTGAGCCGGAACAGCCTGTCCCATATTGCTCGATGGCCTTGATGCCGGCCTCAACGACCTCGGGATGTACCGTAAGTCCGAGGTAATTATTGGAGCCAAGCATGATGCGGCGTTTGCCCTCCATTATAACTTCTGTGTCCTGTTTTGATTCCAACTCATGAAAATACGGGTAGATGCCGGCTTTTATGGCCTCTTCAGCCGCAGTAAAGTCGCTGCATTTTTTAAATAGTGACATCTTCAGGTTCCTCCCCTTATTTAGAATACGGTCAAAGACCTGTGTTTAGTCCTGTTTTATAATAGCATAACTTTCCCTAAATGAACAGGAAAAAGCACGAACAGGGCAAAGAATTTGCAAGTTATTTACTTTAAGTATACAATTTGTTAATATGCTCGTATAAGAGTATTATTCGCATTATAAGGAATTTACGAGATGAAAAGACGCCTGTTGTTAGTTCATATAGTGGCGCTGCTTGCAGTTATCCTCTCCTCCTGCTCGGCAAAACCCGAAAGGGCAGAATCTACTGTTTTTGCCATGGACACTCTCATGTATCTGGAGGTCTACGGAGATGAAGCGCAGGCTACGGTGGCACAGGCCGTGGAGAGGCTGTATTTTCTCGACGGCCTTCTCTCGGCAGTCAATGAGGACAGCGAGGTATCAAAAATTAATAAATCAGCCGGGGGGTTCGTCGATGTCCCGGACGAGATTTTGGAGCAGCTAAACGCGGCTCAGGAGGTCTCGCGCCGCAGCGGCGGTGCGTTTGACATCTCCGTACTCCCCCTCGTCACGCTCTGGGGCTTCGGCACCGAGAATGCTCATGTGCCCTCCGATGAGGAAATCGAGGCTGCACGCCGATATGTCGATTACAGGAACATAGAGCTTTCAGGCTCCTCCGTGAAGCTTGCTGAGGGCATGTCCATTACGCTCGGCGCAATAGCAAAGGGCTACGCCTCACAAACGCTGGCGGAGCTCTTTGAAGGCCGGGGCATAAGCTCCGCACTGGTCTCGCTCGGCGGTAATGTTCAGGTCGTCGGCTCAAAGCCGGACGGCTCAAAATGGCGCATAGCCCTTCAGGACCCCGTAAATGCCGGCGAAACAGCCGGGGTTCTGGAGCTTTCGGATATGGCCGCCGTCACCTCCGGCGGCTATGAGCGCTATTTTGAGCAAGAGGGCAAAATCTACCACCATATTTTAGACCCAAAAACCGGCCGCCCCTCCGAAAGCGGTCTTCTCTCAGTGACCATAGTCTGCGAAAACGGCATGACAGCCGATGCCCTGTCGACCGCGCTTTTTCTCCTCGGCGAGGACGGGGCAATAGAATACTGGCGCAATTACGGCGGCTTTGAGGCTCTGCTCATTACTGACGACGGTCGTATGCTCGTAACTGAAGGGCTTCGCGGCAGCTTTACACAAAGCGGGGATGCCTACACCCTTGAGTATGTTTACGGAAACGGAGGCGCCTGATGCGTAGAATATCGAACAAGGCACTTTTAATCATATTCGCTGCGCTATTGATAGCCTCCGCCGTATGGATATTAATAGCCGGGAGCATAAAACAGGACGAGCTTTTGGCCGAGATTTATGTTGAGGGCAGGCTGGTGCATACCGTTGACCTGAGCGAGGTGACCGAAAGCTATACGATAAACCTACCCCATAATACAATCCTCGTCGAGCCCGGACAGATTTCAATGTCCAGCGCCGACTGTCCGGACCAGCTCTGCGTCCGGCAGGGTGTTATAAAAAGCGGAATCTACCCCATTATCTGTCTGCCGAACAAGGTCGAGGTAAGGATAGCCCGGGAGAGCGGCATAGACGCGGTGACGGGAGGGCGGTCATGAGCATAAAGCGTATGGCCGCGATAGCCGCCCTTACAGCCATAGCCCTCACGATTTTTATGCTGGAGGCGCAGATTCCGGTAGTTCTGGCCGTTCCCGGTATAAAGCTCGGCCTTGCTAATATTGTGACGCTGGCCGCCTTCTTCCTCCTCTCAAGAAGGGATGCCGGGATAATACTCGCCCTTCGGGTCGTGCTGGGCAGTATCTTCTCGGGGAGTCCGATGATTTTTCTTTACAGTGCTGCCGGGGGATTGTCCGGCTTTGCCTCAGTATGCATAACGGCCTCTTTTCTCACGGAAAAGCAGATATGGGCGGCCGGCATCATCTCCGCCATAGCGCACAACGCAGCGCAGATAATCGTTGCGGTGCTGATTATGGATTCTCCCGCGCTTATTTGGTACCTGCCTTGGCTGGTCATTGCCGCAGTCATTACGGGAGCCTTTACCGGATTTTCGGCACAATTTGCCGTAAAAAGACTAAAGGACATGGGGATAAGATAAAAACAGGCATTTAAGAGCGAGGTGTTTATGAATAAGAAGACACAATATGCACTTTTGCGCAAGAGGGCGGCTTCAGCCGCTGACGGAGGTATTCTGATAAGTTGAAGGTAATTCATTTTTTGCGCCGGATAACAACCAGTAAAAATCATAAAACCCGGGATTATTTGTCTTGACAAAGCCTACCCGGTTTGCTACACTACTCTCAATATACTAAACGCAATGATGGAGAAAACGGATTGCAGAGCTTCTCTCAGAGAGCCGTTGCTTGGTGTAAAACGGCAGAAGACGCAAGTCCCAGCTCGCTCCGGAGCGGCCGGCTGAAAGCTTTGACAAGTAGGCGCGGACGGGTATTCCCTCCGTTATCATGGGATGGCATTGTTAAGATGCCTCAAAGTGGGCGCAAAAGCGCCAATAAGAGTGGTACCACGGAAGCCTTAGCTTTCGTCTCTTGCCTGAACGGCAGGGACGAAGGCTTTTTTTATACCCATATATGCGAAGAAAAAACGGCTGTGGCAGGGCGGCAGACCACGAAGCCGCACACTATGACCGCCGGTCGTTTTGTGCCTTCAGCAATGCGAAAGGAATGAGGTAACATGAAACTGTCTTTTTCAACTCTCGGATGCCCAGATTTCAGCTGGCCGGACATCTACTCCGTAGCAAAGGACTTCGGCTTTGACGGTATTGAGATGCGCGGCCTCGGCGACAACATTTTTGATGTGCACGCAAAGCCCTTTTCAGACGAGGGGCTGCCCGACACACTCAGGCTGCTCAAAAAGCTGAGACTTGAGATACCCTGTCTGTCCTCCGGCTGCTGTCTGGCTGATGCTGGCAAGGCAGAGGAAAACCATAAGGAGCTTATGGAGTATATTGACCTGGCAGCGAAGCTCGACTCAGCATACATACGCATACTCGGCGACTATACCGCCGCTCCTGCGGGCGAGGTTGACGACGACCTCGTTGTCTCTGAGCTCTTGCGTCTGATTCCCTATGCTGAGCAAAAGGGGGTAACCCTACTTCTGGAGACAAACGGGGTCTATTCTAACACAGAGAGACTTGCAAAGCTCCTCTCAAGGGCGCAGAGCGACGCTGTTGGAGCGCTTTGGGATATTCACCATCCCTACCGTTACGCCGGCGAGGCGCCTGAAAAGACAGTGCAGAACCTTGGCGCCTACATCAAATTCACACACATCAAGGACTCCGTGATGGAGGACTGCAAGGTGTCCTATCGCATGATGGGAGAGGGTGACCTGCCCATAGACGACACCATGCGCGCCCTGCGCTCGATTAACTACGAGGGCTATGTCTCGCTAGAGTGGCTCAAGCGCTATGCCCCCGACCTCACGGACCCCGGCATAGTGTTCCCTCACTACGCAAACTTCATGGAGCGCTACACTAATAAGAGCAGTGTCAGAACCCGCCTTTTCGACAATGCCGCGGGCACGGGCAAGTACGTCTGGGAAAAGGATACGCTCATTGACCTGACCTTCCCGCAGGTGCTCGACCGCATGGTTGAGGAGTTTCCGAACCAGTACGCTTTCCGCTACACCACGCTTGACTATACGCGAACTTATGCCGAGTTCAGGGATGACGTGGACACCTTTGCACGCTCGCTCATAGCACTTGGCGTCAAGCCAGGCGACAAGGTTGCGATATGGGCGACGAACGTTCCGCAGTGGTTCATAACCTTCTGGGCGGCGACCAAGATAGGTGCTGTGCTCGTAACGGTTAATACAGCCTATAAAATCCATGAAACAGAGTATCTACTGCGCCAATCGGACACCCACACGCTCGTGATGATAGACGGATATAAGGATTCCGACTACGTAGGCATTATACGCGAGCTCATACCCGAGCTGGAAACCACCGAGGCCGGCAAGCCCATATACAGCTTGCGTCTGCCGTTTTTGAGGAATATTATAACCATAGAATCAAGGCAGAAGGGCTGCCTGACATGGGATGACGCCATTGCCCTGTCTGAAAAAGTGCCTGTGGAGGCAGTTTTTCACCGCGCCATGATGATGGACAGACACGATGTGTGCAATATGCAGTACACCTCCGGCACCACGGGCTTTCCCAAGGGCGTCATGCTCACGCACTACAACGTCGTGAACAACGGCAAGAACATAGGCGACTGCATGGACCTGTCGACCGCCGACCGGCTGATGATACATGTGCCGATGTTCCACTGCTTTGGAATGGTGCTAGCCATGACCGCGGCCATGACTCACGGCACCACCATATGTCCGATTCCCGCCTTCTCGCCCAAGCTCTCGCTTGAGTGTATTAACCTTGAGAAGATAACCTGCTTCCACGGCGTGCCGACGATGTTTATCGCCATGCTTGAGCATGAGGACTTCAGCAAAACAGATTTCTCACATATGCGCACGGGCATAATGGCCGGCAGTCCCTGCCCAGTAAAGGTCATGAGAGACGTACTCGAAAAGATGAACATGTCGCAGATAACAATAGTTTACGGCCAGACCGAGGCCTCACCCGGCTGCACTCAGAGCCGCGTTGACGATCCGATCGAGGTTCGGGTCAATACGGTCGGGCGCGCGCTGCCGGGCGTGGAGTGCAAAATAGTCGATCCGGAGACCGGGGAGGACTTGCCCGACAATGTCGACGGCGAATTCGTCGCACGCGGCTATAATATTATGAAGGGCTATTACAAAATGCCCGCCGCAACGGCCGCGGCCATTGACGAGGATGGCTGGCTCCATACCGGCGATCTCGCCCGGCGCGACAAAGACGGTAACTTTAAGATAACAGGCCGCATAAAGGACATGATAATCCGCGGCGGTGAGAACATCTACCCCAAGGAGATAGAGGACTTCATATACACCCACCCGCAGGTCTCGGATGTTCAGGTCATCGGCGTGCCCGACAAGCAGTACGGTGAGGAAATTATGGCCTGGATAGTTCCCAAGGCCGGCTCTACGCTCACGGAGGAGGAGATAAAGGAATTTGTCCGCAGCCATATGGCAAAGCATAAGACTCCCCGCTACGTCACCTTTGTGGATGGCTTCCCGATGAATGCCGCGGGTAAGATAATGAAGTACAAGATGCGTGAGCAGGCCGTGGAGATGCTAAACCTCCAGACGGATAACAGCATAGAAACAGCATAAATGCTACGGGGCGGTTTTCACCGCCCCGTTCAGCTTGTCAAAAAGCCATCCACAAGAACAGCCTCGCAGAGTTCCGCCATCCACAGATGGCGGAATGAAACTAATATCTGTCATTTCCGGGGACATGTGCCTCGGAAATGACACTTCTCACGCAGATGCATCGACTTTTCCGTTAGGAATCGAGATGTATCTTGCGTGCTAAAGCCTTCAAAAAAGTGGCTTTACCACTTTTTTGACAGTCTGTACGGGGCGGTTTTCACCGCCCCGTAAACTAATTCTTACTGTGGCTTTAGAGCGAATTCTTTATGACTGCTTTTGCGTTTATTATATGATATAATTATGCTAACTTGAAGAAAAATATGGATTGGGGAACAAGATGTCGCTGGTATCAATTAGAAAAACTGAGGACTACCGTCAGGAGGCTGTGGACAGAGCGGTCGCGCTGCATTTCGAGGCGCTGGGAGTGGAAGGCGACCTGCGCCCCGGCATGAAGGTCACGATAAAGCCCAACCTGCTCACCGCGCGCAGGCCGGAGCAGGCCGTGACCACGCACCCTGCCGTCCTGCTTTCTGTCGTCAAATGGCTGAAAGAAAGAGGGGTGGAGAGCATTACGGTTGCCGACAGCCCCGGCGGGCCCTACGTAGCCGCCGCCCTCAGGACCGTCTATGCCGTCTCGGGCCTCAAGGCGCTGGAGGGGCCTTTTAAGCTGAACTACGATACGGGCTGGCGGGAGGTCAGGTGTGCCGAGGGCTTTGAAAACCGCAGCTTCAACATAATAAACCCCCTGGTGGACGCCGATTATATAATAAACATCGCAAAGCTGAAAACTCATAGCATGACCACACTCTCGGCGGGCATTAAGAATCTGTTCGGGGCCATACCCGGCCTGCAAAAGCCGGAGTTCCACTATAAGTACCCTGAGCTGCGCGATTTTTCCAACATGCTTTTGGAGATTGCCGCGACGGTGGACGCGGATATAACAGTCATAGACGCGGTGGAGGCCATGGAGGGCAACGGCCCAAACGGCGGAGATATGCGCTATATGGGGCTGACCTTCGCCTCGCGAAACCTCTACGCTCAGGATTATGTCGCGGCAAGGCTGATGGGACTTGAGCCGGAGGGTATCCCTATGCTCAGCCTCGCCCTTGAAAAAGGTCTCTTCTCGCCGGAAGATGTTGAGCTTATAGGCGATAAGGTGCAGGCGCCCGAGACACCCTTTAAACTGCCTGACAGCGCAACGCTGGACTTTATGACCTTTGTTCCGAAGATTTTCAGGGGCTGCGCCCATAAGGTTATGACGAAAATCCTGAGACCTCTGCCAAAGCTGGAGGCCGAGAAATGCATCGGCTGCGGGAAATGCGCCGAGAGCTGTCCGCCCCATATAATAAAGATGTCGGGCGGCAGGGCCGTCATTCCCACAAGGGGCTGCATATCCTGCTTCTGCTGTCAGGAGATGTGCCCCGTACACGCAATAAAGGTTAAACGAAGGCTCAGAAGAGCAAAATGAAAACAAAAGGCGGAGCCGCAGCCCCGCCTTTTTTGCATTTTATACGCAAATCGGTTGATAATATGTGAATGAAGTCAAGTTTGGAAGAGGGGCTTTACTATCTACCGACGATTTAAAAACATAAAATTAATGGATATAGCCCAGCATCTCCCCACAGTGGTGTTGCTCGTAATCATAATCGTGTGGATAAGGTCCGGAGAGGACTTTTCCATAGACCGTCTCTGGTCATATACGCCCAACAGCTATTTTGCGGCGGTGATATTCTTTCTTCTCATCTACGCCGTGAAAAGCCTGTCTTTTCTGATTCCCATAGTCGTCGTATACGTTGCCGCCGGCGGGATCTTCGGGCCGTTTGCAGCCATAGCTGTAAACATAGTGGGCGTCGGCATAGTAGTAACCATCCCCTATTGGATAGGCTACCACTTTGGGCCGGGCTTTGCAGGCGCCCTCCTGACCAGATTGAAAAAGGTCGAGGAGTTTATCAAAAACAAGGAGGGAAACGGCTGGTTTGTCTCCTGCTTTCCGCGGACAATCGCCTTTCTGCCCCTTAAAACCATTAGCGTTTACCTCGGCTCACTCAAGGTGCCCTACTATAAATACCTGCTCGGGAGCATCCTCGGCCTTATGCCGCTTCTGATATCTGTAACGCTTGCAGGGGCAAGCATAACGCAGCCGCGCTCACCGACCTTTATCATCTCGGTCATTGTGATGATGCTTTCTGCCGCAGTATCGGTCGGCGTGTACCTGTGGATAGAGGGAAACAGGAAAAGAAGGGAAAAGAGAAGAAGGCGCAAGAGGTCGGGTGTTTAGCTTCGGCATTTAATACGCGAAATTGCCGTTTACGAATACGGGAACCTCCTCTTCCTCCCATGTTATGCCTGTTATCGAGAGGTCGGGTGTGCCGACCATGAAGTCAACATGCGTGATGGAATCGTTCAGCCCGGCGGCCTTCAGCTCCTCCTTGGACATTTTCGCCCCGTTTTCAATGCAGGGATAGGCCTCGCCCAGGGCGAAGTGGCAGGAGGCGTTTTCGTCAAACAGCGTATTGTAAAACAGTATGCCCGTGTTTGAAATCGGGGAATCAAAGGGTACCAGAGCCACCTCTCCGAGATAGGCCGCGCCCTCGTCCACCGAAAGCTGGCTGTCCAGGAACTCCTGCCCCGTCTCCGCATAGGCCTTGACCACCCTGCCGTCCTTGAACTCTAAGCGGAAGCCGTCGACAATGTTGCCGCCCAGTACAAGCGGCTTAGAGGCGAATACGACGCCGTTTACCTCGTCCCTCTTTGGCGCGGAGAAGACCTCCTCCGTCGGGATATTGGCGCAGAAGTCAATCCCCCCAAGGGTGGTCTCGCCCCCGCCTTCCCAGAAGTGGTTTTTGGGCATTCCGACGGTCAAATCAGTACCCAGTGAATTTTTGTAGCGCAGAGCTTTAAACTGCCAGGCGTTGAGCTTGTTTTTTCGCTCCGTGAGCTTCCTGCGGTGCTCCTCCCAGAGCCTTATCGGGTCACCTTCGTCCGTCACACGCACAGCCTTCAAAATAGCCTCCCACAGCGCGTTCATCGCGGCCTCGCCCTTTAAATCGGGGAAGACCTTCTCGGCCCAGGCGAGGGTCGGTACTGACGCGACGCACCAGGGGAAGAAGTTTGTCATCTGGCGGCGTCGAAAGGGTTCAAGCGCCTTGCCTGAGGCTATGCTAGAGCGCCTTAGGCGCTCGGGGTCTACGCCCTTCAGTGCCTCGGGGTCGCTCGCGTGTATGGACAGCCAGGCCGCCCCGCCCTCGGAATAGTCATTATGAAAACGTGAGAGCCACTCGGGCACCTCGTCGAAAATCGCGCTATCCCCGCGCAGATACTTCTCCCGGGTGAGAAAGTCGTCCCCCCAGCGCGTAACCACCTCACGGCAGCCTAAGTCGTAGGCCGCCGAGGCGCACAAACGCACAAAGGACGCGCAGTCCACCGGCGCTGAGATAACGAGGGTCTGTCCCTTTTGCAGGTTAAGCCCCGTTTCAATCAGCAGTCTTGCATATTTTTTGAGCTTTACATCCATTTTAGTAGCCTCCGTCAGATAATTGCAACTAGCGCTTACACCGCCTATTATAGCCGCTTTGCGTTTATTTTACCGGAATATTATAGCACGTCAAGCAGAAAACGTCAGCAAATATGCACAGCAAAAGGCGGTATTAAGGAAGATGTTTACAAAGAGACCATAAAGTTATATAATGCAATATAAACTTTTTACCCGAAGGGAGCAGAGCATGAAATTCAGCGAAATGCCTTATGAGCGTATAGATATAGAAAAAACCAAGGCAGCTCTTCTCGATTGCGTATCGCGCTTTGAGAGTGCCGACAGCTTCGCACAGGCCGAGGATGTTTTTCTTGAGGTCGAGAAGCTGTCCTCAAAAATAGACACCATGTACTCTCTGGCCTATGTGCGCCACGAGATAAACACCGAGGACGAGTTTTACAGCGCGGAGACCGACTTCATGGATGAGGCCCTGCCGCTTCTTCAGGAGAGCGTGCAGCAGTGGTCGATGGCGCAGCTCAAATCTAAATTCCGACCGCAGTTTGAGGAGAAGTACGGCAAACTCATGTTCTCGAATATTGAGATTCAACTGAAGACCTTCTCACCAGAGATAGTGCCGGAGCTGCAAGAGGAAAACAGGCTCACCACTGAATATACAAAGCTCCTGGCCTCGGCGCAGATACCCTTTGAGGGCGGTGTTTACACCCTTTCCCAGCTCTCGCCCTTCAAGCAGGACCCCGACGACACAAGAAGGCTGAAAGCCTGGGAGGCCGACGGGCTTTTCTACGAGCAAAACGGTCAAAAGCTTGACGAGCTCTACGACAGGCTGGTCGCCGTGCGTAACCGCATGGCAAAAAAGCTCGGCTATGATAATTACATTGAGCTCGGCTATTACAGGATGAACCGCAATAGCTATGACAAGCACGATGTTGAACGCTTCCGTACCGCTGTGAGAGCGCACCTGGTACCGGTTGCCGCAAAAATATACGAGCAGCAGGCAGAGCGCATCGGCAAGGCCTACCCCATGAACTTTGCCGACGCCGCGCTCTCCTTCAGAAGCGGGAATCCGAAGCCCCAGGGTACGCCCGAGGACATACTGTCCCATGGCAGAAGGTTTTACCATGAACTCTCTGCGCAGACGGCGGAGTTTATCGATTTTATGTATGAGGGCGAGCTTCTCGACGTCCTGAGCCGTAAGGGCAAGGCGGGCGGGGGCTTTTGCATATCCTTGCCCGATTACAAGGCCCAGTTTATTTTCGCAAATTTCAACGGCACGGCGCACGACGTGGAGGTCATCACGCACGAGGCCGGCCATGCCTTCGCGGGCTACATCTGCCGGGATATCGTTCCGATGGAAAACCGCCAGCCGACCTTGGAGGCCTGCGAGGTACACTCCATGTCCATGGAATTTTTCGCCTGGCCCTGGGCAGAGGGCTTTTTTGGCAAGGACAAGGATAAGTTCCTCTACAGTCACCTGTCCGGGGCGCTGACCTTTATCCCCTACGGGACGTTGGTGGACCACTTCCAGCACGAGGTCTACGAGAGGCCGGAAATGACGCCCATGGAGCGCCACGAGCTGTGGAAGGAGCTTTTAGGGATCTACATGCCCTGGATAAAGCTCGGTGAGATACCCTTCTACGGCGACGGACGCGGCTGGCAGCGGCAGATGCACATCTACGAGCGCCCGTTCTACTATATAGACTACTGCCTGGCGCAGACTGTCGCGCTACAGTTCTGGACGCTGATGCAGAAGGATATGGAGGACGCATGGGCACGTTATATGTCCCTTGTCAGGCTGGGTGGCACGAAGACCTTTACGGAGCTTGTCGCCGCCGCGAGCCTCGACACCCCTTTTGGAGACGATGCGCTAATCACAGTTTCAAAAGCGGCGGAAGAATGGCTTGATGGCGCCGACCTTTCCTCGCTATAAAGCTTGTCTTGAGCTATTAATTGCAAAGGGGCCTCGATAACATGACAAAAGAAATCGACATTAGAATAGCTGCCAAGCGTTGTGCAGCTCTCCTTCTAACTCTGATTATGTGCTTGGGGCTGTTCTCCGCCTGCCAAAAGAAGGAGCCCGCAACGCCGGAACCCCCGGCGCCGCTCGTTGCGGCCTTTAACGGCTTCAACGGAAAATTCAGTCCCTTCTCTGCCGAGACAAAAAACGATATGGCAGTGGCCGAGATTACGGGCGCCAGACTGCTCACGACGGACAGGGCGGGGGCCGTGGTCTACAACGCCGCCGACGGGGAGACAGTTTTTCTGGACGGCAGAGCCTATACATACAAAGGCATAGCCAATGTGTCCGTCGGACACACCGACACGGATGATAAGACCGTTTACACCTGGAAGCTGCGGGAGGACGTGATGTTCAGCGACGGCCATCCCCTCACCGCCGACGATGTGATATTCACATACTACACACTCCTTGACCCAAGCTATGAGGGGCCGTCACAGCTCAGCTCCGTTGACATTGTCGGACTTCAGGAATACCGCACGCAGACCACGGCGAGAGTTTTTAACAAGTACCTGGCCCTTTCTGAAGCCATCTATGCAGCCGGAGAGGAGCACGCCTGGACCGGAGAGGAAGCCTGGAGTCTGGAAATGCAGTCTTACTTCTGGAACAGTTTGCGCCGGATATGGCTCGGCGACATCCAGTCCATAGTTGACTATGTTTACGAACATTACCTGAGCTATGCCCCCTATTACACCGGCTACTCCTCTGAGGAAACGTCCGCCCGCGATGAGCTAAGAGTCGTACTCGCCATGGCCGTGTGGGGCTACGGCAACTTTGAGAAGGAGAGTGCCATTGCACAGGCCGACGAAGAGGGTAAACCTCTGACCGACGATAACGGGGAATACATCCTCGCCTCCGAGGGTGAGGCGGGTGTAGAGGTCAAGGTGAGGGCGCGGGACGAAAACGGAAACTATGTATTTACAGGCAAGTATACGGGCAAGACCTGGGACCTCTCCGAAACCTTTCCGACCCTTGAGGACTTTTACAGCGAATTTCATACCGCCTACAATGGCGACCCCGTCGAGTACTGGAACACCGAGGGGGTTGACGACACCGACGTTTACAAAACGGCTCAGTCCGACTTTATTCTGGAATGGGGCCCGAAGGACAGGACGCTGGCCGGCAAGGGAGTTGCAAACATTGAGGGCATAAAAAAGCTCGATGAATATACGGTTGAGATTACGACCAATGGCTATTCAGGCTCGGACATATATACATTGGGCGTTATAGTCGCCCCCCTGCATTACTATGGTGATGAGAGCAAGTACGACTATGATAACAACAGGTTCGGCTTTGACTTCAAAAATGTTTCCAAAGCTCTTTCCAAGTCCGCCACACCGCTCGGCGCCGGGCCATACAGGTTCATAAAATATGACGAGAACACAATATACTTCGAGTCCAATGAGCACTATTACAGGGGCGCTCCAAAAACCGCGGAGCTGCAATTCAAGGTTATGGGCGATGACGAGATGGTTTCGGCAGTGCACAGCGGGGCTGCAGACATAGCCTCCCCCGCCTTCAGCGCCGAGATTGTCGATGAAATTATCACCTCAAATTCGGATGAGGGCCTAACCGGAGGGAGCATAACCACAGTAACAGTCGACAACCTCGGTTACGGTTACATCGGAATGAACGCCGACACCGTCAATGTGGGCGGAGTCCCCGACGGCGAGGCCTCCAGAAACCTGCGCAAGGCCTTTGCCCTGCTGTTTGCCGTCTATCGGGAGGACAGCATCAAAAGCTATTTCGGCCAGAGGGCCTCTGTCATTGACTATCCTGTCTCCAACAGCCTGTGGACAGCCCCCGAGCCCGGCAGCGAGGATTATTCACCCGCCTTTTCAAAGGACCTCGGCGGCAACTCCATATATTTTGACGAGGGATTTCCCGTCGAGATGGCACCCAGCGAGAGGTACTCGGCTGCTCTTGCTGCCGCCATAGAATACCTAAAGGCCGCCGGCTACACCTGGGACGAGGCTGCTGGAAAGTTTACGCTCGCTCCGGTAGGGGCAAAGCTCGAATATGAAATAATTGTCCCCGGCTACGGCGAGGGCGACCATCCTTCCTTTAACATCTGCATCTCGGTAAAGGATGCACTTGAGAAAATCGGAATAACTCTTGTAATCGACGACCCCTCCAGTCCGGACAAGCTCTGGGAGGAAATCAAGTCCGGCAAGCAGGAAATGTGGTGCGCGGCATGGGAATGGGACTCCCTGAACGGCCCTGATATATACGAGATATACCACAGCTCCAGCATTATTGGGGCGGGCGGTGCCGACTTGAACTATTATTACATCCAAGACAGCCAGCTTGACGACCTTATCGTCCAGATGCTAAAGAGCAGAAATGACGAGGTAAGAAGGGCCACCTATAAGGAGTGCATGGACATTGTAGCCGAATGGGCGGTTGAGATACCTGTTTATAAGAGGCATAACTGCTTCATATTCAGCACCCAGAGAATTAACCTGCTTAGTTTAACCCCGGAGCTCACAGCCTTCTGGGATTGGACGAACGATATAGAGCTTTTAGAAAAAGCTTGATAACAGAACAATAACCATAAAACAATAATGGGTGTGTCTCGGTGAGACACACCCATTATTATAGAGCATAAAAATATCACGAATTTTTATCATAAATCACCAAGCCTGCCGGCCAGCCTTCCGCTGGACCAG
>JAAYOL010000139.1 GCA_012520395.1 Clostridiales bacterium
AAGGTAGCTTCTTCACCGCCGGCAAACAGCTACATACAAATCTCAGCCGAGCAAGCCAAGACCATAATGGACGAGCAAGAGGATTACATTTTGCTGGATGTCCGCACCGAAGGCGAGTTTGCCGAAGGGTATATCGAGGGAGCAATCCTGATTCCGGACACTGAAATTAAATCCCGTGCCGAGGCGGAGATGCCGGACAAGGATGCCTTGATTTTGGTTTACTGCCGCAGCGGCAACCGCAGCAAGCGAGCAGCAGAGGCCTTGGCTGATATGGGCTACACCAATGTGCAGGAGTTTGGCGGCATTAATGACTGGCCATATGAAATCGTAAAATAGCTTAAGACAAGCATGACAATAGGCAGCAAAACTGCTCAGTCTATAAGCATCCGCAAAAAATGTGCGCTGGAAAAAGGTTTTTGACCTCAACGAAAAAATTAAAGCCCTGAAACAGCTTGTTTCAGGGCTTTAATTTGGCGGAGAGGGCGGGATTCGAACCCGCGTGCGATTGCTCGCAAACTGATTTCGAGGGCCGTAAAATGGGCTTTTCCCTCTTATATTCGCTTATATCATCTTATATCGCCATAGTTGAAAAGTCAGTATAATCAATGACTTTCGAATTTCTTTTTATAAGCGTTTATATCTCCTCATATAGTAGCTTTGTAGAGTTTTACAACAATTTTACTACACGACAACATTTTATCATAACTGACATGGTTTTACCTTTCTTGCCCTCGGCTTCTCTTTTTAGTTGTTTTTTTGTGCTTGCTTGTCCTTAGACGGTTGAATCGCATTGTGATAGGTACTCAAAACAATGATGATCCGATTCAAGCGCACTTCTACATACTGCGCCGTGGTTGCTTCGAGACGTGTAGAGCTTAGCCAGTAAATTAAACATGGGTTTAATAACAACGCCGCCTGCGGAGCAATCCCCTAGGCGGTGGTTTTTGTTTCTGCATTGTCATTATTAAACCCATTTGTAAATATTATTTGAGTTCTATTGACTTTTCTGTCTATCAAGTATAGACTGTGTTTGGTCTATCAACAATAGACAGAAAGGGGCCTTTTCTTATGCCTGAGATGAAGCTGGCGGTGGTTGAGTCCCACTTTGCCGATATTATCTGGAAGAATGAGCCAATCCCGTCCCGCGAACTGGCGAAAATCTGCGAGCAGGAATTAAGCTGGAAGCGAACGACAACTTACACGGTGTTAAAAAAGCTCTGTGAGCGAGGCATTTTCCAGAATAACGACGGTATCGTAACCTCGGTAATTTCCAAACAGGAGTTTTATGGGATGCAGGGCGAAAAACTGGTGGACGAAGCCTTTGACGGCTCGCTTCCTGCCTTTATCGCAGCCTTTACCAAGCGAAAGTCGCTGACGTCAGAGGAGATTGCAGAGATCAGGCTGATGATTGATTCTGCTGAGGAGGGGTGAACATGGACGCTGTATTTCTCAAATTGCTGAATATGAGCATCACGGCAAGCTGGCTGATTCTAGCTATTGTGGTGCTGCGCGTACTGCTTAAAAAAGCGCCGAAAGCGATTCTCTGCGTATTATGGGCACTGGTGGGCATACGGCTTGTTTGCCCATTCTCGGTTGAAAGCGTACTGAGCCTGATTCCAAGTTCAGAAACGGTAAGTCCTGACATAGTGTATTCCCATGCCCCGGTGATAAGCAGCGGCGTTCCCGCCATCAATCATGCGATAAATCCAATCATATCATCTTCTTTTACGCCCGGCCCCGCCGAAAGCGCAAATCCGCTTCAAATCTGGATTTCAGCAGCGTCGATTGTTTGGATTGCCGGCGTAGCGGCGCTGCTCTTGTATGGGGTTATCAGCTATCTGCGTCTGCGCAGGAGGGTGAACGCCGCGATGCCGCTCAGAGATACCGTCTGGCTTTGCGATGAGATCAAGACGCCGTTTATCCTGGGTATTGTCAACCCCCGCATCTATTTGCCTTCCGATATTGATGAACAGAAAATCGGCTATGTGGTTGCCCATGAAAACGCCCATTTGAAGCGGCGTGACCATTGGTGGAAGCTACTGAGCTTTGCACTGCTGTCGGTCTATTGGTTCAATCCGCTAATGTGGCTGGCATATATTCTGCTCTGCCGCGATATTGAGCTCGCCTGTGACGAGCGTGTTGTGAAAGAGATGAGCATTGATTACAAAAAAGCATATTCCAATGCGCTGCTTTCATGCAGTGTACCACGCCGGATGATTCTTGCCTGCCCGCTGGCATTTGGAGAAGTGGGTGTGAAAGAGAGGATAAAAACCGTGCTGAGTTACAAGAAACCCGCATTCTGGATCATCGTTGCGGCTATCGTGGCCTGTGTTGTTGTGGCGGTGTGCTTTCTGACGAATCCGAAGGACGGAAGCAACCCTTACCAATGGACGCACAGCGTCGGCGTGGAGGATATAACTATGTGCTCGGTTACAACCTGGGAGGATGGCAGCAGCTTCACGCCCAGCGCGGAACAACTCGGCTCTCTCATCAATGCCCTAAACGCCGTACCCCTCCGCTCCATCACAGATGGGCGCGGTATCCCGCGCACTCTTTCAGTCATGATACAATGCGGTGAGAGAGAATACCGTATGAACTATGCCGCGGGGATTGCGGAGCTCTCCTTTGACAGTGAGACTGCGAAGCTATACTCGAAGCCGGAAAATACCGTATGGCAGATTCAGGACAACGGCCTGACGGCGGTTCTGGAGGAGCTGCTCGTTGGTAAGCCGGCGAAACATGGCGACCCAATTGAAACCGATAAGACCATCCCCCTGAACGAGGAAGCGGCAGCACAGTTCATCCAGCAGACGCTTAGTACCCTGACGCTTTACTCGGACGATACATTATCCTTTACGCTGCCGCAGGTCGTTCCCATCGATCCTGAGAGCGCTACCCGGCTGACAATCACGTTGAACGCCCATTTTTCACCCGAAGCAGGCGTAAGCAGCACCCAAAGACTGCTGGACAGGACAACTGACTGGACCGGAGGTGAGGTGTTCAAGGAGAAGCTTGATACCACTCAGGGTGAGCTGACCGGCGTAATGCTGCGAGTGGCCTTTATGACTGAGACAGGAACCAATCGCTACCATGAATACTCCGCAAACTATGTGGAGCTGACCCCACCTTTCACCTACGACACCCCCGCCATCGTCCAACAGTCCACAGTACAGGTGACGATGGACGGCCAGGAAGCGGCGTTGCTGTATACTTTGCAGAACAGTAGCCAGTTGGGTATTTCATTGACATTACCCGCCGGCCTCACGCTGGCATCGGCAAAAGATTACCCGGAGTACGCGCCGGAAGCAACATACGCAGCCATGCCGCCAACATTTGTGGCCGTATTAAGCGGCAAGCCTATTGGTACATTGCATCTGTACAATCTAGCTACTGCCGATACGGATAGTCTGGCCGGAGTGGACACATCCGCAGACAACCTGCCCATGGAGGTTTTTGCGACCACCGCTCTGTCAAACCACGCAGGATACGAGAATTATACCGTGCGCCGATTTTCCGACACAGGGGCCAGTGCCACCGCGCTGTATGTCTGGCAGGATTTGGGCGGCCAAACCGTCTCGGCAGCAGAGGTTCCCTGGAAGCAGGCGGACTGTGTATTGGCCTATGACTGGGGCGTAACGCCATATTTTATGGAGCTGATATTAGGCGACAGTGTTTTTTCTGCCGACGAGTTAACAGCCACAGCTAAAAGTGTATCTGTTTCCGCGGTAGATTAAGGATATAAAGCAACGGAGCAGAAGCAAACTGCGCTTTAAGTGAAATTCTCCGTGGTTGAGCGAAAGCTGTTTAAGAAGCGAAGTGAAAACTGACAATAAAGGCAGATATGCATATTACTGCTTATCCGCCTTGCCTGCCGATCAGCAAAACAGAGGCGGCGTTTGTCAATGTGGTTTGCAAAGTTTTACTTTTACTACTATAATGGTCTTTATATATTTTCGGCCGAAAAAATGAATATTGCTTTTACTACAAAAACCGAAAATTGTAGTAAAATATTACTACAATTTCTGTGAAGCCCTATTTAGGAAACAATATTTGGACATGAAAAATCCCTTGAAAACTCAGCATTTCCAAGGGATTTGTGGCGGAGAGGGCGGGATTCGAACCCGCGTGCGATTGCTCGCAAACTGATTTCGAG
>JAAYOL010000140.1 GCA_012520395.1 Clostridiales bacterium
CATGGCAACGCAGTCTATACCCACGGTGTCGTGCTTATCCATAAGGAAGGCAATTTTGAGCTTGGTGCCGACACCGTCGGTGCCGCTGACGAGCACCGGTGCCTTCATGCCTGAGAGATCAGGCATAAAAAGGCCGCCAAAGCCGCCGATATCTGACACAACACCACGGGTTTTAGTGCGCTCTATATGCGCCTTCATCAGCTCTACCGCGGCATAACCGGCAGTTAATTCGACCCCTGCTGCCTTATAGCTTTCGCTGAAACTCTTTGACATACTCAGTCCTCCTTGTTGTCAAAGTTTATTTTCCGATCAAACTTGGATTTTTCCGAAACGCCGGAGATGTCCACCGGATACCTTCCGGTGAAGCAGGCGTCACAGAGGCCCCTGCAGCTATTATTGACTAGCTTCGGCAGATCTGAAGCGCTGAGGTAGCCGAGCGAATCGACGCCTATCATTTGCCTTATCTCTTCAATCGTGTGGCGGGAGGCGATGAGATTATCCTGCGAGTCTATGTCGGTCCCAAAGTAGCAGGGGAAGAGGAAGGGCGGGGCCGAAACCCGCATATGGATCTCCTTTGCCCCCACTTCGCGCAGCAGCTTGACTATCCTTGCGCTGGTGGTACCCCTGACAATGGAGTCGTCTATCATTATAACGCGCTTATCCTTGACGACGGAGCTGACGACGTTGAGCTTAATGCGCACCCGGTCCTCGCGCAGCTTTTGGTCGGGCTGTATAAAGGTCCTTCCTATATATTTGTTCTTAATAAAGCCCATTCCATAGGGGATGCCGGACTGCTGGGAGTAGCCGATTGCGGCGTCTATGCCTGAATCGGGCACGCCGATAACAACGTCTGCGTTCACCGGATGCTCAAGGGCCAGAAGCGCGCCGGCGCGCCGCCTTGCCTCATGCACCGAAGTTCCTTCGATTACCGAGTCGGGGCGGGAGAAGTAGATATACTCAAAAACGCAGAACGATTTTGTGTCGTCGTTGCAGTTGTCCCTGACAGAGCGCAGACCGCCTGAGTCTATGACGACTATCTCACCGGGCTCCACATCGCGCAGGAAGGTGGCGCCCACCGCATCAAGAGCACAGGTTTCAGAGGCGATGACGTACTCCTGCCCCCTCACTCCTATCGAGAGAGGGCGAAAGCCGAGCGGATCTCTTGCGCCGATGAGCTTCTGCGGCGACATAAGGACAATGGAATAAGCGCCCTTGAGTCGCTTCATAGCTTTGGACAGGGCCTCCTCGATGGAGTGGGTGTTCAGGCGGCTTTTTGTGATGGTATAGGCTATGACCTCTGTGTCGGTGGTCGTATGGAATATTGAGCCTTCCAGCTCAAGCTCTCTCCTGAGGGCGGCTGCGTTCGTCAGGTTGCCGTTATGGGCAAGGGCCATGGAGCCCTTGATATGGTTTATGGTCAGCGGCTGGGCATTTCTGCGGCTGAGGCCGCCCGTGGTTCCGTAACGGACATGGCCGACGGCTATCTGTCCCTTGCCCAGGGAGCAGAGCGTATCCTTGGTAAAGACGTCGTTTACGATGCCGACGTCCTTATGCACAGTCATAACACCGCAGTCGTTTACAACTATTCCGCAGCTCTCCTGCCCCCTATGCTGGAGGGCGAAAAGCCCGAAATAGGCCGCTGCGGCAACATCAGCAGACTCCCTGCTGTATATGCCGAATACGCCGCACTCCTCATGGATTTTATCAAACATATAGATGTCCTTCCATTAATAAGATTGCCCGGATAAGGCCGAGTAAGCCGACAGGAATATGTCCCGGCTTAATCGGTTTAGCCGAGAAGCCTGCGATAGACTTCCTGATACGCCTCCTCAACGCCGCCCAGGTCGCGGCGGAAACGGTCCTTGTCGAGCTTTTTGTTCGTTTCACTGTCCCAGAAACGACAGGTGTCGGGTGAAATCTCGTCGGCTAAAACTATTGTCCCGTCAGAGGTTTTACCAAACTCCAGCTTGAAATCCACAAGCACAATCCCGTGCCTCAGCAAATAATCCTTTAAAAAGTTGTTTATTTTTAGCGCGTAGCCCGAAATAGTGGCCAGCTCCTCGGCGGTCGCAAAATTCATCGCGAGGATGTGGTAGTCGTTGACCATAGGATCGCCGAGTAAGTCATCCTTATAGCTGTACTCAATGACGGGGCGGCTCATCACATAGCCCTCCTCAAGTCCAAGGCGCTTTGCAAGCGAGCCTGCGGCAATATTTCTAACTATTACCTCTAAGGGGATTATGGTAACGCGCTTTACCAGGGTCTCACGCTCGCTTAGCTCCTCGACAAAATGGGTGGGAATGCCCTCCTTCTCCAAAAGACGCATGAAATGATTGCTGAGGCGGTTATTCACAACGCCCTTTCCGACTATCGAGCCCTTCTTTTCGCCGTTAAATGCCGTCGCGTCGTCCTTGTAGTCGACTATGCAGAGGCTTGGGTCCTCGGTGGCGAAGACCTTTTTGGCCTTGCCCTCATAGAGCTGTTCCTTTTTCATAGATTTCCCTCCGTATATCTTGGTGCGGCCTGTCAGCGCCCGGCGCAGCAGGCCTTAAGTTTCAAGAGCGTTTCGTGGCAGCTAGATTTCGGCTATCTTTTCCTGCAGCTCCCTGTCCTTCTCCAGAACCGACTCGTGCATCGACTGCCTCATATTATGGAGCTTTTCCGAAAGCGAGGCGTCGGAAAGCGCGATTATCTGGGCGGCCAGCATAGCCGCGTTGTAGGAGCCGTCTATGGCGACGGTGGCTACGGGCAGGCCCGAGGGCATCTGCACGGTTGATAAAAGCGCGTCAAGCCCGTCGAGCGTTGAGGACTTGACGGGTATGCCGATAACCGGCAGGGTCGTCTGCGCGGCAAGCGCCCCGGCCAGGTGCGCCGCCTTGCCCGCCGCCGCTATAATAACACCAAAGCCGTTCAGGGCTGCGTTTTTGGCGAAGTCCGTCGCCTCCATGGGGCTGCGGTGCGCCGAGTAGACATGTGCCTCAAAAGGGATGTCAAGCTCCTTGAGCAAATCAATTGCGGGCTTTACTGCGTTAAGGTCGCTGATGCTACCCATTATAACTCCCACTTTTTTCACTGCCATTCCTCCCGAAAAAGAATAGGCGCAGTGCCTTGCACTACGCCCTTAAGTTGCAATATCTCTGTTTTTGGTCGCAAAAAACCCGCAAAGGGACCCGCCGCGCATACCTGTACCCGGCAGACATGAACTGGTATATTCAGTCCTTATCAGCACGCAGATCACCCCTTCGGAAATAATCACAGTGCAAGTATATCACGCGTTTTAAAAAATAATCAACTCAAAAAGGCCGCAAAAAAACAATTCAGCCTATTTCATAATTATCACAAATTATGTGTTTCTTTTATGTAGAAATTAACGAATAATAAGTGTAGATATCCGCCCCGAAATAATATAGTATTCTGGAATCTGGGGGAGGGACCTATTTTTCAAAGAGCTTGTTTGCCAGCTCTCTGATTTTCCTTTCCTCTTCATCAGGCTCGTCAAGCACGATGCCATGAGGCTTGGCGCGTCCGGTGTCATTATCCACCACCACAAAAGTGATGAAGCCCTTCACCTGCTCAATTCCCGTAAGCTCGCTGCGGACGGAGACATGTACGGTCAGGCTCGTACGTCCGGCCCTGGCCACCCGGCTTGTAAAGGTGATAACATCGCCCTTTTCCACGGGAATTGCAAAGGACATTCCGTGTATATTCCGGCATAGTATCTCGCTGGAATTCTTGTGCTCGGCCGCCGCGGCGGCAAAAGCCGACTCGACGAACCAGGCCGCCGTCCTCGCCGCGAACAAGGTGCCGTGATGGTTCAGATCCTCGCCCTTTACAAGGTGTATTGAATTATATTTGCGCATTAGTCTGCCCCCTTAGTATTTATGCATTTCATCTCTGCGGCATCGAAGCGCGCCATAGTCTTTATCCGACGTGGAAGGCGCCTGCGCAACAAAAAAGCCGCGTTGCCGCTATATTAACATGGACCAAGCATTAAATGCAAAGCAAAGGGGCCGCAGTTACAAACAAGGCCTTTGACTAATCTAAAATATCGACCCTGGCCGCGGACAGGGGCATCAAAGGGCTGTGCCGTGCTTCAGGTCTTGAATTTTTCCGATGCGTCAATCTCGTCCTCCAAAATTTCAGCAGCACGCCTTACAAAAGCGGAACAGACCCGATGCCTGTCTTCAGGCGCGGGGTTCTCACCAAGCTCAGCCAGAAGTTCCCTGCAGATTAAAGAGCCGTGCTCATCTTCAAACTTTATTGCCATCCTCTGTATAAGGGCGTAATGCTCCGCCTTTGCGTCTTTGTCGGAGGGATCATCTTTGCCGAAGGCATAGCCCGCGGCCGCGGCCATTCCGGACACGGTGCCACAGATTTCGTGAAGGCCGCCAACCCCGCCGCCGAAGGAGTAGGCAAGCTTCATAGCCGTTTCAAAATCCAACCCCAGTTCCTCGCAGAATGCACCCAATACCGATTGCGCACAGTTATACCCATCGTCAAACAGCTCCTGCGCGCGCTGTGCATGCTTTTTCATATACCTTACCTCCGTTATATTTCTTGTGCCCCCGCAAACATAATAAACGTCTGCTCTTAGCTTCATATTACTGAAACGGTGCGGGGGATGAGCAAATGCCGATTCTGCTAGGTCAAAGCCCGTATGTCAATAACACTGTAAATATATAAATTTTATTATCATTTTGGGGCTATGTCAAATAAATAAATCTTTATTTTTTTTACCTAGATATTGACAAGGAAGAAATACTGCTATAATATATATTGTACCTTGAGTGAAGGCGACACCGCATATATTGTGTATAGAGGCGGTGATTACTTGTGAAGGCAGGCTGGTATAATGTTGAAACAGATTATAAAGAGAGACCGCACTTACGCCCCTTTTAAAAAAGAGAAGATTGTTCTTGCTATTTTTAAGGCGGCGACCGCTGTCGGCGGGAATGATTTTGCCACTTCGGAGAGACTGGCCGACGAGGTAGTACGGATTGCAGAGGAGCGTTACCCGGACGGCATCGCCGAGGTTGAGGGCATACAGGATATTGTAGAAAAGGTCCTCATAGAAAATGGACACGCCAAGACGGCCAAGGCGTTTATACTCTACCGCGAAAAAAGGCGCTCTGCCCGCGAATCGAACGCCCTTATAGGCGCGACAATAAATATGTTTACGGAGTACCTGAACGACCGTGACTGGCAGATAAATGAAAACGCAAACACGCAGAAGTCCATAAACGGACTGAATAACTATATACGGGAGGCCTTTACCAAAAATTATTGGCTGCACGAGATTTATCCGGACGAAGTAAGAAATGCGCATAGCTCCGGTGAAATACACATTCATGACCTGGGCTTTTTCGGTCCCTACTGCGCCGGTTGGGATTTAAGGCAGCTTCTGATGAACGGCTTCGGCGGTGTGCCGGGCAAGGTGGAATCCAAGCCGCCCAGACACCTGCGCTCCTTCCTGGGGCAGATTGTCAACTCCACCTTCACGACGCAGGGTGAGAGCGCCGGCGCTCAGGCCTGGTCCTCATTTGACACATACTGCGCACCCTTTATCAGATATGACAATCTTGACTATAAAACGGTTAAGCAGGCCCTTCAGGAGTTCATTTTCAATCTGAATGTACCGACGAGGGTGGGTTTCCAGTGCCCGTTTTCAAACCTCACCTTTGACATAGTCCCGCCACGCACTTTGAAGAACGAGCATGTCATAAGGGGCGGTGAGCTGATGCCCGAGACCTATGGCGAATTCCAAAAGGAGATGGACATGTTCAACATGGCCTTCTGCGAGGTGATGATGGAGGGCGACAAAAAGGGAAGGGTCTTCACCTTCCCGATTCCGACCATCAATGTGACAAAGGATTTCGACTGGGACAGTCCGGTCACCGAAAAGTTTATGGAGATAACCTGTAAGTACGGTATCCCGTATTTTTCCAACTACATCAATTCCGACCTCTCGCCGGAGGATGCGCTGTCCATGTGCTGCCGCTTAAGGCTCGATACCTCCGAACTCAGAAAGAGGGGCGGCGGCCTTTTCGGCTCAAACCCGCTGACAGGTTCTATCGGCGTTGTTACCATCAACCTGCCGAGGCTTGCCTACCTGTCAAAGAGCGAGTCGGAGTTTTTGACAAGGCTGTGGCAGCAGATGAACATAGCAAAAAACAGCCTTGAAATAAAGCGTAAAATAATAGAGGAGCAGACCGATAAGGGGCTTTACCCCTATTCTGCCAACTTCCTCAGGGATGTCAAGGAGAGGACGGGCAGCTACTGGTACAATCATTTCAACACCATAGGTCTTGTCGGCATGAACGAAGCCTGTCAGAACCTCCTCGGAGAGGAGTATGACCTGACGACAGAGGAAGGGCAGCAGTTCGCGGTCACGACACTGAACTACATGCGCAAGGTTATTACGGAGATACAGGACGAGACGGGCCACTACTATAATCTTGAGGCAACGCCGGCCGAGGGCACCTGCTATCGTCTGGCCAAGCGCGACAAGGAGCGCTATCCGGATATTATAACCGCGGGAGACAAGGTGCCGTACTACACCAACTCCTCCCAGCTCCCTGTCGGCTTTACCGACGACATCTTTGAGACCCTGGAGCTTCAGGACGAGCTTCAGTCGCTCTATACGGGCGGCACCGTTCTGCACTTCTATCTCGGTGAGGAGATAAGGGACACAGCCGTTGCCAAGAATCTTATTAAGAAGATTTTTACCAAGTATAAGCTCCCCTATATCTCCCTCACCCCGACCTTCTCGGTCTGCAACGACCACGGATATATCCCGGGCGAGCACTTCAACTGCCCGGAATGCGGCGAAGAGGCCGAGGTCTGGAGCCGCGTCGTCGGCTATCTCAGGCCGGTGCAAAACTACAACACCGGTAAGCGCGAGGAATACGCCCAGCGCAAAAAGTACGTCATCAAGGAGCACAGTGCATGATAGTTTCCGGCATGGTGAAAAGCTCTCTCATAGACTTTCCCGGGCTCATATCCTGTGTGCTTTTCGTGCCCGGCTGTAACTACGATTGCTTTTACTGCCACAACAGGTCGCTTGTCGACGGCCCGTACGAGGTGCTAAATCCCGACTATGTAACAGAATTTCTCAAAAAGAGGGTAGGCATGCTCGACGGTGTCGTTATCTCGGGCGGCGAGCCAACGCTGCAGCCGGACCTTTTGCAGTTCGCGCAAATGATAAGGAGCCTCGGCTACAAGCTTAAGCTCGACACAAACGGTTCCCGTCCCGAGGTCGTAAAAAAATTGATCGAAGAGCGCCTTATCGACTATTACGCTGTGGATTACAAGGCCCCCGGCTTAGACTATCCGGAGGTATGCGGTGCGGGTGCGCAGGCGGAAAAGGTTCTTGAGACGGTTAAGCTGCTTTTAGACAGCAACGCGAGTTTCGAAGTCAGAACTACGGTTTACCCCCAGCTCGGCGAAGGGGAGCTTATAACCATGGCGAGGGAGCTTCCGGTCGTTCCACGCTATGTGCTCAACCGCTACCGTAAACCGGATAAGTACAAGGACTGCGATACCTTCAGGATAGACGAAACACCCTATTCTCAGGCGCAGATAGAAGCACTGGCAAAGGCGATGAAAAAGTATCAGCCAAATGTCAGAACATAGAGGGGCGTCCTGTAATTAAATTGCATAATGAAAAGTCATCTGTGGGCGCCGGTGAAAAATATTTGGCCTCAGGATGACAAAACCGGGGGGCATCTCAAGAAACATGAGATACCCCCCGATTATTTATTTTCTGATAAAGCCGCCGTGGATTATCTTGGAGTCGTTGACCACTATGACAGCATTGGACAGGCTGGACCTGATGATATCCGTAGCTTCACGGATTCTCTTTCGTTTGATGTGGAGTATCATGAGCTCCCTGTCCCCGTCTTTGCCCCGGCCCTTTATCTCGGTGACAGCGAAGTTCCTGCCCCTGAGCTTGGCCGCCAAATCACAGCTTTGCTCGCTGTCGGGCACTATAACCTGCACGGAGCAAAGCCCGAAGGCCAGCTTGTCCTCCATCCACGAGCCGACATAATTACCGGAGGCGAAGGCGAGTGCAAAAATGAACACTCTTATGATGTCGTCCTGAAAACCCTTGAGAACAGTGCTGGTTATGAGCAGCCACAAAAGCATCTCGAATACCGCGATTATCGAGCCCTTCAGCCGCTCTCCACGGTTTATGAGGACAAGCCTGATTGTGGAAACTGAAACCTCTAAAATTTTACCTATAAATATGAACAGGTATACCCATATACCGCCTTGCTCTAAAAACGCCATTTTTGACCCCCGGGTTCCTTGAATATGTAATATTTTCTGGTGCGCTGATGCTTAATCAAACGAACCAGCCAGCTTAATACGAGATTTATTGAGATAAAAAAATCCATCCCAAGTTCTGATATTTTTATGCAATGTATGCATAATTTTTACGCAATATTTGCTAAAAAATAAAAAAATGGCTTGAACATCTTACCAATATGATTTATAATGGAACACAATGTGACAAAAACTTACACAATGTGACAAAATGCATGTTGCCGGGTAATAATGCCGCAACTAAGGGAATGCTTTTCATTATTTCTATAACTTACGTGAGGATGGGATATCAGTGAAGAAGCAGGCTTATTACATAGATAATTGCATACCTGCCGGAAATGCTGATGTTGAATACTGCGCTTTGCGCCGGAGCAGGGTTACGGTACCCGGGGGCACGCGCGTCGGTTTTGGAGATTATGATGTGTACGGCGGTGGTCAGCTTTGCCGTGGGCGCTTTGCCGCCCTCTATTCGCTGGCAGCCGCGGGGCAAAATTTTTATGAGCTGTTCTAGATTTTAGAACAGTTCCTTTTCTTATGCCCTTGTTGCCGGAGAAATCGTCCTCAGCGATAAGAAACAAAGATAAACCAATACGCCGGTTGCCCCGAGGCACAGGTGAATTGTCCTTTAATGATAGAATAACAAAAAACGAGTAGGAGTGCAACTGTTATGGGAGCTGTTTTTTCGACTATTACACCAATAAAAAGAATGGAGTTTTCTGAGAATATAGCCGGTAAGGAGCCGATAAATAGCGAAGGCTCTTTGCCGTTCCAAAGCATATTAAACGATTCACTGAAACAACTTGCCTCCGCCGAGGAAGCTGCCGCACAAGACAGCATAAATCTGGCTCTGGGGAACGCCGACGACCTGGCACAGATACAGATTAACAGCCTTAAGGCACAGGCGGCCCTGCAGACAACGGTTCAATTAACATCGCGGGCTATAAATGCATATAAAGAGATAATGCAAATGCAGATCTGAATAATGCCTTTATTTCGCATGTTAACGGAGGAATATTGTGGGTGTAGAGATTTTTAAGGATGTATTTGCAAAGGTTAAGAGCTATTTTGCAAAAATGTCCAAGCGTCGCAGGATAACGCTTTCGATAGTCGCCGGGGGAGTATTGCTCTTGGCGGTCGTTTTGACGCTTATATTGAGAAACACCGGCTCAAAGTACACTGTTTTATACACCGATATCAGCGCTGCGGAATCATCACAGGTATATCAGGCTCTGCTGGAGTTGGGTGCAAAGCCGGAGATTAATTCCAATGGTGAAATTATGGTTCCGGACAAAGAGTATGACATATGGATTTTGCAGCTCGCCGCCCTGGGCTATCCCAAGACTGCTCTGACTTATGATATCTTTTCCAGTCATTCGGGGCTGACCTCTACGGAGTCGGAAAAAAAGCAGTGGCTGGTGTACCAGCTGCAAGACAGAATACAGGCGACGCTGTCGAGGATAGACGGCGTTAGCAACGCAACGGTTACAATTACAATGCCCGAAAACAGCGGTTCCGTCTGGCAGAGCGCCGAGTCCAAGGATAAGGCGTCGGCCGGGGTGCTGCTGACGCTCGGCAATAATGTAAAGCTCGGAGGCGAGCAGGTGGCGGCAATAAAGAATCTTGTTGCCTCCAGCGTACCCAATATGTCCCCAAATGACGTTACGGTAGTCAACTCAGCGACAGGCCTTGAACTTCTGGTCGATACAAAGGGTGACGGCATTACAAGCACTGAGAATCTGCTGTACGAGCAAACAGTCCAGCGACAGATTGAAGACAACATAGTCAGGCTCCTAACGCCCCGCTATGGTAAGGACGGCGTTGTCGCAGTCGCCAAGGTGACCATAGACTACGACAAAATGATACAGGAGCGAATGGAGCTGCTTGAAAGGCCGGACGGCGGAGGATTTCCCTCAAATGATGAGGGGCAATACGGGATAGGCGGTGAAGTTCCCGCCGGGGAAATCGTTGGCGAGGAAAACAATACCGACATCCCCCAGTATGCATACAACGAGCCCGGCGACGAGGAGGGCATGACCTACTACTGGTGGAACCGCGATTATGATTACGGCTACATAAAAACCCAGGTAGAGAAGGGAAACGCCGAGCTTAGCCACGCAACGGTTTCCGTAATGGTAAAAGAGGAAAACCTGACCCAGGCACTAAGAGAAGAGCTTGTCTCCCTCGTTTCAAACAGTGTTGATATTGAACCTGAATTTATCTACGTAGCTTCCTACGTAGCGCCTGTCGAGGAAGCCCCGCCCCAGCCAGATTCGACTTATTTCTGGGAGGATATGCCGACCTGGATGCTGATAGCGGCCGGTGGAGCGCTGCTTCTTGTGATAATAATAGTCATTGTAATAATTGTTATTGTAAAGCGTAGGCGCAAGCTCAAGAGGCTCAGGGCCCTGGCGGAGGAGCAGGAAACGGAGGAGAGCATGTTGTCAGAAATCGAAGAGTACAAGCGCAGCTTGGAAGCGCTTGCCAAGGAAGGTCTGAGCATGAAGGAAGAAGCTGTTTTGAACGATGTGCGCAGCTTTGCAAAGGACAACCCCGAAATAACCGCGAACCTTATCCGTTCATGGCTCAAGGAGAGTGATTAACGTGTCCACCAGAAGAAGGCTTTCAGCAGCAGGAAGAGCTGCGGCGGTCATCGTGGCACTTGGTACAGACCAGGCTTCGGAAGTCTATAAGCACCTGAGAGAGGACGAGGTTGAGCTCTTGTCCTTGGAGGTCGCCAAGCTCGAAAGGCTGTCGAATGCCGATTTACAGGAAATTGTCAATGACTTTTACGGCCTATGCCAGACCCAGAAGGTCATCTCGGAGGGCGGTATCCTTTACGCCAGAGATGTTCTGGAAAAGGCCTTTGGCGCCCAGCTCGCGGCATCCTATATGAGCCGGGTGTCGAATTCAATGCAGACGCGGGCCTTTGACTTTGTCAGAAAGTCCAACTACAAGAATCTGGCCATGATGCTTCAAAACGAGCACCCGCAGACCATAGCCTTTGTGCTTTCATACGTCACATCTGACCAGGCTTCAAAAGTAATATCGTCTTACCCGAAGCATCTCCAGCTGGACGTTATAAGAAGGATAGCCGTGCTCGACAGCGTTTCGCCCGAAATTGTAAAGATAGTCGAATCCGTCCTGGAAAAGAGGTTCTCATCCATGATCTCCCTTGACCTGACGGAAATAGGCGGAGTGAACTATGTCGCAGATATTATGAACCATACCGACCGCACAACCGAAAGGTTCATATTCGACGAGCTGAGTAAGACAGACCCCGAACTGTCCAATGAGATACGCAAGCTGATGTTTGTGTTCGAAGACATCTTAAGTCTTGACGATATGACCATTCAGAGAGTCCTGCGCGAGGTCGACCAGCAGGATCTTGCAGTTGCCATTAAGGGCTCGAGCAAGGAGATTAAGGATCTGCTCCTCAACAACGTGTCGTCCAGGGCTAGGGAAAATATTCTGGCCGATATTGAGTATTTGCGTAATGTACGCCTCAGGGATGTTGAAACGGCACAGCAGAAGATAGTCGAAATTATCAGAACTCTGGAGGAATCCGGTGAAATCATAATTTCCAGGGGGGAGGAGGATATGATAATTGCCTGAAGTCATCAAGACAAACTACTTCATTTACAGCGGCCTAACGGTGGACATACCCGACACCGAAGATTTTATAGAAATCGAGGAGGAGACATTGCCCTCCGCCGAAGAAGAGCTTTTTACCGAGATAAGGGAAAGCATACAGCCCGTCGTGCGCCCCGAGCCTGAGATAAGGACCGTTATTAAAGAGGTGTACCGTGATCCCGAGCCGCTTACCCGCGAGGATATTGAGCGGATATACAAAGATGAAATCTCGGAAATATGCACAGAAGCTGAGAAAAAGGCCTATGATGACGCTCTGGCGGCAAAGGAGGCTGAAATTGAAGCCTGCATAGCCGAGGTTCAAGCGCTGATAGGAGAAGTACGCTCCGAGAAGGAGCAATATATGGAGGACTACGCCAGAGAACTAAAATATTTCGCCATTGAAATAGCAGAAAAAATGATTTTAGAAAAAATCGGCGAGGACGACTTGATACTTAACAAAATGGTCCTGCAGGCGGTGACCGAGGTGAGGAATTCGGAGTGGCTGAGGGTTGAGGTCTCCGACCGCCTGACGGGGCTGACTGAGTTTTTGAAGGACGAGCTGGCAAAGCCCGAATACCGCGGGCAGGCGGCGGTGTCACCGGTGGCGGCAGCTCCCGATACCTGCCGCGTCGTCACCGATAGCGGGGCAATCGTCGCAACCGTATCCGTTCAGGCGGAGAACCTGCGAAGGATATTCTCAGAAGCCGACAGCCCTGAACAATAAAGGAGAGCCCAATGAAGCAAGGTTTCTGGGATATGTCGAGGTATAGGGACCTGCTGCGCAGCTCCCAGCTGAGCACCCTTGAGGGGAAGATAAGCAGGATAACAGGAATGATGATAGAGGCCATCGGCCTTGAATGCAGCATTGGAGACGTGTGCGAGATTCACATAGGCGGCGAGAGTGGCACGGTTTTGTCCGAGGTTGTAGGTATTGCGGACAAGGTAACCTATCTCATGCCCTATCAGGAGGTCGAAGGCATTGGCTACGCCTGCGCGGTGACTTGCCGCGGAGAGAAGCTCACAATAAAGGTGAGCGACGAACTTACGGGCAGGACGATTAACGCCCTCGGCATCCCGATAGACGACGGACCGGAGATTACGGGCGGCGTTCCAGTTTCAATAGGCGGCACGCCGGGAAATCCACTTGATCGCCCTCCAATTTCAGAGGTCATGGAGATAGGCGTGAAGGCCATTGACGGGCTTCTGACCATAGGAAAGGGGCAGCGCATAGGGATTTTTGCCGGGAGCGGCGTCGGAAAGAGCACCTTGATGGGAATGATTGCGCGAAACGTCAGAGCCGATATTAACGTCATCGCACTCGTCGGCGAGCGCGGACGCGAGGTCGTCGAATTCATAGAGCGTGACCTCGGCCCCGAGGGGAAAAAGCGCTCGGTCCTCGTCGTGGCCACCTCGGATCAGCCGGCTCTCATGAGATTAAAATGCGCGCAGACCGCCACGGCGATAGCGGAATATCACCAAAAGCAGGGCAAGCATGTTCTGCTCATGATGGATTCACTTACAAGATTTGCGATGGCCCAGAGGGACATCGGCCTCAATTCCGGGGAGGCTCCCGTCGCCCGCGGTTACACGCCTTCAATATATTCGGCCCTACCCAAGCTGCTTGAACGCGCCGGAAACTTTAAAAAAGGGTCAATTACGGGAATATATACAGTACTGGTAGAAGGTGACGACACTAACGAGCCGATTGCCGACACTGTGCGTGGAATCATAGACGGACACATTATTTTATCGAGGAAAATTGCTTCAAAGAACCATTATCCGGCAATTGACGTCTTAAACAGCGTCAGCAGGTTGATGTCGGGTATAGCGTCGCCGGAGCACAAAGAGGCGGCAAATAAGTTAAGAAAAATGCTCGCGATATTGAGAGACAACGAGGATCTCATCTCTATAGGCGCCTATGAGCCGGGCAACAGCCCCGAGCTTGACGATGCCGTGGCGCACAGGGAGAGGCTGGACAGCTTTTTAACGCAGGCGACTGAAGCGTCCTTCAGCTTTGATGAGACATTGCAGCTTCTGAAGCAGGCCGTACAATAACCGGAGGTAAGGAACATTGAAACCTTTTGTGTTTTCACTCGCCAGGGTCAGAGACTATAAGGAACAGCTGCTCGACGGGGAAAAAACGCGGCTTGCCGCGCTCCGGCGGCGCAGGGAGGAGATATTGCAAAGACTCCGGGAGCTGATTGAATATATTGCGGAAAAAAATGAGGAATTGCAAAAACTGCAGAACGAGGGAGCCTATGTCAGCGAGATAACCTCCCTTTGCTATATAATCGAAAACGCAAAGCATCAGAAGGAGGCGATGGAAGCCTCACTGGAGAAGGCCACAAGGGCTGTTGAAATGCAAAGGCAGAAGGTGATAAGCCTTTCGCAGGAGCTCTCCGGCTTCGACAAGCTAAAGGAGAGAAAGCTGGAGGAGCACAAGTATCTTGAATCTCAGGAGAGCCAGCAGCTTATTTTGGAGCACCTGACTACCCAGATAGCCTTTGGTGGGCAGGGATTTGCAGCGTCGAAACCGCTTTAGGGCGATTCGATAAACTATTTTGGAAGGGAGGTGATATGTATGAACAACATTACGCTCAATGACAGCACAATTAAAAGCATGGCCTCTGCAGGTATGAAAAGGCAGCAGGTTCTGGATGCCTCCTTGATGGGGCTTGGCGCGCTTTCCTTTGCCGATATACTGCTTATGCTATTCTCGCCAGCTACTATGAATGCTTATTCGGACGCACAGACCGATTCGCAGACGGATGCCGGGGAGAATTTGACGCAGCAGGTAACGGGGGTCGAAGCGCCTACAATTCCGGAGCTTTTCAATGAGGTTGCCGGCAATCAGGCAGTGGGAACAGATGCACTTGCTTTTATCAGAACTGAAACGGAACCAGCCGCTTTTATCAAGGCTGAAACGGAAATCGAAATCGAAACTGAAAGCCCTGTCATTTCCGGAGTCAAGACGGAACCCTTGTATTTTCGGCAGATGATTGACCTGACGGACGAAGTTGAAGCCGCCTTGCAGCCGGAAGTGCCTCAAAAGGCACAGTTGCCCGCGCAAGCCCCCACATTGCCCACGGAAACCGCCGTGGCCCCGGCCTTTAACGCCCCGGCGAGCGCTTTTAAAGAGCTTTTTTCCACCCAGTCCGAAACGCCCATTCGTACCGAGGCGGCCGAAACTCTCGCTCTGAACTTTGAAGTAGCTTCGCTGGAAAAGCCGGACCCTAAGGGTGAACCCTGGGAGGCGCTTTACAGGACTGCGGGGGAGCTTAAGCTGCGCCTAGGCCGCGACCCGGCAGTGGATACCGAGGAGATTATGCAGGACCTCAAGGCCGCTGAGCTTGTAGCCCAAAATCCGAAGGAGATTATGCAGACGACTGAGAGGCTGGAAGTAATCCAACAAGATTATGCTCTTTCCAAGCAGATCAGCACCGGTATATCGGAGCGGCTCAAGGAAGGCAAAAGCGAGTTTACAATTAAGCTCAGACCGGAGAAGCTGGGGGAGATAACCGTAAAGCTCATTGAGGAAAGCGGGAAAATGACCCTGCGCATTGAGACGGTCAGATCGGAAACCGCGAGACTCATCAACAATGACCTCTCGGCGCTCAGGGAGGCCGTCAGACCGATGCAGGTCGAGGTGCACGAAGCCGTTACGCCGTCGCCCGACTCATCACCGCTGAGCTTCCACCAGTTCAGCGCAGGCGGACAGCAGCATTTTTCTGACAGTCAGCAGCAGTGTTGGGGACAGACCGCCTCGCCCGCCTATAAGCTTAGCACGGACAGCGCGGAGACTACGTCGCCGCAATCCCTTTCAAGCCAGGGACTTGACAGATACGTTTAACGAAAGGAGGGTGCTTTTTGAGTAACAGCATAGATCGCTCTATGGGCACAGCCAGAAAAATTGACGCGGTTTTTACGGATAAAACCGACAACTCCGCCATGGAAGCCTCAGATTTCATCAAGCTGATGGTCGCTCAGATGCAGAACCAGGACTTCACCAATCCGGCCGACACAAGTGACATGCTCAACCAGATAGCCACTATCTCCAACATGCAGAAGATGCAGGAGATGGCAAACTATTCAAAGATGAGCTATGCCATGTCCCTTGTCGGAAAGGTTGTAACAGCATCGAGGTTTAACGTGTCGGGGACTCTGGACACCACGACGGGG
>JAAYOL010000024.1 GCA_012520395.1 Clostridiales bacterium
GCGGCAAATCCTTCGGCAGGTAGAACTCCCTTACTTCATTGCCCTCGCGCAGCGGTTCCAGAAAGAGCTCCTTTATCTGATATGTACAGCCCCTGACCTCTGTGCCGATTATCACCGTTATTTTCATTGAATACCACGCCGCCCTTCTTTTTAAGTAACGCAGAAAAGATTTCGGTTTGAAAGCTTTGAATCCATAATACCATGTTTTACTACATAAAAGAAGACACAGCCTCCGATTGGCGGAGGTTGTGTCTTCTTTGAGCCGGCAACTGGCAGGTCTATTTTAGAATATTCATGGAGAAGTTCAAGCTGAAATAGGTTTCCGTTGCATTTTCCTCCGGAATCATTAAAAAGGTCATCGTGTCAATATAGCCGGAATACTCGACATCACAGGCGAAGGCAATACCGGCATCCGTAAAACGAAAACCCTGAAAAATATTGTCTTTGATTCGTTTGGCTATGCGCATGGGGGCTTTCGAGAACAAACCCATTCCCCTCTGTGCGCCGGAAAAAGCAAGCGAAGCCGGTACAATATACTTATCATACGGGATGAGCCAACGGTCATTATTCTCGATTTCAACCACAAATGAGAGGCCCGTCACATATCCGTTTTCTGTTGTAAAGGAAAACTCCGGCTTTTCAATATAGCCAAGTTCAATAGTATACGACCCCGCGCTGGGCGCCTTCTCCGCCCATTCACCGTTTTTATCCAGATAGCTATTGCCCAAGTTAAGCAATTTATTATAATAATTATAGTTCTGGGCAAATTCCGCAACGGTCAAGTCGCCCCTGTTTGGGGGGAGCTGCTGTGCGTTTACCATTACAAAGAAAACGGCGATCAGGGCCATGTATGAGCCGACATATATAACTCCCCTGTACCATTTCGATTTCCTTTATAGTTATTTTTCCCGCCCCCTTTGCTGCCTATAATAAACTATGAAGTCAGTTTACAGTCAAGTGTTTCTTGAAAAGACCCCGTTATTTTATTTATAAGTAGAAATTTGCAGTATAATTCCCTTATATCAGGGTGTCGGAGAGCGGAAGCTGTATTTTTCGCGGCTTGTCCAATACTCTTGCAGGGGCGTTCTCAGAGCCGCCAAAGGCGGCGAAATCCAAAAAGAGAGAACAGGATTTTCTCCTGTTCTCTCTTTTTGGAGCGGGCGACGAGATTCGAACTCGCTAAAACACCCCACGAAAGCAGTTGCTTTCGCGGGGACCCCAACCTCGTGATTTAGACGTGCCTTCGGCACCGGGTGGAGGCAGCGAGTTCGACACTTGCACAAATAGAAACAGGACAGCCAAAAGGCTGTCCTGTTTCTATGGAGCGGGCGACGAGATTCGAACTCGCTACCTCCACCTTGGCAAGGTGGCGCTCTGCCAAATGAGCTACGCCCGCAGGCGACGAAGAATATTATAGCAAAATTCCCGCGTTTGTCAAGAAAAGCGCGCCGAAATATTAAATAAATCATTAAATTTTGAAAACCGTGTTTTAGTTTCAATATATTGTGTGATAGAATGTAATATAACGACAAAAGAGCAAAAGCGGGGAAGAATATGCACAAAAGAAAGAGGGACGGCACATATCGCCTGCCGGTAAAACGAATTTACGCCGATCCCAATATGGGTCTAACAGAATACGAGGCCCGGCTGCGCCTTGAAAGGGGCTGGGGCAACAGTGAAGTGGCTCCGCCGACCAAGACGATTGGGCAGATAGTTGCTGCAAACCTGTTTACTTATTTTAATCTGGTATTCTTTTTGCTGGCGGCCTGCGTGATATTTGTGGGTGCTTTTCGCGACCTGATGTTCATGCCGGTGGTCATAATAAACACCGTTATAGGAATAGTGCAGGAGCTGCGCTCAAAGAAAACACTCGACCGCCTCACCCTTCTCTCCGCCCCGAAGGCAAGGGTAATCAGAGACGGCAGGGAAATAACGCTTAACACCGAGGAAACGGTGCTTGACGACGTGGCGGTGCTTAGCTCCGGCAATCAGATATACGCCGATGCCGTGGTGCTGGACGGCTCGGTTCAGGTAAACGAGGCGCTCATAACCGGCGAAGCCGACGAGATAACGAAGGAAGCGGGCGATTTGCTCCTGTCCGGAAGCTTCGTGGTGAGCGGCTCCTGCCGCGCAAGGCTCGACAGTGTCGGCCGCGATTCCTTTGTCTCCAAGCTCACTCTGGAAGCGAAAAAGATGAAAAAGGGCAGGCAGCAGTCCGAGATGATGCGCTCTCTGACAAGGCTTGTGCAGATAATCGGCCTTGTGATAATCCCCTTCGGGCTACTGCTGTTTTATAATCAGCGCCATGTTCTGGGCCTTACTTTAAGGCAAAGCGTGGTCTATACTGTCGGGGCACTGGTCGGGATGATACCCGAGGGGCTATATCTGCTCACAAGCGTTGCCCTCGCGGTCAGTGTTATGCGCCTTGCCAAAAACAAGACGCTTGTGCACGACCTCGGCTGCATTGAAACACTGGCACGGGTGGACGTGCTGTGCGTGGATAAGACCGGCACGATAACAGAGCCTAAAATGGAGGTCGAAAGGATAGTTGCGCTCTGTCCCGACCGCTTTTGCGAAGAGGATATTCAATCGATTGTGGTTGATTATGCAAACAATATGAGCGCGGACAACGAGACCATGGTTGCCCTGCGGGAGTATTTTAAGGGCGTTACCGTGAAAAGTGCGGAGAAGATACTGCCCTTCACCTCCTCGCTCAAATACAGCGGGCTGAGCTATTCAGAAGGGGAGGGCTACTTGCTCGGCGCGCCGGAGATGATTTTAGGTGCTGACTATTATAAATACAGGGACAAAATTGAGCCATACTCAGGCGAGGGCTACCGTGTACTGCTGCTCGCCCTCTACGACGGCGATGTTGCCGAGGCGATAGACTCCTCCCTTGCGATGCCGCTGGCACTGATTTTGCTGTCGAACAAAGTCCGAAAGGAAGCGCCCGCTACCTTCAGATTCTTCGCCAAGCAGGGCGTAACAATCAAGGTAATATCGGGCGATAACCCCGTTACGGTTTCGAACATAGCAAAGAAGGCGGGCATTGAGGGCGCCGAAAACTATGTGGATGCGACGACCCTCGACACGGACAGGAAGCTGCGCGTGGCAGCCACGAAATACACCGTTTTCGGGCGCGTCCGGCCGGATCAGAAGAAAAAGCTGGTGCAGGCGCTCAAGGCCGCCGGGCACAAGGTAGCCATGACGGGTGACGGTGTAAACGACGTGCTCGCACTCAAGGAGGCCGACTGCAGTATTGCCATGGCCTCGGGAAGCGACGTCGCCGCCCGGGTTTCACAGCTTGTACTTCTCGATTCAAACTTTGCCTCCATGCCCTATGTTGTGATGGAGGGCAGGCGTGTCATAAACAATATAGAGCGCGCGGCGGCGCTCTTCCTTGTAAAGAATATTTTCTCCTTCCTGCTCGCAATTATCTCAATGATAGCCGTGCTGCCCTATCCCGTTACGGCGGCACAGCTTTCGCTGGTCAGCACGCTGACAATAGGCGTCCCCTCCTTCTTCCTCGCGCTGGAGCCGAACACCGAGATAGTAAGGGGGCGCTTTCTCAGAAACGTCCTTTTCCGGGCGCTGCCCGCAGGGCTTACGAATGTCATTCTGGTCATAGGTGTCCTGCTGTTCTCCATGGCCTTTGGCATGACGCATAACGAGCTTTCCACAATCTCGGCCATTGTCCTTGCCGAGGTGGGACTGATAATGCTCTACCGCACCTGCAGCCCCTGGAGCACTCTCAGAAAGCTCTTGTGGGTCGCGATGTGCTTTGCCATTATAATATGTATCTTATTTTTCAAAGACCTGTTCGCGCTCTCGCCGCTCGACTTCGGGGGCGGACTTGTTATGGTGACCCTGGGGCTTGTGGCCCTGCCCATAATTCGGACGATTTCCGATATTATGGACTTCATAAGCCGTAAGATAAACGAGAACCGCGAGGCCGTAAAGCGGCGCACACTGATTTAGATCCAAAGGAGAGGCAAAGGTTGAAAACAATTAGATTTTTTCTCGCGCTCTGGGCCGCGAAGATTATAAAGCTGCTGCTCAGACTGCTCCGCAGGCCGGGCACATACTTTTCGGGCAAGGTTGCGATTAAAATTTGCCCGGATTTTCTGGGGCGCATCGGTAGGCCGGAAACCATCATAGGTGTCACCGGCACAAACGGCAAGACGACGGTCTGCAACATGATAACCGACCTTCTGGAGGCGGGGGGAATGGACGTTTTAAGCAACCGTCTCGGCTCGAACATCAACGCCGGAGTTGCGACCGCGCTTGCAGACGGGGCAACGATTACAGGCAGGTGCAGGAAGAATATCGGCGTTCTGGAGATTGACGAGCGCAGCGCAAGGCTTATCTACCCCTATATTAAGCCGGACTACCTCGTCATAACGAACCTGTTTCGCGATTCCATGCGCCGCAACGCCCATTCGGAGTATATAGCCTCGATTCTGACTGAATATATTCCGAAAACATCAAAGCTCATATTAAACGCCGACGACCTCATTAGCTCAGCCGTTGCGCCCGAAAACGAGCGCGTTTACTTCGGCATGGAGCGCCTTGAAAGCGAAACCGAGGCACCGGAGAACATAGTAAGAGATATTGGGGTCTGCCCCGATTGCGGCAGGACGCTTAAATACGATTTCAGGCGCTACCACCACATAGGAAAGGTGAGCTGCGAGTGCGGCTTTGCCTCGAAAAAGCCTGATTACCTCGCGCTTTCGGCGGATTTCGACAAAATGCGGCTCACAGTCTCCGAAAAGGGCGAGGAGCGGGAGTATACTCTTATCAGTGACACCGTGTTTAATATATACAACGAGCTTGCCGCCATAACCCTCCTGCGCGAACTCGGAAAAACCCCGGAGGAAGTGGAGGCGGCGCTCGGCAAAATCGAGGTCGTGAAGTCCCGCTTCTGGGAGGAGGAAAAGTGCGGCAAGACCGTCACCATGCTCATGTCAAAGGGCCTTAACGCCGTCGCCTGCTCACGCAGCTTTGACTATATCAGGCGTGAGCCGGGCAAAAAGATAGTGGCCCTCATGTACGACGACATATTCGACGAGAAGGAGACCTCGGAAAACATAGCCTGGATATACGATGTGGACTACGAGTTTCTGAGCACCGACGATATTGCTCAGGTTATACCCTGTGGTGTGCGCGCACTCGACGGCAAGCTCCGGCTTCTTATAGCGGGCGTACCCGAGGAGAAGATAAGCCCGGTTTCCTGCGAGGCCGAAGTCGCGGACGCGATACGCTACGCCGAGGCGGATAGGATATTCCTGCTCTACGACGTGTACCGCCACAACATAGCGGTCAAGGTGCGCGCCGAGGTAATGAAGAAAATCGAGGAGGCTTCGTCATGCTGATAGAAATACTCTACCCCGAGCTTTGCAACCTCTTCGGCGATACGGGCAATATGCGCTATCTGAAATCCTGTCTGCCCGAGGCGGAGTTTGCGGAGACCTCGCTCCATGATGAGCCAAAATTTATAAGCGCAGCGCCGAGTCTTATCTATATGGGGCCCATGACCGAAAGGGCGCAGGAGCGTGTTGCCCAGCGCCTTATGCAATATAAAGAGCGCATAGGCGAGTTGATAGAAAGCGGCTGCTGCTTTCTCTTTACCGGCAACGCCATGGAGGTGCTCGGCGAGGGCATAGAAACGGCAGACGGCACGATTGAGGGACTCGGAATTTTAAAGCTGCGCGCCAAGCGCGACATGAAAAACCGCCACAACAGCCTGTTTCTCGGCAAATTCGGGGACATGGACATCGTCGGCTTCCACAGCCGCTTTTCAACCGCCGAGTCGGAGGAGCCGGGCTTTGCCTCCGTAGTGCGCGGCAGCGGTATAAATAAGGGTGCTCAAAGCGAGGGTGTGAGGAAAAATAACCTCTTCGGCACGAATCTGCTCGGGCCGCTCTTAGTTATAAACCCCGATTTTACCCAGTTTTTGCTCGGACTGATGGGGAGCGACTCTAAGATAGCCTTCGAGGAAACCTCCCGCGCGGCCTTTAAAGCTAGGCTTGCGGAATTCAAGGACGAGAAAAGACATCTGGACTGAGAAAAAAGAAAATAAGGCAGGCACGGAATGTCCCGTGCCTGCCTTTTCATTGCCTGAGTCTATTATTTCACGCATAAAATAGGTTGTAGCTGCCTGCCTTTCAAGGCTAGGTCTAGGGTCTCGCAGAGCTTATCGAGGTCAGCCACCAGCGAGAAGGGTTTTTTTTCCGCATCGTCCTGACAGAAGGGGACGAAATAGAAGTTCTTACGGTTCAAGAGCAGGCCCAGATTAGAGGCGTTACCGGACAGCCCGTCGTTTGTGGAAATCGCTATGACGACGGGGCGGTTGTTGCGAAGGTGCGCCTTACAGGCCATGGTGACGGCGGTATCAGTAATGCTGTGGGCAATTTTAGCCAGAGTGTTGCCCGTGCACGGTGCGATGACCAGGATATCAAGTGCGTTTTCCGGGCCTATATACTCAACAGCCTCGATAGTCGACAGGATTTTTTTCCCGCAAATTCTTTCAACCTCAGAAATAAAGTGGTCGGCAGTGCCGAAGCGCGTGTCGGTGCTAGCTGAGTTTTCGGACATTATCGGCGTAATGTCGCCGTACCTATCCTTTACGGCCTGCATTGCCGAGAGCATTTTTTCGTATGTACAAAATGAGCCGCATATGGCAAAGCCCACTTTTAAGTTATCCAAGAGCTTTCCTCCTCTTCATGGAGAATGTTGTAGATGGTGTCGCGTATGATTTCACCTGAGGTGACCGGGGCCGCCTCTCCGGGCAGGCTCAGCGCCCAGATAGCATGATGGCCTAGCCTTGCCGCGGCCGAGAAGTCGATACCCCCGGGCTTTGAGGCCAGGTCCATGAGAAGACAATCCTTGTCTACCTCCCTGAGCAGGTCCTCGTCCAGAACGGGCGCGGGAATTGTGTTAATTATTATATCGAAATCCCTCAGTTTCCCGGCAAGAGCCAGGGTATTCATTGGCTTGTAGCCATACGCCTTAATCCAGGCGCGGTCAGAATGGCTGCGCGCCGAGACATGAACATCTGCCCCCAGCCCGCGCAGGCGATGCGACAGGAGCTTTCCTATCCTGCCAAAGCCGAGAACAAGTATTTTGGCGCCGCAGAGCGTAATTGCCGTATTGTCCATGGCGATGGCAATGGCGCCCTCGGCAGTGCATACGGCGTTCAGGACCGCCAGCTCCTCACGGGCAAAGTAGTCGACTATACGAAGCCCGTACTTTTCGGCGGCTTTAAGTGTGTCGTCGCAGACACGCCCCGCACAGACAAGCTGATGGTCGCGTATAGGAGAAAAAATCTCGTCCAGCGGGCAGATTTCCGCGGACAGCGGTGTGTTTAAGTAGCCGGCCTTTCCGGTGACGGGGAGGGGCAGTATAATACAATCGGCAGGACAGATTGCGTCCCGGATGTCGGACACCTGCCTGACGGTAGACGGCATTTCTGATTTTTCCAGCGCAAAGGCGAGTACATAGTGGCCGTCGGAAGACAGCATTTCAGCCAATTTGGCCTGGCGAAGATCGCCGCCTATAACGGCAAAGGTAAATGGTTTATTCACAATAATTCCTCCAATATTGTCTCGCCCCATTCTATTCGGAGGGGTTATGAGTAGTGAAAAAACTGCCGGGAGTTTTATCCCGCCTTAGCTTGCTCCGGAGTAACCCGCCTGTCTTAGCTCCCCGCGCGGGGTATTGAATAGTGAAAGGGGGTCCCAAACTATTTTGAGACCCCCTGCCCCTGACCGTATCTCAGTGGCGCTCGGCTGCTTCTGCTTCCGCCTTGGTTCTGTGAACTGTTCCTCTCGGATGCTGGGGCGGTGCGTAAATTGAGTAAAGCTTCAAGGGTTTGTTTCCTATGTTGACCATGTTATGCCATGTTCCGGCGGGGACTATAACGACATAGTCCTCGGAAATCCTGCTCTGGAAGTGGAGCATGTCTCTTCTGTTGCCCATCATAACAAGGGCCTGACCTTCTTCAATCCTCAAAAACTGGTCAACATCGGGGTGCATCTCAAGCCCTATATCCTCGCCGGGCCCCAGGCTCATGAGAGTAAGCTGCATATGTCTGCCCGTCCACAAGGCGGTACGGAAGTTGTTGTTTTGCTCCGTCGCCTTTTCTATGTTGACAACCAGCGGCACCGGCCCGTAATCCCTCAGCGAAATATTGTTGTCGTTATTGGGGTATCGTCTATTCATTTTTAATATATCTCCTTTTCCGTGCCTACACCAGTATATGAGGCAGTAAAGCGGGTTGTGTTCCAAAAAAGGGAAAAGCTAAGACCCCCGCGGCTTTTGCCGCAGGGGTCATAAACCTTTGAGTCTCTATTGCGCATCAAGTGCCTGTGCTATGCTAAGGGCCAGCTCCATCATCTGCGTAAAGCTCACTTGCCTCGCTTCGGCGTCCAGAGCCTCGCCGGTAATCACATGGTCGGATATGGTGCAGATTGCAAGGGCGTTTTTGCCCGCGCGCGCGGCATTCATATAAAGGCCCGCCGCCTCCATCTCGACGGCAAGCACGCCCATGCCCTTCCATTTGAGCATGGCGTCCTGCCTGTCGTCATAAAAGGTGTCGCTGGAGAGGATGTTGCCGATAACCGGCGCAAGGCCGAGCCCCTCCGCCTTCTCGCAGGCGATTTTTAACAGCTCGTAGCTCGCCGTCGGGGCGAAGGTTCCCGGCAGCTCGAACTGGGCCGCAAAATCTGAGTTGGTGCAGGCTCCGAGGCCAAAAACAATGTCGCGCAGCTTCAAATCGTCACTTATCGCGCCTGCCGAGCCAATGCGGATTATATTCTCCACATCGTAGAAGTTATAAAGCTCATAGCTGTATATGCCCATCGAGGGTATGCCCATACCGCTTGCCATAACGGAGACGGGCGCGCCCTTCCATGAGCCCGTATATCCCTGTATGCCACGGACATTGTTGACAAGCCTTGCGTTTTCAAGGTAGGTTTCGGCGATAAACTTCGCCCTAAGCGGGTCTCCGGGCATGAGGACGGTCTTTGCCATCTCGCCCTTTTTGGCGGTGTTGTGCGCAGTCGGTATGGACATCAAAAACGCCTCCTTTGTACTGACTATACTATACTAAGCCGCTGTGGCCATCCTATAATAATTGCTTTCCAATTATTATAGCACGTTTTAAGGCTAATATAAACAAAAAACGGAGCGACGCCAAGGCGCCGCTCCGCAGGTTATGAGAGAATGTAAATCTAATTAAAGCGTATGCTCGACGCGGGCGATAACCTCGTCCTGCATGGGCTTGTTGAGCTGCACGAAGTAGCAGCTATAGCCCGCTATGCGCACGACCAGATCCCTGTACTCCTTCGGGCGCTCCTGCGCCTTGATGAGGGTGTCCTTGTCGACGACGTTGAACTGGATGTGCTTGCCGCCGTTTGTCAGATAGGTTCTTATCATACCGGCGAGCTTTTTCAGGTCCTCTTCGGTCTTGAGTGAGGCGGGGTGGAACTTCATGTTGAGCAGAGTGGCCTGGAAGGGGTCCTGATCAATTTTCATTGCACTGTGCAAGACGGCTGTCGGGCCGTTGGTATCGCAGCCGTGCATCGGGGACATGGTGCCGTCGGCCAGTATCTCGCCGGCCTTTCTGCCGTCCGGAGTGGCTCCGGTCAGGCCACCGCCCGGCTGGTGGGAGGTGATGGAGATTCCGGTCGGTATGTGAACGCCACCGAGTATGGTGGGAATCGAGCCGACAATGTCGCAGAAGGACTTGTAGCAGCGCGCAGTGATGCTGTCCACATAATCGTCGTTGTTGCCGAATTTGGGCGCGGCGGTGAAGTCCTTGTGCATCTCCTCGTAGCCGACCCAGTCGGCATCAAGGGCGTCGCTGAGCTGCTTGAGCGTATATTTCTTCTCATCGAACACGAGCTTCTTTATAGCCGCGAGCGAGTCGCCGACGTTGACCATGCCGATGGGGTTAATTACACAGCCGTTTTCAAAGGGCATCTTGCGTCGGAAGGTGTCCATACCGGACTCTATGCCCTCGTGCATGAGCACACTACGCAGCGGGTCGGGCAGGAGCTCCTGAGTAATTTTGAGCTCGACGTTGTTCTTTTCGCCTACAATGCTCAGGCAGTATTTCATCTGCTCCTCAAAGGCTTTGTAAAGCTCCTCAAAGCTCTTAAACTCAGTAAACTCGCCGGTCTTTATACTGCACTGCTCGCCGTTTGCGGGGTTTAAGCCGTTGTGGCGGAAGATATCAAAGATAAGGGGGATGGTGACCATGGGAACAGGGCCGGTTCTGGATTTTCCGGGGATATTGGCATCCAGGCAGCCTGTCATTACGTACTCGGCGGCGTCCTCCTTCGGCACTCCGCGCGAGGTGAAGCAGGCCATGTAGGACTCATCGCCGACAAAGGCGGGCATTCCCAGGCCCATGCGAACTACTTCAAGTGCTTTTATCATAAGGTCCTCGGGCGTGCCCTCCCAGACACGCAAGGTCAGCGTGTGGTGCGGCGTCTTTGTGATTGCGGCGGCGTCGAGCATCATATAGGTAATGTCGTTCGTTCCGTCGGTGCCGTCGGCCTTTTGTCCGCCTATGGTGAAGTTGTGCCACTTCGCCATGCCGGCGTTCTTCTTGCGGTTGTTTTTGCCCGAGGTGCGGTTGAGCTCCATATCCTTCAGGCGAAGCAGGCAGAGAAGCTCTGTGGCCTCCTCGCGGGTTATGCGGCCTGCCTCAAGATCAGCCTTGTAGTAGGGGTACATAAACTGGTCAAAGCGGGTTCCGGGCAACGTGGTGGAGGGGCTTAGCATGATAAACTCAAACCAGAAGCACTGCATGGCCTCGCGGAAGGTGCGTGCGGGGTTCATAGGTACCCATGCGCAGATTTCGCCTATCTGCTCAAGCTCGGCCTTGCGCTTTGCGTCTTTTTCCTTTGCCGCCATTTCGAAGGCGAGGTCTGAGTAGCGCTTTGCAAGTATATCAAGTGACTCCAGCGCCATGATGACCGCCTTGTAGTAACGGTACTTGTCAATGTCGCCGGGACGATTGTAGTCAAGCTTATCCATATGTTCTCTGGCCTGTGCGATGAGGCCCTTGGTGCCCTGATGGAGGAGCTTGGTGTAGTCAACGGCAAGCAGAATAAGAGAGGGGCCAAGTCCAAGGCCGGACTGGCAGTAGCCGCCGCCGACGCCCTTGCCGGCTGCCTTGTCCTTCCAGGGCGGGAGAATGAGGCCCGCCTTGAGCAGCGAGAGTATCCTCTCGTTTTCGGGCTCGTAGAAAATATCGCCCATGAGCCCTATCATAGTGGCGGGGTCGTGGCTCTTGTTCAGCTCCTGCAGGTCCCTCACGTCCTGAGGATCCATTTCATACCCGTCTTCAATGAGGGAATCTATCTCGTCCTGAGTCCAGATTCCGTAGTGGGGGTCGATCTCAAGGCCCATGGGCTTTGAGGCGCTGATACCGACAATCAGCTCGTCGTCGGCAATCTGGATGGGCATACTTGAGGCGGTGGCCGTCAGCAGTTTTGCGCGCTGGATTATTACGGGGTCATTTTTTGTCTTTTCAATAACGTCAAGGGTTATTCTATACTTTTCTATGCATATCGGAAAAGTATCGATTACCACTCTTTTTTTAATTCGTTCAATACGCTCGTACATAGTGCAAGTTCCTTTCTTCAGTGCCGCCGCAGCCCGGCGGCATATTGTTTTTAACTGGATATTATGTTATTATTACTCTATTATATAGGATAATTGAGATATTACTATGGTTATACCATACATAAACTATTGCAAAATAAACAAAATACCAAAACAGCGGAAGGGGGAGCCGGGATTTGATTACTTTTCAGATGCTTCTGACCGCACTGGGCAATAGGGTCGTCCGTTGCTACAACGAGAGCAATAAAACCCTTAAGGCGGTGGGAATATTGCTGCTCGGGCCCGAGGAGAAGGTCTCCGACGACTGTATTTATGTCGCGGAGCCGGAGGCGGCGGCCAAGGCGCTCGGACGGATTGAGCTAAATGAAAGGCTGGTCGTATTTACCACGGGTGACCATCCGGAATTTGCCGAGCTGACGGAAAAATCTCTCGCCGCTGTCTGTGTAACGGATATGAACCTCATTTCGCTGCACAACGAGCTGTTCAGACGCCTAGAGCTCTATAAGGGCTGGCAGGACATGCTGGAGCTTGACTCATCCAAGGGCATTTCGATACTGCTTCAAAACGGCGGAAAGCTTGCCGATGCCTCGGTCTACCTGCTCAATCCCCAGTGCGAGATAGTCACAGGCAGCATAAAGCCCGAGCACAACGAGCACCTGCGCACAGTTATAGACTATAACCAGACCATCATAAGCGACGAGGTGAGCGGACTGTTTAAGCAGCTCGGGAAAGACAGGCATATTGCCGAGGCCGAGGGCCAAAACGGAATTCGCTTCTGCGCGCTTGCTGTCAGTAGCGGGAGCTATCTGCTCGGCTACCTGTTTGCTGTCTCCATGTACGAGCCCGGGATGGTAAAGGAGATACTATATCTGCTGGCGATACGTGCGGCGCTCATGCTCTCCAAGAGCGATGCCGGGCATAACGGACGCGTATCGTTTCAGGCACTTGCTCAGGACCTCTTTTCTGAAACGCCGCCCAATCCCGAGGAGCTGCAGATGCGCTTGCAGCGCCTCCCTCAGGCACCCCGAAAGTATATGCGCTGCATTCTGGTTAGGCCGCGCAACAGCTTTGTGTTTAACATGAACAAGGTGGTAAGCGATGCCGAGCATTTATTTCCGGGCGACAACACTACGATTCTCGGTGAAGAGATACTAATCCTCGTATCAAGCGATTACAGCACCTGTCCGCTTACCTGCAACATGCAGGACTTTGAAAACTTTCTCCAAAAGTACGGCGCCAACGCGATGATATCCAACCCGAGCAAGACTGCCCGCGGCCTGCGGGTTATGTACCTGCAATGCAGGGGCGTATTCGAGGTGGCGCTCAAGGTGCGCTATCAGAATACAAACCGTTATTTGTATTTTGAGCGCTTTCTCCCTTATTATATCATTCACCTCTGCGCTCAACAAGCCAAGGCCGCCTACGGGACGGATGACGTCGTGTTTATGTCACACCCCGGTGTTTTGGCCGTTACGCGCTACGACAGGACAAATAACGGCGATTTGAGGGATGTGCTGTTTAGCTATCTTATGAATCGTTGCAGCATATCCCGGACGGCAAAAGCCCTGTATATGCACCGCAACACGATTATTTACAAGATAAACAGGATAGAGGAGATTCTCGGCCAGCCCATAGACGACCCCTATACCAGACATTCGCTCATTTTTTCCTGTATGATAATACGCTATCGAGAAAATTATCAGAACGAGCATGTGCAGCTTTCGGTATTTGAGAGAACCACGCCGTGAGTGGGTGTGGGGTGCAATCCGCAAAATGTAGTTTTTGCGAATGGTCTGTTGAAATTGAAATGACATACAAAGGTGGTGTCTCTTGTTGAGACACCACCCTTTTTGTTTAGTTTTTAGGGTAATCAGCCCAGTACTTTTCTCACATCATACATCGAATCGAGCACCAGCCAGTTTTGCGGGAAGAAGCGGTTTATCGTCCAGTAGCTGACTCCGCCGAGATTATACTCGTCAACAAGCCTCAGCCTTGCCTGAACGCTGCGGGCGTCGTCGAACCAGACCTCGTGCCTTCTTCTTTCGGAATCATAGTAATTATAGAAAGGCGCCTGCGCGATTGTGTCGTATCTTATTCTCGCGCCGACCTCAAGAGCCTGCTGGACCGCGCCGGTATTCGAGAGGGTTCTAGCCGCCGTGCCCTGGACAAAGGGCAAGGTCCAGTCGTAGCCGTAGTTCGGCATACCCATGAGTATCTTTTCGCTCGGAATCGCGGTGACGGCATAGTCCAGCACCCTTGCGACCATATTGGCGGGCGAAACGGCCATGGCGGGCCCATATGTATAGCCCCACTCATATGTCATGAGGATGACGTGGTCTACCAGGGCGCCCTGTACGGGATAATCGTGCGCCTCGTAGAGAAGGCCCATCTGGTCGGCACTGAGCTTCGGCGCGAGGGCCACGGTCAGGATATAGCCGAGTGCCCTGAGCCTTGAGGAGAGCTTTCGCATAAAATTGTTGTAGTTTTCCCTGTCATCAGGGTAGATGTACTCAAAATCCACATCGAGGCCAAAGTAGTTTTTGCTTTGAAGCACGGAGATTATGTTTTCTATCAGAGTGTTTTGGACCTGCTCGTTTGTGAGTATGGAGTTTGCCAGGGCGCTGGAAAAGCTTGCCCCCTCCTCGATATTGGTTATTACCATCATGGGCGCTACGTTTGCCCTGCGCGCGGCCTCAATTAGCGGCGTGTCGTTGATTGTTATGAGGCTGCCGTCGGGCCTGACCTGATAGCTGAAGATGCTCAGATAGGTGAGGTAGGGCAGGGTGTCCTGCAAAACCTCCATGCTAATGTTGGGGAAGGCGTAGCCGTTTACATAGATTGTGCCGAGCTTTGGCGCGCGCACGGGCACGATAACAGTTTGGCCTATCTGCAGCCTTTCGTAGTTTGTTATTCCCGGGTTTGCCCTCAAAAGTGCGCTGAGGCTGACCCCGTAATCGCGCGCTATCGAGAACATGGATTCGCCGGCGGAAACGGTATGCACGGTAAAATTGCCGGGAATGACCAGCGTCTGGCCGACGACAAGAGCGTCGGGATTTTCCAGCCTGTTGGCCTGAATTATTTCCGAGGGAGACACGCCGTACTTCCTGGCTATGGAGTAAACGCTATCCCCCGGTGTGACGGTATATATAATCAAATTCTTCACGCTCCTATATAAAATTGTGCAGTATTTGACTTGCAGACAAAACAAAAAAGGTTCCTTCACCTATATATATGAACAGTAATTGACATATTAGAATATCAATTGAGCATAATAGCGGTAAACATTCTCAATGGCAGGGGTGATTACAATACTCGAATTCTTCAAGAAAGGGCCGGGCAAAAACAGCTCCGGACAAGAAAAGCAGGGAGCGGAGCAAAATCAGCCGAAACCGCCGGAGCCGCCGAAACCGCCGGAGCAGGAGCAGGACAGTATTCCCGGCAGCATACAGGAGTTGGAGAGTAAGATAAAGGCCAGCTTCAGGGACAGCTCTGACATGGTAATAACCTCTATAGATACCGTGCATCAGGATGCAATGGTTGTCTTTGTGGACGGGCTGACGGACAAGGACCTTGTAGACAGGGATATTGTAAGGCCGCTTAAATCCCCGGAATTTGACGGGGACATACCCGGCGCGCTCAAATCAGTCTACGAGGAGACTGAAAAGTACTCTGAGTTCATCGATTACGTTCTGGAGGGCAACGTAGCGGTGTTCTACACCGGTTGCCACAAGGCCTGGATAGTGGAGTTTAAGAGCTTTCAGCAGCGCTCGGTAGAGGAGCCCTCGGCGGAGTCTGTAATCCGCGGCCCCAAGGAGGGCTTTACGGAGAACATCAGGACAAATACCTCGCTGATAAGGCGGAAGCTCAGAACGCCGGACCTCGTATATGAGAGCTTGACCCTCGGCAGGGTCACAAACACTGCCGTATGCATTGCCTATATAGAGGGCATAGTCAACAAGAACGTTCTTGAGGAATTGAAGCGAAGGCTTTCC
>JAAYOL010000025.1 GCA_012520395.1 Clostridiales bacterium
CGGGTAATCTCGAATGGTTTATAGAAAATCTGCTTTTATTCGAAAAGGAAGAAATGAAGCAAAAAAACGAATCGGTATATGACCTAATAAATGAGTGGGTGGAATCGATACCGCCTGAGGAGCCATTGCCGATATTCTTGCCGTTTTTAAGCGGCTCAGACGAGTCCCCGATTGCGAAGGGAACCCTTGTCGGGCTGACCTCGTATCACAATAAAAAGCATCTTATCAGAGCAGTATTTGAAGGTGTGGTGTTTTCCCACCTAACGCATGTAAAACGCCTGCTTTTAAACCATGAGGTCCCAAAAAGCATTAGTCTCACGGGGGGCGCCGCCAATTCAAAAACCTGGGCTCAGATGTTTGCAGACGCTCTGCAAATCCCGGTCGATGTAATAGAGGGTAAGGAAATGGGCGCGCTGGGCGCAGCGATTGCGGCGGGGGTCGCCGTCGGCATTTACAAGGATTATGCCGAGGCGATAGAAAACATGGTCAACATAAGCTGTACCCTCCAGCCGCGACGAGAATACGCCGAGGTCTACGAGAAAAAGTTTTTAAATTACAGAAGGGTAAACGACGCGCTTTCTCCTGTGTGGCAGCACCTGTAATGCATATCAGCCGAAATAGCTCCTGAGAAAATGGGGATAATTACTACGATATTTACCCGGGTTTTCCGGTATTAGAAAGGATACGACTATGAAAAAGATTGTTTCATTCTTTGGCGAGAAGAACGCGGTTTTTGAAAGATTAAACGCCCGCGCAAAAGAACACGCCGAAAAGCGCGGACTGGAATACAAGTGGGCACCGCAGACTCCGTTTAACCAGCAGGATGTCATAGAGGAGCTGAAAAACGCAGATGCTGGAATTATAGATATCGAGCCTTACGGCGAGGATATCTTTAAGGAGATATATAAGAGCTGCAAAATCCTCACAAGATTCGGAGTCGGCTATGACAAGGTGGATCTTAAAGCAGCCTCAAAATACAATATCGCAGTCGCGAGAACAGCAGGGGCAAACACCGTAGGCGTTGCCGAGATGGCTATGATGCTTATGCTTTCGGCGCAAAGGCAGCTTAAGAAAAATATGCGCTTTGTTTCAGAAGGGAACTGGGTTAAAGAGGTCACCCACGAAATTACGGGCAGCACTGTTGGCATAGTCGGTTTCGGAGCAATCGGTCAATATGTAGCAAAGCTCCTTAAGGGCTTTGACTGCAATATTATTGCCTCTGACCCATACCCGAACCTCAAGGCTGCAGAGGAGCTTAATGTAAAGATGGTTTCCCTTGAGGAGCTTTTCAAAGCTTCGGATACAATTACTGTCCATGCACCCTATATGAAGGAAACTCACAACCTGATAAACCTTGAGCTTATCAAAACCATGAAGCCTTCGGCGGTGATAGTCAATACCTCGCGCGGCAACATAATAAATGAAGCCGACCTCTACGAAGCACTTTCTCAAAATATAATTGCGGGCGCGGCTCTGGACGTTTTCGCGGTGGAACCCCTGCCGCTTGATTCTCCGCTGCTTAAGCTCGACAACATTATCCTCACACCGCACACTTCGAGCCAGACGGAAGAGTCGCTCTGGAGGATATACGAAATGGCAATTGACATTACCGCGGATTTCTTTGAAGGAAAGGAATCTAAACACATCCTGAATCCCGATTATAAAACCCAAGAATAAAGTAAGACTGGTTTATCCGGTGCGCGCAGGGAAAGGAAGTGTCAGGATATGAAATTTAAAAAACGCCATCTGTGTGAACTGCCGCATTGCTACGCGGTAACTGATATAGAAATCGACGGGAAGAAGAAATATGTGTTTGCGACGGACGACGACGGGCCCTGCTATTGCATAGACAGCGAAACCTCGGAGATTGAGACTGTCTGGGAAGGGCCCGGGGGAACAATGTCGCTTATACCCCTCCCCGGAAAAAACGGTGCATTTCTGGCATCCCAGCGTTTTTTTCCCGGTTTCAACGCACCTGACTGCGAGATTGTTCTGCTGAGGTATGAGGACGGGAAGTGGACTAACGAGCCGTGGCTTAAAATGCCCTATGTTCATAGGTTTGATATTTTGGAGCGCGGCGGCGCCTACTACCTCCTCTGCTGTACTTTGGCGGAATCAAAAAAAGACGAGCAGGACTGGTCAAAACCCGGCGGACTTTTTGTAGCTGAGCTGTCGCCCGATTTTTCTGCGCCAGCACCTACGCAGCTGCGCATGATTGCCAATGGAATGACACGAAACCATGGCTACTGCCGCTTGGAACACGCTGACTATACCTATGCTCTTACTGCCTGCGACGAGGGCGTTTTTGAGGTTGTACCTCCGGAAAGCAGAGACGGTGAGTGGTCGGTACGGCGTATTCTTGATAAAATGGTGTCCGATATTGCCGTCTGCGACATTGACGGCGACGGGCTTTTGGAGCTTGCGACAATTGAGCCGTTTCACGGCAGCGACTTTGTCGTTTATCATAAAACAGAGAACGGATATGAGGAAATTTACAGATACCCGGATAAGATGGCCTTCGTACATGTTGTATGGGGAGGCTTACTTCGCGGTGTGCCTGTTTTTCTTGGCGGCTGCCGAGCTATAAACAAGGAAATGTTCGTGCTTTCCGTAAACAACGGCGAGCTTACAGCAGAAATTATCGAGTCAGGTATGGGCCCCAGCAATGTCAAGGTCATATCGGCTGAGGATAGGGATTTGTTGCTCACGGCAAACCGGGAGGCGGGCGAGTGCGCCGTCTTCGAGGTTACTGATTAAAAGGAGGCTTAAGATGACAGATTATCTTCTCGGTCTATACGAGAAAAGTATGCCTGAGACCCTCAGCCTTGAGGAGAAGCTCTCCGCCGCTAAAGAGGCCTCCTTCGATTATATGGAGCTTTCCATCGACGAAACGGACAAGAAGCTATCGCGGCTTAAATGGAGCGATAGCGAGGTTGAGGAACTTCGAAGGCTTGGGTATAAAATAGGGCTGCCGATTAAGTCCATATGCTTAAGCGGACACCGCAAATACCCTTTGGGGCATGAAGACGAGGAAGTTCAGAAAAGAAGCCTCGAAATAATGCAGGATGCGATTTCCCTGGCTTCAAAGCTCGGGGTGCGTATAATTCAGATTGCCGGATACGATGTTTATTATGACCCCTCGACTGAAGAGACGCGCGAGAACTTTGAAAAAAATCTCGCAATATCCGTCGAAATGGCGGCGCGGGAGGGCGTTGTACTGGGCTTTGAAACAATGGAAACCGAATTCATTAACACAGTCGAAAAGGCTGTATACTGGGTGAATAAAATCAACAGTCCTTATTTACAGGTCTATCCCGATATCGGAAACATAACCAACGCCGCCCAAACGTACGGGACTTGCGTTACAAACGACCTTGAAAGCGGGAAGGGGCATCTTGCGGCGCTTCACCTCAAGGAAACGGTGCCCGGAGTATTTCGGGAAGTGCCGTACGGCAGCGGACATGTTGACTTCCCTGAGGCGATAAAAACCGCCCTTGCTCTTGGTGTTCGCATGTTTGTGGGTGAATTTTGGTACACCGGGGAAGAGGACTGGAAAGCCACACTCAGGAACAATAACGCTTTTCTCAGGGAGGCCATATCGCGGGGAAGGGCGTTGTTGGGAGCCAAGCGCTAAGATAGTTTAATTTTGTAGACGAAAAATGCTTGCCCGAAAACAAAGCCTTCCCGGCTATTTGATGCGGCAAGCCATATAGCCGCGTGATATGTTCCAAATAGAAGTCGTAAATAACCGAAGCCGCTGTATCGATATACAGCGGCTTTTGATTTATGAAGTAAAATGGCGCCGCTCAGCGCCGCTAGCGGGAGGGCAGCCTGTTAGTTTGGGTTGGTTCGTTCAGGCCTTCTTATCGTGGAATTATAGAGTAGTTGCATTATACCGGTGGAAACAGGAGCAATTCGCTGATTAATACGATTGCACAGCAGCAGAGAGATACACTGAAAAGGCTAGCGCCAAACCAAGCGATAATCACACCGATTATTAAGGCTAATGCTCCTGATATGGGACTCTGAGTTGCGCCCAAAATTGCAGGAAAGGTCATAACTGCTAATGTGACGTATGGCACATAGTAAAGAAATGACTGGAGAAATTGATTTTTTATCTCTTTCCGAATCAGTGTCAGAGGCAAAACACGAATCGCGTATGTAACTCCAGCCATGATAGCAATATATATGTAGGTATTATAAGTCATTATCCATTTCCTTTCTCTGCTTAACCGGAAATAAGATCGCCGCCATTGCAGATATTGCTACTGTTAAAATTATTGTTCGTGTACCAGCAGAGAGATTTGAAACAATGGGAAGCCAGGATGCTGCATAGCTTGATGCAAAGCAAATCAAAATTAAACCGGCTATCACCTTGTTTTTATGTGCAGGCGGAACAATTATGGCGAGAAACATTCCATAGAGCGCCACATTAAGAGCACTTACAGCACGTAAGGGAAGAAGATTGCCCGCAATCACGCCTATTGCAGTTCCTGCTGCCCAGCATGGTGCCGCAACCAGGATAGCGCCATACGAATAATAGGGATTAATAGCACCGGGTCTTGAGATTGCAAGGCCGAAGAACTCATCGGTAATATAATTACCCATTAGGAGACGATGGGATAGTCGTGTCTCCGGATTCATACGTTGACTCATGGCACAGCTCATAAGGAAGTATCTCGCGTTTGCAATTAATATAACAATAATCATTTCCAAATATGGAGCATTTGCCGCAATCAGCGTGAAGCCCGCATATTCCCCGGCGGATGCGTTGACAAGTGCACTTGCCAGAAATCCCTGAAAGGCTGTAAGGCCGGAGCTTTTTGCAACGATGCCCAAGGAAAAAGAAACAGCGAGATAGCCGAGGGCAATTGGAATGCCATCTCGCATTCCATCATAAAATGCACGGAAATTTTCAGAGAGAATACCGGATTTTTTTAATAGCTTAGGTTTCATAGATGAGCCTCTGACAGTTTAATATTTTTAGATAGTATAACAAAGATAAATACATAAGTAAAACAAATGATTATATTGAGGGCAAAAAAAGATATGGTGATTGACCTTTCGTAGCATGGTATGGAGCGGGAAGCCCTTAATCGAAGCGTTGCGAGTACCGCTCTAGGTTCGTTATTATCTCCGCGGCCTTTTGCGCATCCGGGAATTGAGGCTGGCAATTATTTATGACGACCGGAAGCTCTCTTACGTCTAAAAGCCCGTTTTTGCCTACGGTAAACTGTAAAATCACTGTTTCATCTGTCCCGTCGGGTATCTGGTTATCAAATACGAAGTTGCCAATGCTGTAATACACAGGTGCGCCTTTGTAGGTTTCTCTGCCCTGCAGAACGTGCGGATGAGTACCTATCACAGCCGAGGCTCCGGAGTCGACTGCGGCATGAGCTATTTCTATCTGAATGTCGCTGACATCGTGGCGGTATTCAATGCCCCAATGATAATAGACAATCAGAAAATCGCACTGGGCCGCCGCACTAGCAACCTCGCTTTGCATATCGTCTAGATGGCCTTCACGCACATATGCTATGTCCGGGCCGGATAATTCATTTATAGTGTCGGGGGGAAACAGGCTGTACGAAATAATACCCACACGAATGCCATTTCTCCTAATGAAACAGGGCTTTATTTCTCCCGGATCCCCGGCACCGGCATAGTATAAACCGGCACTATCGAGTGCTGTCATTGTATCGGCAAGGCCCACGGGCAGATAATCCATTGCGTGATTGTTTGCGAGCATCAAAGCGTCAAAGCCCGCTGATTTCAGCGTGTCGACACTTTTTGGGTCTGCCTTAAAGACAATTTCTTTCGTCATTTGAACTTCAGCGGCTGTCAGCGGGCATTCCAGATTGGCAATGGTTATGTCATCTTCAGTAAACACCCCAATAACATTCTCAAATGGGTATAACGCACCGTTTTGAGAGATTTGTCCGGCTACGCCCCTGTCAAGCATGATGTCCCCGGCGATTGATATGACAAGCTCATGACTGAAAAAGCGCGCTATCTTGTGATTGAACGAAAATGCATAAGTGACAACCGCAATAGCGGCGACAATTGCTGCCGCCGCTAGTCGTTTTTTACCCACCTTCATCCCGCCTGATACTGTACCTGAGGGGCCGGGACCTCCATTGCCTCGCCCTCCATAAAGCTCCAGCTGACCGGCGGACGCTCGGGAGCCTCTCCGTCTTTAAGCATCGCCTGCCACTTCTCGTCCGTGAGCCGTTCTTCTACCGATATGAATTCATAATAGTCAAACATCGCTCCGCGAGTGAGATACAGCTCTCCGTTTATCGGCACCACTACATAAATCTCAGCCGCGGTACCTACCGCTTCCTCAAGATATCCGCCGGGAATGGCGGTGTGCACATCTGCTATAGCCGCCATGTTGCGGTCGGTAGCGGATTCAATCTGGTGCCACTTATAGCCGTTTTCGGTACATTTTGATGTAAGGCTTTCGAGCAGGCCCCCGTAAGAGAAGAGCCACCTATGCTCTATTTCGGTCAAATCTTCGCCGCTCAGTTCTTTGATTGCACAGTCTCTCAGTAATGTCAGCATGGACTCGAAGCTCTCAAAATTGTATTTGATATTTTCCGGCATAATTCCGCGCGCGGATAAATTTTCTCTGGAATAGGCCGTCAGCCACAGAAGGCGGTTGTATAACTCGGCATTCGGCTCCACATAGGAATACACCAAGGGATCCGGGCCTCCTCCTCTTTCTGCTGCCGCACCCTTAGCGTACAGAACCGTATCGTGGCGCATCTCCGCCCAGCTTCCGAGCGCGGTGGTCAGGGACTTATCCTGCCATGCGATATTACGCATAAACATGGGGTAGCCCTCCCCGTACTCGCCGGTCAGCGAATTTTGCGTCCACAGCCACGCGTAATACATGTTTGACCGCCAAGTGGAGTCGGGCAGATTCATAAACTTTTCTTTCATTCGTTCAAAGTTCTCGGTGTACTCAGGCCATAGCAATGTCGGGTCATATACCTCGGCTATAATATCGGCAGCCCTCTGCGAGCCAAGAGTAGCGAATACATCAAGTCCGGTGGGGAATGCACGCCAAACAGACTCGCTAAGCTCCTGGAGAATCTCAGAATCGGGTATGTAACGCTGTCCCATAAACCTAAACTGCGGACCGGAGGGTACATTTAAGCCCAGCCCTTTGGCTAAGTCAAGCTTGGCGTTGATTTGCGGCTTGGGCAGCTTATCAACCTCCTGATAGAACAAATCGAGCTTCGTTTCATCCGATATTTCGTTGAGATCGGGGTAGTCACCGTAAATATCGGCTATAATTTGTGCAAACTGAAAAGGGGTATAGTCATCCGCGGCACCCACGAAAAACTGTGTCGGGCTGTAGATATTTTCCCACAGTGCGCCTCCCTCAGATTCGGGCAGACGGCACAGAGCGGTCGTAATTATGATTGAACACATTGCCGACTCGGGATCACGCTCTTCGCCGTAGTTTTTATACATCGGGAAGGGCACTGTGCCGTACCAGCTCATGCCCTTGAAGTACTTTTTCAGTTCCTCGCTTCGCGTGTAGTGCCCTCTGGGTGTAAACAGTGAGTAGTCGATTTCATATTCAAAAAGGGGAGAAGGACACCTTCGGGCGGCGGCGTTAAACAGCTCCATTTCACTCTCGACTAGTTTTTTGACTTCCTCCGGAAAATCCGCCGGAAGCTCTCCGCCGAAGGCAAGCTCCGCAACGCCGAAGTAGCCGAGCGCTTTCTGTGCCTGCAATTTGACGTCCGGCTCGGAAATTTTGTCGTACTCTATCATAAGCTGACGTAGCATGTTTTTGTTCAGCGCAAGGGCGTTGGGAAGCAGGGTCAGGCCCTCAGCGCTACGCAGCGCATAATCATAAAAAACATGATAAACCTGCAAAACCGAGTCGGTAGTTATGAAATTCGGAATATACTTGTATGAGTTTTTCTCGTAGATGTAAAACAGCTGCTCCTCCTCGCCGTAAGCCGCAACAAATCCATTGCTAGCAATCTTATCTCTTTGTGCTTCGGTCAGATTCGGGAACTGGTCCAGATTTACAACATTCGAAAGATCGGGATTAATCGAGTAATCGGCCACACGGGGCGTAACCTCAACGGGGACATAAGGAAAGCCCGCTTTGTCGAACTGCGGCGCAAAGCCTGTGCTTAGAGCCCTGGCGGCGACTACCGCTTCAGTTGGTTCCGGCGTAAGCGAAGGCGTGGGCTTAGACGTTGGAGCGGATGTTGGAGCTAAAGTGTGCTCAGGCTTGTCGGTCACAACGCTTGTTGGCTGAATATCGGGAGTCATGGTAGGCGCAACATCGTTGTTGCAGCCGGCAGCGAAGCAAATTAGCATAGCTGTTATCAGAGTGAAAGACACCTGTCGGTAAATAAGTCTTTTGCTTTTCAAACTAACCCTCCTCAATATTAATTGCTGAGTAAAATAAATTATCACCGTTTAGACGAAAGCATAATTTCGATAGTTCCCTGTTGCTGGAATAAAAAACATTTATTCCCTCAACCTCGGTTTTTTGTACGTCAAAAACTATATCGCCGTCAAATGCCACTGACTGGGTGAGCATTTCAAATCCGAAGCCCCTCCAGTTATATACGGCTATTACACGTCTGTCGTCCTCAAGCCGCTCAATAGCCACAATTTCATCAACCGAATCGGCGTTAATATCGTAAAGTATGTAGTCGTCGAATGGGCGCGAAAGTCGTGAGCCGAGCCAAACAGGGATCAGATTACCCTCAACCAAGTCAAAGAAAAACGGGCGCTTTGCCATTACAGGATGGAATTCAGCCGTTTTGTAAACGCAGATTGCCACTTCGTTTACACCGTCCCCGTTCACATCGCCAAGCTGAACTTTGAGGGGCATTATTGATGATAGGTCAATACGGCTTCGTATCTTTTCCGGTGGTATGTATCCAAGTGAGGCAATATCATTTTCAGCGGAAGCATCGCAGATAAGCAAAAACTGACCGTGACGTTCTCCGCTTTCGAGTTTGCCCCTACCCGAAATGGCCAGCAGCTCGGCAGTTCCGTCACCGGTTGCGTCGCCCGTGCAGTATGAAACGATTTGGCCGCGTTCGACAGAGCCTCTCGGAGGCAGCGCTTGCAAAAAAACATATGCTACAAGCAACATTATTATCAAGGCAATTACCCTTGTGCGCCAGACTTTCATTGAGCAGGACCCTTTCCAGGAGTAATAATATCCAGCGAATTGCAAGTTATATTTTAACACTGATTGTAATTATTGTCAAAACATTAGCCTTAGGTAAATGCTTGATTGTCTGTCGCAAGGTGACTAATTATCACATTGTAATTGCTCGTTAAATGGTATATACTGCAACTGCATTTGTGGGAATAGCCGGAAAAATTGAAAGTGATGGAGTAAAGCTAAGCAGGAAGGCAACCTGATCGAAATTGGATCATTTAACGAATAAAGTCCAGGCAACAGAGAATAGGGGGGCTTAAATTGATAACAGCAGAAAGTCTTATGTCAATACAGAAAAGCGATTTACAGGAAGCGGCTAGGGCTCTTAAGAAGGAGGATGCACCGCAGCTTATCGAATGGTTGGCACTGAAAGACGATAGTATCAGATACCAGGCACTACTCCTTCTGCAAAACAGGTCTATGTTCTGCGATGATGTTTATCTGCATTGGGATACCCTCCGGAGCAAACTGAAAAGCGACAATTCGTATCAGAGAAGTATTGGATTAATGCTGATTGCCGAGAACGCAAAATGGGATACGGAAAACAGGCTGGAAGAGACTCTTGATGCTTGCCTGGAGTTCCTGAACGATAAAAAGCCCTTAACGATACGCCAGTGTATTCAAGCATTGGGGAAGATTTCATCGGTGAGGCCCGGCTTAAACAATCGAATAGCTTCCAGACTGATTTCCTTTGACCTTATGGCTGTTAAGGAAACCATGCGAAAGTCCATATTGCTTGATATCCTGAACGTTTTGCTCATCGTAAGAAGAGTGCATAAAACAGATGAAATAGAAAGCTATATCTTAAATGCGCTCTCAGGCGAAGTATTAGACAAAAAGTCAAAGAAGCAAGTGGAGCTTCTTTTTAAGTGCGGGTGAACGTATGGAAATCAGGAGATACGGTAAGGCCGATGAAGCATTATTGTTTGACATGCTCGTTGATGAGGGGGAGGACTGGAGCGACTATCACGGTTTAGCTGGTCGTGATAAGTATATCAAGGCACTTGAATCGAGTATAACATACATCGCTTATGATAAGCCTCTTATATGCGGTTATCTGCGCTGCCGGGAGGATGATGGTTTCGGCGTTTACATTTATGATCTGCTCGTAAGGAAAACACATCGGGGAAGGCAAATTGGTAAAAGACTTATGGAGCGGGTGCGTAAAGACTTTCCGAATCAATCGGTCTATGTGATGAGCGATGTCGACACATATTATGAGAAACTTGCGTTTAGCAGAGCGGGGTCAATTTTTGAGGTTAAGGGATAACGAATCTCGGCATTTTTGACCGGTTTCAGGATAAAATCCATTCAAAGGGGATGCAAAAATGATTATTGTTTATGAATCAAAAACCGGGTTTACGAAGAAATACGCCGATATGCTAGCTGAGAAAACTAAACTAAATGTCTACCGGGCAAATGAAATCACAAGGATTAGTCAAGATGAAGATATTATCTTCCTTGGCTGGATGAAGGTCGGCAAGATACAGGGGCTTAATAAACTAAGGAAATATAGGGTAGTAGCCGTTTGCGGCTCGGGTACCGCAGAAACAGCTGAACCCGATAGCGAAACGGTTATCGCCAGGAATAAGATTGAAAACAAACCGTTTTTTTATCTACGCGGCGGATGCCTTCCTTTGAGGGATTTAAAGGGGATGGATAAAATCATGCTATCCATGTTTGTTAAGATATTAAAAAGCCGTAAGGACAAGGATGAGAAAACCGAAGAAGCGATTTTGAATATAGAAAACGGTTTTGACGGCGTAAAAGAGGAAAATCTCGAACCCGTGCTCAATTGGATTAACGCAAGGTAAGGGACTTATTTCAGCCTCCCGGTAAGGGGGAAGTCGGCTGCATGTCGAACGGAGGCGGATAAATGCATAAATATAATCCCAAGGAAAGCAAAAGCTTCTGCTATTCCTTGGGATTTTTATATTGTGATTCTCTACTTGTTATTTCACAATGGCAATTGTGTTGTCTCCCGCCCTTGCCTTTTCTAAAAGCGCCGCACTCATGGCCTTAAAGTTCCCTCCTGAGGAGCTTGCGCCGGTGACTATATCTATCCCCTCCGGAGTCTGAGCCTCCAGCAGGGCCGCCCCGTAGCTGCGGGTGTAACGGTTGGGATAAGTGCCTGCATGAGAGTTCATCCTACGCATATAGCTCATATCCCAGGATTTGATAAATCCGGCGGCATTTTTCGCATTATATTCCACCGAAACAATTTCGCCCCCGCTGACGCGTATGGTCACAAACTCCTTCCAACCGTTTTGGTAGGCGCTCATTTCGGCACAGTAATAACCGTCCTTCAGCTCCTGCTGCCTGATAGTACAGCCTCCCAGCGCGAGCAGCAGGCCAACAGTGAAGACCAACAAAAGCAGTCTTTTTGACATACTTATTCTCTCCCCCTCTCCTGCAACTGCGGTGCTAACTCTCCAGCAATCTTTGAGCCGGAGCTTCTCGCACGGCGCAGTGTAAAGCGGTCGGATACCTCCTGAAGCTCCCATGCCTGCGACTTGAGTTCACTGCTCACAGATGCCACCGTCTGGCTGAATTGCAGATTCTCACCCGCCAGTCTTGAGATTTCCGATATGTCGCCCGTCACGCTCTCAAGAGCTTCCTTCTCACGATTTACCGACAGCGCAAGCTCGTCGGTGATGCCGACCACCTTTCTGGATATCTCCTCAAGCTCATCCATGGCTCGTGCTGTCCGCTCGGCAGAGCCCATGCCCTCCCCGATAGCACGGTGGCTGTGCCCAATGATTTCTGCGGTACGCTTGGCAGACTGGGCGCTCATCTGTGCAAGCTCCTTTACCTGCCCCGCCACGACTGCGAAACCTTTGCCGGCTGCACCGGCGTGGGATGCCTCTACACTGGCATTAATCGCCAGAATATGGGTCTGGAGAGCAATATCTTCCATAAACTTAGTAATATTATTAATCTCATCGGCGTTTTCACGAATCTTATCCATGGCCTCCAGCATACTGCGCATCTGCTGGTTGCCCTGAGAGAGCCTCTCCATAGTTTCTTCCATCAGCTTATAGGCGGCATTGGCATTTTTGTCCACCTCTCCGATGTCGTCGGAGATAACCTGCGTCTGGCTCATTAGTCTTGCAACAGACTCCGACTGATGCTCCGAAGAGCTGTGCAGTGTTTGGGCATTGGCCTCCATCTGTCTCGCCGTATTACTGAGACTGCCCGCCGATTGCTGGAGGCGATCCATTATTTCATTTAAGAAGTCAATAATTCGGGATAGGGAGTCCTTCATTACAACAAAGTCGCCGGCAAACTCTCCCTCCACCCAGATGTCCAGATTCCCCTCAGACAGTTCCGACAGCGCCTCTTTGAGCTTCATTATATAACCGCTGACATCGGCGATGGTGTCACGCAGGGATACGGAGAGCGCCTGTGCCTCGTCACCTGTGTTCAAAACCTCCACAGGACTTGTCAAATCTCCCTTGGCCAGTCCCTGAATACGGCCGGTTACCAGACCTAAGGAGCGGGAAATCCTTCCGGAATATCGGGCTGTAATCAGCAGTGCAAATACCAGCAGCAGGGCAACTATCACTATGTTAGCGCCCAGGGCCATATTTGCGATGCCCATAAATTCATTAGATGGGACGAGAATTGCCATCGCCCAGTTCACACCGCGAATAGGCGAGTAGGCCACATATGTATTCTTTCCACCCAAGCGGACGGAATCGGCACCAATCTCACCTGACTGAGCCCGTGAGAGAAGGGAGAGCATTTCATCATTTCCCTCAAAGAGCGAAGCGGCCGTCTGCCTGTCACTAACCACCGACAGGTCCTGATGGGCAAGTATCCGTCCGTCTGCCCCTACCACCAGGGCGTACCCGCTGTGTCCTATGTGAATACTGCCAAGTACATCATTAAGCATATCATAGCGATAGCTGCCAACCAGATAGAAAGCTACATCACCGTTTGCCTGAACCGGCGCCCCAACTGCAATCTCCAGTCCGCTATTTGCAACGGCAGTGTCATCGATTACCAGATTCCCGGTTTCGAGCATCTTCTTATAAAGCTGTCCTCCGGAGATGTCTGCCGGGCCATCTCCATAGCCTGCATAGAGCTTACCATCAGGAGTATAGAGGGATAGCCAGACAAACTCAATGCCCGAGGCCATATAGTCCAGTTTCTCCTTCAACTGGGTCTTAGTCGAGCTCGGAGAAACCAGCTGTTCTTCCTCGGAGAGCAGCAGGATTCGGTCAGCCATCAGATGTAAATTGCTCTCCACCGTTCTGGAGGCAATCTGGACAAAGGGCCCCAGCGTTTCTGTAAGCGTACCGCCCACCAGTTTCCCGGAGGCGATAAACAGCACCGCTGATGTGACAATTGCCAGAACCAGCGTGACAATGGTCGTGTTCAGTATAATCTTCCGTCTTATCCCTTTCAATCGCGCTTTTCCCTTCTAATACTATATATATATTTTAATTGGCTTAGACAAAACCTCGGGTTAGCTCTGGTTTCCGGTTACGGATAGCCGGTTTCTAAGCCCCAAAATTGTGGCATCGTAACAAATATACACTGTCTAATATTAGCACAAAATGACAGAAAGTCAATCAGTTGCAAGCTTATTATTAATTGCCACCGGTTCCGGCATCTTTTCCAAAGAAATAAATTTAACAACTTAAATGGTGGCAGTCGTTTGGTATTGACACAAGCAATCAAAAAGGGTAGACTTAAAAAGTAATATGCGAAAATCGAATAGCGTTTAGGCAATGCAGTAACGTTTTTGATCGTTTGATTGAACGTTTTAATAGGGAACACGGTGCAAATCCGTGACAGCCCCCGCTACTGTAATACGGACGGATACCTTTATTATGTCACTGGTTAAGGCTGGGAAGGCAAAGGTATTCCGGTTGATGTTAAGTCAGGAGACCTGCTGCATCGCTTTGCAATCACTTTCGGTGGGAAAGTAAAGAAGCAACGGCTGCAGGACAGCAGTGTTTTTTGCGCTTTTTACCGACAGTGGAATTTTCCACTGTCTTTTTTATGCTCAATTTTCTTTTGCCTCTCTAGTTCAAGCTGCGGATAGAGGCCAAACCGGAGCGATTGCCGGACCTTGGAGTTTTCGCCAGAGGAAAAGAAAGGAAATAAAGTATAAATGAAAAAATTACTTAAAAAGCTGATGTTGTCCCTGCTCGCCTTACTCATTTTGGTGACCGCGGCGGCCTGCGCGCCCTCGACCAGCACTGTACCCTCACCTTCAGCCACTGCAAACCCTAACACCGGAGACGAAGTGGATGGAGAGCTGATTTTCGCCCGCGAAGAGGAGCTTCAATATGCCACGGAGTTTACGCTGACACACTA
>JAAYOL010000141.1 GCA_012520395.1 Clostridiales bacterium
CTCTATATCCTCAAAGACCTCAAGCTCGCCGAAAAAACGCTCAACATATGTTTTCATATCATTCATTGGCTTGCCCTCCGCCATATGTTCCTTCAAATCTTCCAACGCCCCTAGCAGACACAATCTGTTTATTACCAGCGCTGCAATCGATAACAGCTTGTTTTTTCTGTTCCAGAGTACATTTTATCAAATAGCTGTTTATTTTACAACGCCGATATATTATTCCAGGATTATGTCCGCACCCCCAACTCAGAAGTTTGTGCTTACCGTTGACGTACGAGTTCGCAGAAAACTTCAGTATTCCGGATGATGATTTCAGGATTCTGATGAATTACGCGCTTTACAATTTGCACGGAACCGATGAAGGCAATCTATCTCCGTTGCAGCAATTCTATCCCGTTGCGGGTGACAATGCATGGAGTGAAAGCTTCTTTTCAATTCTGAAAGAAGAGATTATACATTGGCGACTCTATCCAACACAGAGTCTGCCCGACAAGCAATATTTGAATATATTGAAGAATGCTCTCACTTAATAGCACTCACAATACACTACGATGGTAAAGGTAGAATTTCAGTCTGCGGTTAATAAGGTCCATATTCAGAGGGGACCAGCGCACCCCATAACTCCATCGTTTAATGTCCTTATATTCCGGGTCTTCCGGGTCGGACAGAACACGAAGAAACTGCGCAAATCCATAGGGGCCGCCCACATCTTCCGGTGGTGCATCGCCTTCGGCCATTAGGCACTGAGGATAATTGTATTTATAGTCTTCCACGATTTCAGTCAATGTGATTTCGTGAATCCAGTCGTCTCCAAAGTCATAATTGTATGTAATTTTCTTACGTTCCGGGAACACCTCGGAAAGCAGAACATCAACGTCTAGACGTGTTGTTTCCCCCTCATATTCATAATCCCGGGGGATGCTTACAAGTGTTTCTTTCAGCCGACCGTCGGGATAAGTCTCCAGCCAAAAATCGTGAAGATGACTGTCCTGCCAGCAAAACATTGTCTGCAGCGCAATATGAAAAGAATAAAAGCTATAACCCATGGGTATTATAATTCGTCTATAGCATGGTGTTTCTAGCTTCAGAGTCACGTCGAATACAGCGGCACGGCAACTATAGACATCCTCAGTACCATAACGTCTTGATAATTCTTTTGCCAACAGATCATATGGCGTATGGTGTTCCTTTTCCATCCTTAAATAATCATTGTTTAAGGGTGTTATAAGCTTTCGTTGCAGCACTTCATCCATGCTCATATCCTTTGCGAACCATTCTGCACGTTCGCAAAACTTATTAAGCCGTGCCACAACCGAGCGATTAGCGGTTTTGGTGCAGACTATTGTATCGCCACAGTCCGCCATGTATCGGTCTATGAGGTTATGCGCGATGTGCTCAGTTTCAAGGCAGGCACGAACCCCCTGCAAAATAAGCGCATCTAGCTCTTTCCGGTTGCTTGCTGTCAGGCCATATAGTACGAAACCATAGCGAGAAGCGTCGTTCACAACCGCAATTGCTTTTCTGCGATTAAGTGTCAGCAAATTAGCGCTCCAGCTCAATATCGGGTCAGTTTCAATATTTACTGCGGAATAAGGTCTTCCTATATAGTCCAGCAGCTTTTTGGTGCAACCTATCTGCATGTATATTTCTCCTCTTTATTCGGGCTTGGCATAATAATTTCCGCCCGTATTTTCTCGTTCGCCTGCAGGTATAAAGAACACCTGCACGGTCCAAAACTTTCACGACCGTTTTGCATGCGTAATCACTCGCAGCTTAACACGACGCTTCGTTTGCTGATCCCTAGGCTATGAAGCCGCAGAATCTGCTGTCCCATCCTTTAATGCAAGACCATCTTATAAATTCCATAACTCAAGAATTTCTTCTAAAGGTTCGTAGCCTCTATCGTTAAAGATATATTTCTGAACTTCACCATTTATAGTTGCAGTAATCAGTCCCATTACTTGGCCTGGATTCTTCTTAAAAGTCATGGGCAGGTCTCCATAAAATTCTGTTCCGAAGGATGATTCAATGAAGTCCAGCTTATTAAGATGAATCGTCCTTATGAAATTCAAAATGTTAAACTTAATCTGATCTTCAAGATTCAGACCCCCAGCTTTAAGCATCTTCTTCATATCTATTTCTGAATACTTCAATTAGGTTGTCTCCCTATTTAAATTTATCGTATTAAATTTAGGTCGATTGTAAAATGAAGTTGGACACTTGAAAAGAAAATCCATAGAGATTTCCCCTTGTATCTGATTATTATTATTTCATTTCTCTTGTTTTCCATAAAGCCATTGGATGATTCTTGATACGGTCCTGAATCTCCTTATCCTCAAATAACAGTTCAGGAATGTATTCACCACTTTCGAACTTGTCCAGAAACTCCTTCTCTTCCTTTGGTAGTGTCAAGAATTATGCGCAAAATAGTTTGCAGTCTCTGAAAATGTGACGTCAGCTGGCAAAGGAAGTGTCTTCGACAGCGACCTCCAGATGCTTCATATTCATGTATTTCTTGTTGCCCCATTGAGTACCGGCCACATGCCGAAGTCTGGCGCAGACCAGCATAAGCGCGGAATTCCCATCGGGAAAGCAGCCGACCACACGGGTGCGCCTGCGTATCTCCCGGTTGAGCCGTTCAATGACATTGTTGGTGCGGATGCGGGTCCAGTGCTCAAAAGGGAAATCCGCATAGGTCAGCGTCTCCTCGACGCCATCCTCAATCTTCTTGGCAGCCTCCTTCAGCTTCATTGCCCGCAGCTCAGCCACCACCGCTTTTGCCTTCTCCCGAGATGCTTTTTTGCTCTCCTGCGCGTGGATAGCCTTAAGCATCTTGGCAACCAGTTTTACCTTAGACTTGGGCACAACAGAGAACACATTGCGGTAGAAGTGGACGGTACAGCGTTGGTACTTCGCTTCCGGAAACACCTGGTAGCTGGCCTCCAACATCCCCAGGCATTTGTCGCCCACAATCAGCTTTACGCCATCCAGACCACGGCCTTTGAGCCACTGGAAGAAGCTGACCCAGCTGGCCTTGTCTTCCTTCATGCCCTCAGCAGCGCCCAAAACCTCACGGTAGCCGTCCTCATTGACTGCAATTGCTACCAGAATGGCCACATTCTGATACTCGCCGCCCCAGTTGCGGCGCAGATAGATGCCGTCCACGTAAACGTAAGGGTACTTGCCGCCTTGCAGGGGCCGGTTGCGCCAATCTTCAATGTGTACATAGGCTTTTTTGTTTAGCTCACTGATGGTGGAGGGCGACACTTTGGTGCCCCATAGGGCTTCGGTAATGTCCTCCACCCGGCGCACCGAAACACCGGCGAGGTACATCTCGATCAGCGCTTCTTCTACGCTGCTCTCCCGGCGGCGATAGCGCTCGATGATGGCAGTTTCAAAGCTGACGCCCTTGAGACGGGGCACGTTGAGGGTGACATCGCCGGAGGTGGTGGTGAGGTTTCGGCTGTAATGACCGCTGCGATACCCCTGTCGCTCCTCGCTGCGCTCGTACCGCGCCGCCTGTGTCAGTTTTTCCGCCTCAGCCTCCAGCAGGCCGTTGAGCGTTTCTTCCACACTTCCACGAACTAATTCCCTGATTTGGCCCTTGATTACTTCCTCGTTAAGCTGTACAATTTTCTCGGACATGGTTTGTTGTCTCCCTTCAGAATGGTGGTGTGGTTACTTCATTCTATCAGAGAGCTGCAAACCTTGTCTCTTTTTAATTTGCGCAACTTATTGTACCTTATC
>JAAYOL010000142.1 GCA_012520395.1 Clostridiales bacterium
TATCTTTGAGGAGAAGTCTTGCGCTAGAATGGTGATGCCCGGCCAACAGCCTAACATGCCATGTACTCATCGTCAACAGCTTTCGCTGCATAAACGCTTAGGCTATTGTCTCATTAGCTACCGTTTGATGACCGAGGTAATTTACACACTAATTTGGACTTGACTAGATGTTATGAATTTATAATTATGATTTGTAAATAATGTCCTATGGCTCTGTTCTAAACATAACATATTATGTTATACTGGGGAGGTAAAATTTTCACTGCTTTTGAGAGGGATGGTAAAACTTGACTCAGGCGCTTATTTTGTTTTTATTAACCTATGTCCTGCTCCTTGCATTATCCAAATACAGAGCCTATATCGCACTTGCCAGCGCAGCTCTGTTCGTCATTCTCGGCATACTGCCCTTGGACAGAGTGTTCTCTGCCGTGGACTGGAACGTGATTCTGATGATTGCCGGAACAATGGGTACCGTGTCGCTCTTTATCGATTCCAAGATGCCCTCCCTGCTTGCCGATCTCATTCTCAAGAGGATGCCAAACGTCAAGTGGGCAATTATTTCACTGTCGCTTTTCGCCAGTATTATCTCGGCTTTTGTTGATAATGTCGCAACCGTCCTTATGGTGGCCCCTGTTGCCCTGACCATCTCAAAAAAGCTGAAGATTTCACCGGTTCCCAGTATAATTGCAATCGCAATCTCCTCAAACCTGCAGGGGGCGGCGACCCTTGTCGGCGATACAACTTCTATTCTTCTTGGCGGACATGCCGGCATGGATTTTCTTGACTTCTTTGTTTACCGGGGAAGGCCCGGCCTTTTCTGGGTCGTGCAGGCAGGTGCCCTCGTTTCCATGTTTGTACTCATGTTAGTGTTCCGCAAAAAGAAGGAGAAAATTGATATAAGGGGCAGAACAGTGGTGAAGGACTATTTCCCGACTGTTCTGCTCGTAGGAACCATCGTGCTCTTGATTCTTGCATCCTTTATACCCGAAGGTCAAAAGCCGGCGATTACCAACGGTCTGATCTGCGTCGGCCTTATGGTTGTCGGCCTGATAAAGGAAATGATTTTCTCGCGCAATCTAAGCGCCGTAAAGCGCGCCCTTTGTGAGATTGACTACTTTACGCTTTTGCTGCTGGGCGGACTGTTCATTGTAGTAAGCGGCATAGCGGAAGCGGGGGTTGTTGACGCAATCAGCGAGCTGTTTGTAAAGCTCAGCGGAAGCAATCTGTTTTTAATGTATACTTTGATTGTCTGGGCGTCGGTACTGTTCTCGGCGTTCATCGACAATATTCCATACGTGGCCACAATGCTCCCCGTTGTCTCCGGCATAGCGGAGCTGATGGGAACCGACCCTACCATCCTTTACTTTGGCCTGCTTGTGGGCGCAACACTTGGGGGAAATCTCACGCCTATCGGCGCCTCCGCCAATATCACCGGTCTCGGCATTTTGCGCAGGAACTGCTATGAGGTCAGCGCCGGGGATTTTATGAAAATCAGCGTTCCGTTTACGCTTGCCGCGGTTATGACCGGCTATGTCCTGATTTGGTTTATTTGGCGGTAGATAATCGGAGGTTTGTGCCGCCGCCTGCTGAACACGGCTGTTTTTACGGCCTGTGCATTGTATCTGCTTAACTGTGTAAAATAGTACTGGGTTTCTGCAATTCAATACTATAAATTTGGAGGTGCCGCTATGGCTTCCCGCAAATCGGTAATAAGCTTCGGCATGGTTGCCATTCCGA
>JAAYOL010000143.1 GCA_012520395.1 Clostridiales bacterium
CGAACATCCTCCCGTAGCTCAAGCGTAGCTAAATCAAGCGGCGCTGCGTCCGAGAATCCGGCCTTTAACGCCTTTTCTATAATTTTCTTAATATCAGTCATGCAACCCTCCGGGTACACGAACCCAAATTACAAATTAGAATTGTAGTCATATTTTACACTAAAACAACTGCCTTGTCATTGGTTTTTATAAATAATCTGGCAACAATTATTATTCTCAATAATATTTTACAAAAAACCCAAATAAAAAATAAAAGAGTACAAGCGTTTATAAAAAATAATGTTGACAAGTCATGCAAAGTTAAGTTATAATGGCTTTCGCGGCTTGGCGGCATAGCTCAGTTGGCTAGAGCACTCGGTTCATACCCGTGGTGTCACTGGTTCAAATCCAGTTGCCGCTACCACGGGGACAGTCTCCGCGGCTGTCCCCGCTCTATACGGCGCGTTGGTCAAGCGGTTAAGACACCGCCCTTTCACGGCGGTAACACGGGTTCGAGTCCCGTACGCGTCACCAGACGGGGACGCTTCATGTGTGAAGCGTCCCAAAATTTGGAGGCTTAGCTCAGCTGGTCAGAGCGCCTGCTTCACACGCAGGAGGTCGATGGTTCGAGCCCATTAGTCTCCACCATTAATGAAGCCCACAAATGCTGAAAAACAGCGTTGCGGGGCTTCGTTTTTTAATGGATTCAGCAATTTATAAAAAAGCTCATATTTGTTATCACATAGCGCGCAACAAATAGCTTTTAGCCATAAATGTCGCATGTTATTGATTAATATAAATATAGTAATTCAATTCACAAGGAGGCTCAGTATGAGAGTACATTCACGTTCAATTCAAGCAATCACCGCCCAGGTGATTATGATATTCGCCGGCATGGTATATTCATGGAGCGTACTATCCTCACCAATAGCCGAGGAGTTCACAAAGTGGAGTAAGGTTCAGCTGTCATTCACCTTCACTCTTGCCATGGTTGCTTTTTGTGTTGGCTGCATGATAGGCGGGTTTCTCAACGGAAAACTGAAAATACAAAACTATCTGATTTGTTCGGGTGTCTTGTTCTTTGCAGGCTTTTTTATGGCATCCAAGGCGTATAGCCTTCCGGCCCTTTATTTGGGCTTCGGCCTTATCTGCGGCTTTGCCTCGGGCTTGGCCTACAACGGGGTAATAAGCACCCTCTGCTGCTGGTTTCCGGAAAAGCAGGGCTTCATCTCAGGCATGCTGCTTATGGCCTTTGGCTTCGGGAGCTTTATAATAGGCAAGCTGTACCAGCGTTTTACACCCGATGTCATAGGTGCTTGGAGGGGTTCCTTCGCTTTCCTGGGCTGCATTATTTTTGTGATGTTCATTATAGGCTCGTTTATCCTCTGCGCTCCCCCGGAGGACTTTTCTCCGCCGGTCGCGGTCGGGAAGAAAAAAAGGTTTGTAAACCCGGTATCTTTGGACGTTCCGGCAAGGGAGATGATTACAAAGAGGACGTTCTGGGGATATTACATATGGGCAATCGCAACCGGAGCCGCCGGCCTCTCCCTGATATCTCAGGCCGGGTTCATCGCCAGGGAAATTGGCCCGAATGTGTCCGCCGGCTCTATCTCAACGGCTGTCGGCCTTATTTCAATATTTAACGCACTGGGTCGTGTGCTCGCCGGGACATCCTTTGACAGATTCGGCCGCCGCCTGACCATGCGCGCGGTGAACTCTACCTTCCTCGTAGCCGGTATAGGCCTGATTGCGGCGCTTAAAACTCAAAGCTTTGTCCTGATGCTCCTCGGCTTTATACTTGGCGGGCTTGCCTATGGCGGCGTGTCCCCGACCAACTCCGCATTTGTCAGCTCTTATTTTGGGAGCACACACTTCCCGATAAATTTCTCCATTGTTAACTCCAATATAATAATCGCCTCCTTCGGCAGCACGGTTAGCGGCGCCTTGTTCGATGCCACCGGCTCTTACATCTCTGTCGGTATCTTTATTGCCTTTTTAACGGTAGCCGCAATAGTATCCTCAATCAGGATCACTCATATATACGATAAAATAATCGCAAAGAAAACCCTTGCCAACCGGGCACTCAACTATCATTGAAACTCTAAGTAGGGCTCATTATAGCAATTCACTATTTATTTTACTAGCAGTTTATGCTATAATACAATCAAAGGCGGAGGCGCTCCGCCCCCCGCCTTTCCTATCCTAAATACCGCGGTGGTCCGCCGCAAAAGGAGAGTGCGCCATGAAGTTCGTTTTTACGGAAAAGAAGACTCAAAGTTGCAGCGATGATGTGAAAGCCTATGCCGAAAAGAAGGTCGGCAAGCTGGACCGTTTTTTCAAAGGGGAGGCCGAGGCCTTCATCACCTTTGACACAGTACGCGGGCGTGAAATTGCCGAGGTAACGGTACGCAGCAGCGGCACATATTTCAGGGCCAAGGAGACTACCGGAGATATGTTCGCCTCCATCGATTCGGCCGTTTCCACAATCGAACAGCAAATCCGCAAAAACAAATCAAGGCTGGAAAAAAGACTCCGCGAGGGCGTCTTCGACCGCGACCTCAAAACCGCGCCCGAACGGGCAGAGCCCGAGGAAGAATTCAAGGTCGTCCGCACAAAGCGTTTTGCCATCAAGCCCATGACGGTTGAGGAGGCAATTTTGCAGATGAACCTGCTGGGACATGAGTTTTTCATGTTCAGGCACGATGATGAGGACGGAGGTTTTGGGGTTGTTTACCGCCGTAAAGACGGCGGATACGGGCTAATTGAGAGCAACGACTAACATAACCAGGCTATTATAGAGGACGGGTAGCCCCCGTCCTCTTATAATTTATACATTTTTCTTTATTTCTGCTTATTCTCCTGTTATAATGGTAGAATAAGTAACAATAGGGAAAAGCTTCGACTGTAACAGGAGGTAATACATGCCTATTCCCGTAACGGATCTATGCAATCTGAATCTTGCGGTGCTTATCGACGCCGATAACGCCCCGCGCACCGTAATTCGCAACATAATGCAGGAAATAGCGATTTATGGCACGCCCACTGTCAAGCGCATATATGGAGACTGGACCAGCCCAAATCTGGCCAGCTGGAAGATGTCTCTCCTTGAAAACGCTATCACCCCGGTGCAGCAGTACGGCTATACCACCGGCAAAAACTCCACCGACTCAGCCATGATAATCGATGCGATGGACATTCTCTACTCGGGGCATGTTGACGGCTTTGTCATAGTCTCAAGCGACAGTGATTTCACCCGTCTGGCCACGCGCATCAGGGAATCGGGCCTGCGTGTGATTGGGATTGGCGAAAAGAAGACGCC
>JAAYOL010000144.1 GCA_012520395.1 Clostridiales bacterium
GCTCTGTTATCATCTTTAATCCAGCCAGAAAACCGGCGGAGCCGCCGCGGAGCTCGGACAATCCGTTTGTGTATTCTGAAAAGCCGTATTTAATTTCCTCAATGCCGGCGGAGAGCTGTGAAGCTCCTTTGTTTAGCTGCCTTATTGCATCCGAAAGCGGCGAAAGCTCCTCGGCCAAGCTGCCGGTGTCCGGTAAATCTATGTTCAGGGACAGGGGAATGCCGGTTATTTGTATCGCCTGCATCTTGAAATCCACGACGTCGGCGGATACCTTAAGCACGCCGGAGCTTCCCGGCATCACTGTGAAGTTTATTATTTTATCTTTACCCGCATTGGCGACAGTAGCCCCGTTAGCAGAAATGTTTCGGCATTTCGAGGTATCGAGGGTCAGGGAAACCTGAAGCATATAGTTTTCAAAAAATGCTTTTTCGGAATAAGCTGAGTCGCCTGTGCTTATCGTTATTTCAAGTGCGCCCGATTTACCCCCGATATCGTCGGCGGAAATCGGGGCTCCGTCAAGATAATAGCCTATATCGAAATCCCAGGGGAGCAGCAGGCTTTTCATGTTGCCTTGGTAGTAGAAGCGCCCGGGACTCATGCTGAAACTAAGCTCGTTATCGACAAGCCTTATTTCCGAGGTGTCCGTGAGATTCAAAACGCTCTCATAATCGCCTTTGTCCTTTATGATGCCGCCCTCGTCGGACTCAAATATATTTACTACATAGACGCTTTTTACGCTGCCGTCGTTGCTTAGATTCGCGTATACGACCTCTTCCTTTGAAGCGGAGGCCTCCTGCGAGGTCGTAGCCAAGAGGGAGGCTTCATTCCGAGACGCGAGAGAGGGTGTTAAGGCGGAAAACGCCAGAGTTAATACAAGCAGGAGGGGAAGTATAGTTTTAATCAGCTTACTCATGTGTATCATGCTCCTTTTTGAAAAAATCCGCGCGGAGTGTGGTTATGCGCACAAGGCTGTCAAGCAGCGTGATGGCGGCGGGAAGGAAAAACAGTACCATAACAGTGGACAGCAGAGCGCCGCGCCCCAGCAACAGCCCCATCTGGCTGACTATGTCGTTTGTGGATATAAAGCTCAGAATAAAGCCTGACAAGGCGAGAATGGCTGCCGAGGTTAAAATGGACAGCATGGTCTCTCCGGCGGTCTTTATCGCAGCCGCCCTGGGCAGAAGCTGCCGGCGGTTTAGCATGTAGTGATCGGTAAAGAGAATGGCGTAATCGACCGTGGCACCGAGCTGTACGGTGCTTATAACAAGGTAGCCAATGTAGGAGAGTGCCGAGCTTGTAAAATAGGGGATGGAGAGGTTTATCCAAATGGAGCTCTGGATTGTAATAAGAAGTATAAGCGGAAGCGATAGAGATTTGAAGGTGAGCAGCAGCACAAGTCCGATCGCCAGTACCGCCAGAAGATTGACCAGCAGGCTGTCAGCTGTCACGATATCCTTTATGTCATACAGGTTCGCGCTTGCGCCGAAGGTAAGGGCCTCACTTCCGTAGTATCGCTGCGCAGTATCGCGAACCTTCCTCACCAGCGCAAAGGCCTCCTCGCCCTCCCCATTTGTATCTCCGTAAACAATAATCCGGCTGTAATTTTCCGAATAAAACTGAGATACTATTGATTCGTCAAGGTATTCCACAGGTATTTCCGCGCCGACTGTACCCGCGTAGGAGACTACCGACACCACATTATTTATTTCCGAAAGATCGTCTGCCAGTCTGGCCTCTCTCGCCACATCTCCCCTCGGTACAAGCAGGACCGTGGGTACGGACTGACCGAAGATTTCGTTTATTTTTGCCTCGTCCATACCCGCCCTTGAAGTGGGCTCAAGGTCCCCGATTCCGTAAATGAAGCTGGTTCTGCTCTGCGCAAGATAGCTTGGAACGACAAGCAAGACCACAAGGATAAGGGCGGGGATGCGTGTTCTGATGATAAACCTTCCGCTTCCCTTAAATGTCGGAACAAAGCGCCTGTGCTTCGTTTTATCTATTAATTTATAGCAGCAGACAGTGAGGGAAGGGAGGAAGACCATGACCGAAATAAGGCTGATAACAATACCCTTGGCCAGAGCGATTCCAAGATTTGCGCCAACCTCAAAGCGCATAAATACTAGGGCGAGGAAACCGAAAAGGGTGGTCAGAGCACTGGCCAGTACGGCGGGTAGCGAGCGCTTCATCGCAAGACTCATCGCCTCGCCAATGTCATCGGTGACATCCCTGTACTTTTGGAAGCTGCTGAGCAGAAAAATAGCATAGTCCAGCGAGACAGCCATTTGAAGTATCGGGCTGACTGAGAAAGTAATAAAAGAAATATCATCAAAAATAATGTTTGTGCCCATATTTATCAATATGGATATGCCTATTGTCGCCATGAACAGCAGAGGCTCAACCCAGGAGGTGGTGGTAAGAATGAGTATTAAAATAATAAGCGGCACGAGAAAGAGCATGACCCTTGTAGTTTCGCCGGCAGACATCTCCTTGGAGGTTGCGGAGACTACGGCGTTGCCCGACACAGCCCCGTCTTCTCCGACGAGGGCGCGGATTTCATTAATAATACGGACGTCATCCTCCTCCCCGATTGCAAGAGAAATTATTGCAGAGCCTTCCTTGTAATATGTCTCGACCACTGCCCTGTCCGCCATCTCGAGCGGCTGACGCAGGTCAATAACATCGTCCAACCACATCAGGTTAGACACCCCATTTATCTCCGACAGAGCCTTTTTATACTCCAGCGCCTCGGTAATTGAAACGTCCGGAATCAAGACTCTGGCATTTGGGACGCCTGTGTCAAACTCCTCGCTCATAATCCTGAGTGCCAGAGTTGATTCGGCGTCTTCCGGAAGATAATCTGCTATGTTATAATTGACCGAAACCCCTAACTGTAGTATTGCACATACAAGTGCGGCTGCAATAAAGATTACAACTACAAGCTTCCTGTGTCTGATGATATTCTTTGATAGACTCACAAAGCAAACCTCTTTCCGACAACGTGTTGATTATTGTACACATATATATTATATTGATATTGTGTTTAATAACAATAATCAGATTACTTGCTTTTGTATGCAAACATACAGAAAACAAGCATTATGTCTGTTATTCCGGATATAAAGATGTAAAAAAATTATGAACTGGGAAAAGAGGTCGAACATGAGCAGTCAGAAGATAGACCGCCGGGTGAAGTATACTAAAATGGTTCTCAGGCAGAGCCTGCTGGAGCTTATGAAGTCAAGCCCCATAGAAAAGATTACAGTGAAGAACATCTGTGAACTTGCGGATATAAACCGCGGCACATTCTATTCGCATTACAGCAATCCGCGCGCGCTGTTGGAGCAGATAGAGAACGATCTTTTCAATGACCTGAAGGCCACCTTGGACAGGTACCTGACCGATGCGGACCTTACATCCGGCTCATATGAGATGATAATAGAGATAATAAAGTGCATAGAGATGAACAGCGATATCTGCAAAATAATCCTTGGCGAGCACGGCGACCACGACTACCTCAAGCGTATAGTCAACCTCGCCTATGAGAAGTTTCGGGAGAGCTGGATTGTCAATATGCGGGTAAGGGACGATAAACTGACTGAATACTTTTTTAACTTTATTTCCAGTGGAAGTATTGGGGTTATACAGTTGTGGATACAGTCTGGCATGGTGGACCCTCCGGAGATTTTGGCATCAATGATTGACAAGATTAATTCTCAGGGACTGAAAATGTTCTTTGACAATAAAAATGAAAATGTAACAGAAACCCTGTTAAAACGGGAAAATAAGTGTTATAATCAAGCGGATTAACAATCCGGAGGTCTTTTATGTCACTACTGGTCCGTGAAAAAAACTTTTATAAATGGTTTTTTTCACTCTTTTTATCGATTGCTCTACAGGCTCTGATAACCTTCGTGGTTAACTTTGCCGACAACATAATGATTGGCGTATATAACCAGACCGCAATGTCGGGAGTGGCGCTTGTAAACCAGCTGCAATATCTCCTTATGCAGATATCGACAGGAATAGCGACGGGAATAGTGGTCCTGGCCGCACAGTACTGGGGCAAGGGTGAAACGGAGCCAATAGGTCGGATTATTGCGCTCGGAATGAAATTTGCCCTCTTGGTTGGAGTTGTATTCACCGTAGCCACATACTTTTACCCGGCGGAGATACTTTCGTTTCTGACAAACGATCCCGAGATAATTGCCCAGGGCGTCGAATACCTGGTCTATATTTGCTTTACTTATCTTGTATTTACAATATCAAACACGCTTATTCTTTCCTTCAGAAGCGTCGAGAGCACAAATATAGCGCCCGTTACGGCGCTTTGCAGTCTGTTGGTCAATGTTGTTCTCAACTATATTTTTATTTTCGGCAACTTTGGCTTTCCGGAGATGGGCGCAAGAGGCGCCGGACTGGCTACGCTCATAGCAAGAATTGTGGAGCTGGTTATTGTTATTTTGTATGTCAAGCTGGGCGACAAGAAGCTCCGGTTACGTTTTTCACAATGGCTAAAGCTCGATTGGAAGTATATGGGAGACTATATCCGCATATCACTGCCTGTTGTTTTGGCCAGTGCAATGTGGGGAGTTGGGCAGCTTTTACAGACGGCCATACTGGGGCACGTAGGAGCCGCGGCAATAGCGGCAAACAGTATTTCCTCCACCATGTTCCAGACAGCAACGATTTTTTTCCGTGCTTCAAGCGGGGCGAGCTCCGTAATAATAGGGAAAACCATTGGCCTGGGCCAAACGGACAAAATAAAGGCTTACTCAAGGACCTTCCAGTTAATATTTATAGGCTTAGGAATTATTTCCGGCCTGATTATTATGCTTCTCCGGGTTTTTATGATAGACTTTTACACGCTCACCCCGGAGGCCAGAAGCCTTACGAGGACCTTTATGCTGATATTAGCGATTACGGTGGTAGGCACCTCTTACGAGTATCCGGTAATGGCGGGAATTATCCAAAGCGGGGGAGACACAAAATACGGCATGATAGTAGATACCGCGTTTATCTTCCTGTTTACCCTGCCCCTGGCCGCGGCAAGCGCCTTTTTATTCCAGTGGCCGGCCGCAGTCACCTTTATGTTCCTTAAAATTGACCAGATTGTCAAGTGTATACCGCATGGGATAAAGGTAAACAGATACAAGTGGGTTAGGGTCCTAACAAGATAAAAAGCAAAAAGCTCCGTTCCGGGTGCAGAGCACAGGAACGGAGCTTCGTTATTATTCGCAAAGCAGGTCTTCAAGCTCGGATACGGTTTCTACGATATAGTCAGCACCAGCCGCCTCCAGCTCCTCGCGGCTACCGAAACCATACAGGACGCCGATGCAGTTAAGACCGTTTGACCTTGCCCCCGATACATCAAATCGGCGGTCACCAACCATTATAGCCTTGCTAATATCGGAAATTCCACATCTTTTCAGCGCATGGTCTATGACCTCGGCCTTGTCCACCCGGGAACCGTCAAGTTCGCTGCCAGATATAAAATCAAAATACTGCGACAGCCCGAAGTGTTCGAGTATGCTCTCGGCATAGGGACGGGGTTTTGAAGTGGCGACAATGAGCGTCTTGCCCTGCGTTTTGAGCCTTTCAAGCAGCTCCCTGATGCCGTCATATACGACATTTTCAAATAGGCCGCCTTCGTTAAAGTGATGCTCCCTGTATAATTTAATGGCAGTTAGGCTCTCAGATTCGGAAAGCCCATAAAACTGCTTAAAGGATTCCTGCAGAGGGGGACCTATAAATTTGCATAGCGCGTCAAGGTCGGGAACACTTATCCCCATGCTCTCGAGGGCGTGGGCAACAGAGCGCGTTATACCCTCGCTGGAATCGGTCAGAGTACCGTCAAGATCAAACAAAATAAATTCGTAACTGCTCATTAGTTCCTCCGATGCTTTTTTGACACTATAACATCTTTTGCTGTTTATTTCAATCTCGGCAAACAAAAGCATAGTGCTTACCCCGTAGCAGGGTTATTATTGCTCTGCTGAATAAACTTTATGTTATTCACTTTCGCCCGACTGCCTGAGAGGGGAGGGGCCTGATAAAGTGTCATTTCCGGGGCGCATATCCCCGGAAATGACAGATTAAACTTTTTTCACGCCATGCGTGGCGGAAACTTAAGTTAATTATTGCGGAAGCAGATATATTTTACAGGCTCACCAAGCTATGCGGCCTTGCTATTATGCCATGTCCCGCGGCTGGGTTTATACAAGACGATAAACGGGGAGTTAACACCTATAGTTTATACCTTAAAGTTAACCGAGGTGTCGCCCTGCTGGTCCTTGCCGAACTCATAGTCCTTGCC
>JAAYOL010000145.1 GCA_012520395.1 Clostridiales bacterium
GAAACAGAATACTCCACTGTGCTGCTGCTTAGCTCCAACCTCAAAGAGGGTTGGGCCGCGGCCCAACCCTCTTTGTGGTTGCTTCTTTCTTCTTGCTCTACCCCAACTCTTGACATAGAGCCGTAATATATGGCTCAGCCTAGGGCGACGTCAAGTATCATCATAATCAGGAAGCCGCACATCACGCTCAGCGTGCCGACGTGGGAATGCTCTCCAAGATTAGCCTCGGGAATCAGCTCCTCCACAACTACGTACATCATCGCACCGGCCGCGAAGGAGAGAAGCCAGGGCATAAAGGGCGCGATGGCGGCCGCTGCAAGGACTGTTAAAACACCGAATATTGGCTCCACAATCCCTGACATACTGCCGAGTAAAAAGGCCTTGGACGGGCTCGCGCCCTCCTGCCTGAGCGGGAGCGATAGAGCGGCCCCCTCCGGGAAGTTCTGTATTCCCATGCCGAGGGCCAGCGCAACGGCAGATGCATAGGCTGCCGAGTCGCTGCCGTGCTGGGCGGCCAGGGCGAAGGAGAGACCCACCGCCATACCTTCGGGTATGTTGTGGAGAGTCACCGCCATTATGAGCAGGGAGGTGCGCTTCATAGATGAGGAAAGGCCCTCTGTTTCATTTGTTTTCGAATGCAGATGCGGAATAAGCCGGTCGAGGATATATAGGAAGGCCACGCCCAACACAAAGCCACCTGCCGCTGGAAGCCAGCCGGCCTGTCCCCGTGCTTCCGCCTCCTCTATCGCGGGTATGAGCAGGCTCCAAACAGAGGCTGCTATCATCACTCCGGCTGCAAAGCCGAGTGAGACCTTCTGAACTATTTCGCCTTTGTTCCTGCGAAACAGAAACACCGTTGCAGCTCCGAGCGCTGTCATCAGAAAGGTAAAGCCGGTGCCGGCCCCCGCCCAAATTAACGCCTTGGTCATAAATCCACCTGCCTGAAAAAATACTATCGAGAGTCTATAACACCGTTAGACTGATTTGCGCCCCTGTTTTGAGCACCCGCCGCCCGAAAATTCGTCAGAGCATTTCTAACCTGCGAGACGACCTCGTCGGTGCTGCCCCTGCACTTTATATGTATATCGGCGTATTTCTCATAAAGGGGTCTGCGCACAGCGTATATATCGACTATTGTCTCGCCCGGCCCGGCCGCAATACCACGGTCCGTGCCGACTCCAATCCTGCGCTCAAGCTCTTCGAGCTTCGTATCGAGCCAGACCACTACATTCCCGTCGCACAAGGCTGTTATGGCATCCTTGCAGAGCACCATACTGCCCCCCGTGGCGATTACGCACTTCTCGCAGCGCAGGCTCGCCCCAACAAGGTTTTCAATTTCAAGAAAGCCCTCAATGCCGGTTTCCGACAGTATCTCCGGCAGCTTTTTGCCGGTTCTTTTGATTATCAGCAGGTCGGTATCGATGAAGTCATAGCCCAGGCGCTTTGCTAGTATAACTCCGACGGTGCTCTTCCCCGTGCCTGGCATGCCTATAAGTACGATGTTTTTCAATCAGAATCAACCTTCCGGCATTAATTATCAATGCTGCTCTTCCGCCACTATGACCCTGATTTGCGCGCCTGTGCCAGGAGTGCGGTCATAGTAAACAGTCAGCGGCTTTTCTGAGGTAAGCGCCCTGGACAGACCGTCATCGCCGCAGTACCATTTTCTGGCATCCTCGATGTAAACCTGAACATTGGGGCTGACGGGAATTTCATATCCTCCGGCGGCGGCGTACCAGTTATCGCGGTAGCGGAAAAAGGCCTGCGGAGCGGTATTTGGCACAGCGGTCAAGTTGGATACGGAGGCTACGATGGGGTATCCGCTGATATGTGAGGACAAACTGATTCCATTATACGACAAAGAGCCATACTTCGTCCAGAGGTACTTCGGACTTCCGGAGGCAAAGCTAGCGTTTGTAACCGTGGCTGCATCGTTATATGCCGGCCAGGAGGGGGTGCCGAGGTTTATGCCGCTCTCGTCAGTATGAATCTGTATCCTACCGTATTCGTAGCAGTTGCCCGTAACATCCTTCAGCAGGAGAATGTCCACCTGACCTGCCGAGTTCAGGCGGTAGTAGCTGACATACCAGGAGGGAAGGGTATCTGCCCATGTGATTTCGCTGAGATTGGATGAGCTCTCCCCAAGCTCTCCGGAGAGGCTGTGCACATAACCGGGCATATTGGCATCGCCCGTCCACTCGTAGATAGAGCAGCCGGGGGCAAGTTTGTATGAGCCTAGTTTGCCGTTTACCACGTCAAGCTGGTATGAGGAGGTGTTTGGAGTGTAGCCATAGCAGTTAAGTGCCGTTTTTGAACTTGAGGTGACATTCACGAGCCCCCCCCGATAATTATGGGATGCTGAAATTGATTTGGCAGTGAGTACAAGGCCGCTGCCGCATAGCTTGACGGAGTTGCCGTCAATGGAAAGAATCCCTACCATCTCTGCAGAGACGGTTGAGACAGGGTATGCCGCGGCCACCTTGCAGTCGTCGGTGAGCAGAAGAGTGACACGGCTACCCAGTGAAAAGTTTCTAAGTGTATCCCAGGCGCTCTCAAGGACCTCCAGCTCACAGCCGGCGATGGTTAAGGTCATGGCTGTGCCCATGTTGGGAAAGGCCTCTTCGATATATCCGGTTATCTTGTAATCCGATACGACCATGGTCCTGGTCGCAGCGTCGTAATAGGCCACGTCGTAGCGCGATAAATCGCTTGCGGTGGCGGCAGCTCCGTTTTTAGAGATTGAATATACATATGTCGAAATCCCAAGCTTGCGGGCAAGCTCGCTTGCTGCGTTATGAGTTTCGGCAATTACAGCGCCCTTGCTTGAGCCGGAGGATATGTATACGAAGGTCACGGTTCCGTTACCGTCATAAAAGAGTCTGATGTTCCTGCCGGACTGGGTACCCACCTGAATATACCCGCCGCTCCCATAGGTATATAGACTTCCATTGTAAATAACCTGCGCCCCTGCGGGAATTCTATGAGTTGCGCCGGTAGAGGAGGTGATGCCGAAGGAGCTTGCGGAGGCAACCGCTACGTCCATGAAGTTATTGCCCACCGGAATAAAGCCTATGGCTTTCCCGGCGCTGTTAAAAAGCAGCCTGCCCTTATAACCGGTCAGCAAATCTGAAATTTGAATCTTCTGATTGTGGTATTCGATTGCGGGGCTCTCCCCCGTGCTGCACACCATCAGAAGTCCTGAGTTGCCCGCATTTGTCGCATTGCTGCTTAGGACAATGACCTCTCTAGAGTAGGCGACACCTCTCATGGTTTCGTAAAAATAAGCGCCGCCGCCCTTTATCTCAGTGCTGATAGTATTATAAACGAGAATCGCCGCCTGACCGCGGTTAACAGGGGTGTCTGCGTTAAGCCACAGCCCCTTCTGAAGTCCCAAATTGTTTGCAAAATACGCGTAGTCCGAGGGCCAGGAGTTGCCGATATCACTTCCCGTATAACCTAACAGTCGCAGCAGGATTGTTGCGGCCTGCCCGTAGGTTACGCTATCCTCGGGGCCAAATTTGCCATTACCATAGCCGTTTATGATGCCCTTGGTATGGGCCAGATTCACATAACCCGTGTACCAGGAACCGGGGCGCACATCGGAGAACAGGGCTCTGTATGAGTGGAACTGAGCCTCGTCCTCCAAACCCAAGGCGCGCACGGCAATAGTACAAAACTCCGCGCGGGTAAGTCCTTTATTTGGTGCGTATGTATTCTCGGAGATACCGTTTACTATACCCATGCCTTCCAATACGGCGGCCGCGAGTGCGGTATTTGGGTCATAGATATCGTTGAACGTCGCCGAGGCATAGCCGGGCAAAAGCCCGATAAGAAGTAAAAGTGCAATTAAAAATGACAAAGCCTTTTTTTTCATGGTGAGAAAACCTCCGTATAGTTTACTTGCAGCGCAGCCCGGCAATGGGATTGCTGCGCCGACCTTCGAGCCGGGGGAGAAGTAAGGCACATTCAGACGCCTTATAGTGACTGACCTTTTCATGCGTCCGGAAAGCGTGGGCTACCCCGACATAATCCTGACAAAAAACTCAAATCCGCCTTTTCGGCGGAAGAGTATTATAGAATAAAAATGTAGACAGAAAATGAATTACAGGGTGGTAAAGGTTGGTACTAACCGGAGTGTGCGCCACTCCCTGTCGGTTCTGAATCCGCAGAAATGGAGGCGGTACGAAGAATTGCTAGGCTGCTTAGCATAGACCGGCGGGCAAAATTTCGTGGTGTTCTTACTTCAAACAGGGCAGAAAGGTTATGCTTAGCATCGCCCTATAAATAGAATGAATCCCCCGGATTTTCCGGGGGATTCATTCTTATATATTAGCTTTACTCTTTCGATTTCGTTTTTATAGGCAGCCGCCAAACAGAAGCTTCACGGCTGTTTCAAAATCCTCTTCCGGCATGGAGGCATAGCCCAAGACCAGCGCCTCCCTGCCATCACCTTCAAAGTAGTAGTCGGAAAGGTGATAAACCCTAATATTCTCGTGCAGGGCGTTCTCTGTCGCTCTCCTGATTAAATCCTCCGGACCCTCCACTATAAGGTGGAGGCCCGCGTTCTCTCCTGAGATTTTCAGCTTCGCGGAGCAGGGAAGGCTCTGCAAAAGGGAGGAGAGGATGTCCCTGCGTCTTTTGTATATGTGCTTTACGCGGTTGAGATGGCGGCTTAAATGCCCTCCGTCGATAAATCGACATAGAGTGTGCTGTTCAAAGCGGGAAACCGTGGACGAGTAGCGGCCGAACTTTTCAGAAAAGCGTGCACTTAGGTCCGGCGGCAGTACCATATACGCAATTCTGATTGACGGTGCGAGCGTCCGTGAAAAGGTGCTCATGTAAATCACACGTCCGCCGCCCTCTAAGCCCTGCACCGCCGGGACGGGCCTGAGGACAAAGTTGAATTCGCTGTTGTAATCGTCCTCAATTATATAGCGCCCTTCGCTCTCTGCCGCCCAACTGAGAAGCTCTGCCCGCCGCCTGATAGGCATGATTATTCCGGTGGGGAACTGGTGCGAGGGTGTGATATAGGCGATATCTGCCCCGCTTTGACGGAGTGCGTCGGGGCGCATACCGTCGCAGTCGAGAGGAATGTACCTAATGCTCATCCCGCTGTTTCTTATTACCGATACGGCCTTCCCATATCCCGGATTTTCGACGGCTACTGAGATTCCGGGGTCGAAAAGCCCGCATACGAGTGTCAGAAGGTATTCTATGCCTGCCCCGATGACAATCTGGTCAGGGCCGCATTTAACGCCCCTGAACTCATGCAGGTATTTTGCAAGGCTCTCCCTCAGACAGCGGTCCCCGCGGACGTCCCCAGAGAAAAGCAGCTCCGGGCTCTGGTAGACCACCTCGCGGTTGAGCTTCGCCCAGGTTTTAAAAGGAAAGGAGCTTATATCTACTGCGTTTGTGCGAAAATCAAAGCGGTACCGCTCCTCGGGCTGCTCTGCCGCAGCGGGCACAGTGACCTTCGGCAGGGGAACAAGGTCCGATATGTCGCAGACATAGTGTCCGCTCCTCGGCCTGGAATAGATATAGCCCTCCTGAGCAAGCATGGAATAGGCTGTCTCAACGGTGTTTCGGCTGATACGCAGATGAGAGGCAAGGGCCTTTTTTGACGGCAGCTTCTCATTCTTCTTTAAATTCCCGCTTTTTATCTCGCCCGAGATATAGAGATAGAGCTGTTCATACAAGGGTGAGCCGGAGGTTTTCTTCAGTTCAATAGTGAAGCTGTTCATAAACTAGCCCCCATCATACAGTGATATTTTGCAAGTATGATGGTATCACATAGAGGGCGTACAAACAAGGTCTATTTGATTTTAAATCTGCGCAGTCTCAGTGCGTTTAAGACCACACAGACAGAGGAGAGCGCCATGGCCGCACCGCCGAACATCGGGGTCAGAAGCGGGCCGCCAAAGGCATAGACCACACCTGCGGCAAAGGGGATTCCAATACAGTTGTAGATAAATGCCCAGAAAAGGTTTTCCTTAATGTTGCGTATGACGGCTCTGGAGAGCTTGACAGCTCCATAGACGCCCGACAGCTCGCCGCTCATCAGCACTATGTCGGCCGACTCAATGGCTACGTCCGTACCCGTGCCTATGGCTATGCCCACCGTCGCGGCAGCGAGGGCCGGTGCGTCGTTTATACCGTCGCCGACCATTGCGACCTTCATGCCGTTCTGGGTCAGCTTTTCTATCTCGTTTGCCTTGTCCCCGGGCAGTATGTCGGATACCACCTCGTCTATACCCACGGAATCAGCTATGGACTTTGCGGCGTTAGCGTTGTCGCCCGTTAACATAATAGTCTTAAGGCCGAGCTTATGCAAACTCTTTATGGCCTCTGCGCTGTCCGCCTTAATGGTATCGGCGGCGGCAAAGAGTCCGGCGGCCTCCCCGTCTACGGAGCAGTACATCAGGATTTTTCCGCGTGAGGAGTAGTTCTCGGCATCCGGTGTGAGCTTTGTAATATCTACTCCGCGCTCATGCATCAGGGCGGCGTTTCCGATTAAAACGGATTTGCCTGAGACCTTTGCCTCTATGCCGCGTCCGGGAATGGCTGAAATATCGGAGGCCGGCGGCAGCTCTAGGGAGCGGTCCTTAGCCGCCTCACGTATAGCTCTGGCAACAGGGTGCTCGGAGCCGGATTCGGCAGCGGCGGCAATGGCCAGAAGCTCGTCTTCCTCCATCGTGCCCGAAAGTGAGATGTCGGTAACTACGGGCTTTCCCTCTGTAACAGTACCGGTCTTGTCCAGCACGACATGCGTAAGGTTATGCGCCGACTGCAGCGCCTCTCCGCTCTTAAACAGAATTCCAAACTCGGCACCGCGCCCGGTTCCGACCATGATGGCGGTCGGCGTAGCCAGTCCGAGAGCGCAGGGACAGGCAATTATGAGCACGGAGACGAAGATGTTCAGGACAAAGGCCGCATCCTTGCCCAGAAGTGCCCAGACTATTGCGGCGACCGCCGCTATGACAAGCACCGCGGGCACAAAGTAGCCGGAAATGACGTCCGCCAGATGTGCTATGGGCGCTTTTTTACCCTGGGCGTCCTCGACCATGCGGACTATCTGGGACAGCGCGGTGTCGCCGCCGACCTTGTCTGCCCTAAACTTGATAAGGCCCTCGCCGTTAATCGCCCCGCCGATGACGCTGCTCCCCTCGGCTATGGTAACCGGAAGGCTCTCGCCCGTTAGCATGGAGTTGTCGGCGGAGGAAATTCCCTCTGTCACAGTACCGTCACAGGGGAAGCGTCCACCGGGAAATACAACCACCATGTCGCCGACAGTCAGCTCGGAGGTGGAAATCTCAAGCTGCTTGCCGTTTTTCTCGATGGTTGCCTTTTCGGGCGCAAGCTCTGTGAGCTTTTCAATGGCGGCCGAGGTCTTGCCTTTGCTGAAGGCCTCAAGATACTTTCCGAGCATAACCAGGGTCACAACTATTGCAGCCGATTCATAGAACAAAAGATGCACTGCACTGTGATCACCGAGGGCTATCAGCACAGTGTTGTAGATACTATACAAAAACGCGCTGCCCGTGCCAATTGCGACCAGGGTGTCCATGTTCGGTATGCGCCTGAAAAGAGACTTCATGCCCACGACATAAAAGCGTCTGCCGCAGTAGAGGATTACTGCAGTCAGTACAAACTGAACGAGGGCGAAGCCGAGCGGACCTTCGTGCATGGACATGAAAGAGGGGAGCGGAAGCCGGCTCCACATCATGTGACCCATTGCGATGTACAGTAGCGGAACGGCTAAGATTACGGAGATTATGACCCGGCGGCGTATTGCCCGCGCCTCCGCCTCCCGTCTCAATACGTCCTCGGCCACCGCCTTTTTATCCTCAAGCTCCACGACAGTAAAGCCGAGCATAGAAACCGCGGCAATTATTTCCGCAAATTTGACGAGCGAGGGGTCATATTCTACAACGGCGGTCTCGGTAGTAAGGTTTACACTGGCCGATTTTATTCCAGGAAGTCTGTTAATAGATTTTTCCGAGCCGATTGCGCAGGCGGCGCAATGCATACCGGAAATTTTGAAGGTTTTTGTCGTCATTTATATCCCTCCTTATTGAGTTAATCACCATTCTATTTTAAAAACACAGGTTTAGCAACTATTATATAAATAATACTTTTTTCAGACAGCGGGAAGTGACGGTTTTTTCAGGACAGGCAGACTATAATTTTATTACTATATGTGGCAGACGGAGTGAATATTCCGCCCCACTGTACGGAGGAGACAGGATTATGCTTGAGCAGGTAAAAACGGAAGTAGGCAGACTCCGCTGTGATCTTGTGAATAGGGGCGAGGTCGTCTTTCAGCGCCCGTTCGTCATAAAGAGCATAGAGTGCGCAGTGAGATTTATTCTGGGCGCGCTGCTCTCGGGGGCGAAGGTCTTCGGAGGGTTTGCTCCCTTTGGGGTGGCCATTACGGCATCTTCCGGCTCGGGCGTTGAGGGGATATCCAGCCTGCTGGGCGTTTTGTCCGGCTATCTGTTGTTTAGCAGCATTGATATCGCCGTGAAATACATAGCCATTTCAATGCTTGTGTACGCTGTTGCCTTTACATTCCGGGGGACGAAGCTAATAACCATGGACTGGGCGATGCCGCTGGCCGCCGCCTTTGTTGCGGCCTGTATAGGGATTGTGTACGCCGCCTACGATGGCTGGAGATTTTTAACCATAACCATGTACTTAACGGAAACCATTCTCATCGGCGGGAGCACTTATTTTTACAAGATCGCCCTCTCCCCCTGGCGCAGCGGCAAAAACGATGACAGCGAGATGTGCCACACCGTCAGCGTGCTGCTGCTGATTGGAACCTGTCTGATTACCGCCCAGAAGCTGCAGGTTGATATAATCTCCATAGGCAGAACGGCGGCCGTGTTCATCGTCCTGGTGGCCGGATACCGCGGAGGGGTCTTCGCAGGGGCCGCTACGGGCATATCCATGGGAATTGCAATGGATATCGGTGCGGGCGAGCCGTTTTTCAGTATGGTCTATGCCTTTTCGGGCCTTATTTCAGGTGTGTTCTACAAGCAGGGCAAGCTGTTTTTCGTCCTGGCGTACATAGTGGCAAACGCGGTTTCGGTTTTATGGCGCTGGCAGCTGCCCATAAATATGAGCCCCCTCTATGAGACCTTTATAGCCACGGTGGTATTTATACTGGTTCCCTCCAAGCAGCTGGCCTCCTGGGGGGCGGCATTTGCAAGCGGAAGCGGCAGCAATAGCGCCAGCGGTGTGCGCTCCTATGCCGCGGCAAGGCTTGAGAAGGCCTCCCTTGCCTTCCGTGAGGTCTACGAGAGCATGAGGAGTACCTTTGAAGACGGGAATACGGACGCAGACGTAGGCATCGTCTTCGACGTCGCCGCGGAAAGGGTTTGCCGAAAGTGCAAGGCCTCCATGAAATGCTGGCACAGAAACTATATAGATACCGCAAACGCTATGAACGATGCCACGCCAAAAATGCTTGAGCGGTCAAAGCTCATGACGGATGATTTTCCCGCGCATTTTTCTCAGCAATGCCTGAAGCTTGAGCAGTTTACAGAGGCAGCGAATGATGAGCTCAGATCTCTGCTTCACCGCAGACAGTTTAAAGCCCGGCTGAGGGAAAATCAGTCCGTTTTATACAGCCAGTACGAGGAGCTTGCGACTGTTCTAAAGAGTGTTGCGAGGGAACTAAGAGCGGAGATGAGCGGCAGTCCCCTGCTTGAGCACAAGCTGCAAAAGTATCTTAAAAGCATGGATATTGACGCCCAGACCTCAGTCTTCCGTGACAGCCGGGGCAGACTTCATGTTGAAATAAGGAGCACACGGGTACCAGAGATTGCAAACGACCCTGAGGGCCTAAACAAGCTTTCCGCAGTTGTTGGAGCCAGGCTGTGCGAAAACACAGCGGAGAAAAGGGCAAACGGGCGAATGGTGCTGATGGAGGCTGAGCCCTTTGCGGCATCCGTGGGGATTGCCTCCGCCCGCAAGAAGGGTGAATCGGTCAGCGGAGACAGCGGGACCTATTTTAAAACCGACGAGGGAATACTCTATGTCATACTCTCCGACGGCTGCGGCGCGGGTGAGAGTGCCGCCCGCGAGAGCATAAATGCTCTGAAAATTCTCGAGCGGTTTCTCCGCGCGGGCATAGAGCCGGAAACGGCGCTCAAAATACTTAATTCGGTGATACTGGTGCGCAACAACGACGGTACGCTCTGCATGACCGTAGACCTGCTGACCCTCGACCTTTTCAGCGGGGAGGCGAGAATTTATAAGTACGGGGCGGCCCCGTCCTATATAAAGAACGGTAGCGAGGTTTCTAGGTTCACAGGTGAAGCTCTTGCAGCCGGATTGTGCATCGAAGGGGTGTGCGGAGCCGACTGTATGAGGCTGACTCTGAAGGAGGGGAGCTATATAATAATCGCCAGCGACGGGGTCGCGACAGCCCTTGATGATGAGTGGCTGAAAAAGAGCGCCGCCGAATACAACGGCGAGTGCGCGAGGGAGCTGGCGCTTACACTGCTTGAGAAGGCCATTGAAAAATATGGTCAGGAGGACGATATGACCGTACTGACGGTTTTACTCCAAAAACGTGCATAAACTGGAATAATCATGCCTTCGTAGGGTTAAACTGGAAGTGTAGGATATTCCAGAGGTGATAGGCATGATAAAAGGCATTACAAAGAGGGTAATAGTAGTCAAGTCTCCGGACCCTAAAATATTTGAGGAAGCAATTTTTATTGTCCGGGATGAGGCGGCTTCTCATGGCAGCAGCGCCGAGGCCCTGCTGCGCGAAGCGCAGAAAATTGCAAACGGATATATTGGGAACGTGAGCAAGGGTCTGCATCGTCTTCCACCTATTGCATACGCGACGGCCGGGGCAGCCATCACCGGCCTTATCTGGGTACTCACGGTGTTATTAACATAATAAGCAGGCGGACATTCTCGGCGGCATCCAGCCGGCATGTCCTCCGAAGGTTCACTCGTCGGGACTAATCGCCCCGTGCAAGGGGGGAGGTATGCCACAGCCGCAGGCAGGGGCTATGGCAAAGATAAAGCAAGAGCATGTCTCAAGGCATGCTCTTGCTTTTTACTCTTTCGAAGGTTAAAATAAGTGTGTATTATTTCATCAATATAAAAAATTACAGGCCATATCACAAGTTCACATGGCCGAGAAGGAGGAATAAAGTGGATATTAGAATTATTAAGACTGAAAACGCCCCTGCGGCAAAGACGCTCTTTCCCCAGGCGGTGAGGGCGGGAGATACCCTGTATGTATCCGGTCAGCTCCCGATAGATATGAAAACCGGCCTTATCCCCACGGATATAAGGGAACAGGTCCGTTGCTCCATGAACAATATAAGCGAGGTCCTCAAGGCGGCCGGGGGAAGCCTGGAAAATGCAGTCCGCATGACGATTTATCTGAAGGATTTGGATACCTTCGACTCGGTCAACGAGGTGTACGCATCCTATTTCAAGGAAAGCCTCCCGGCCCGGACCACAGTCGAGGTTGCAAGACTTCCAAAGGACGCGCTAATCGAGATTGACTGCATAGCCGCACTGTAAGGGGCGGATTTTTCCGCCGCATAGGAAGGCCTCTGACTTGTTTTTCAGTAAGCGGTAAGTTACGGGCCGGTGCCCGCCCGGGATTAAAGGAAATTATCTGGCCTTTCTGGCCATTTGGGCTGCCACAATATTGCCGCGGCTGTCCCTGTATTTCTTTGGCGACACACCGGTTGCTTTTTTAAACACCTTCGTGAAATAGCTCTGATCCTCAAAGCCGCAGAGCGCCGCGACATCCACAAGGCTTATCGAGTTGTCCAGAAGATAGAGCTTACTTTTTTCGACCCTGACACGGTTAATATAGTTAAAAAGACTGTAGCCGGTCTCATTCTTAAATACACTACTCAGGTAGGATCGGCTCAGATAGACGTGCTTGGCCACGTCGTCAAGCGATATTTTTTTGGAATAGTTGCTCTTGACATACTCCATGACCTTATACACAATGTCAGAGTGCTTTACCTGGGTAAAGTCGAAGGAGTAATTTATAAAGCGGTGCATAATTCCGGATAACCAGACCGAAAGATCGTCGAGAGAGTCGAACTTCTCTATTTCCGAAATGTAGTTGGAGTTGAAGAGGAATATCTCCTGCACGTCCGCGCCCGCATCTATGGTCGCTCTCGAAAGGATGACGACAAGCTCGAGTGCCCTGACCTTTATCGTGGGAAGGTCAAAATTGCTGGCACAGTAGATATGTCCGATAAGCTCGTTCAAAAGCTGCTGTGCCCCGGCCTTGTCGTGACTGCAGATAAGGCTGTGCAGGCGCTTTTCGTACTCAATTGGATAGACGTTCTCTCCGCCCTGGTTTATAAGCTGCTCGCGCACAGTGTATATGCTGTTGAGGATCTTATCCTGCTCGTAGACAAAGCCTATCGCACGGGGGTTGGGTATGCCTGCGGCATAGGCAGCCGAAGCAGACAAAATCGCCGCAAGGTGCCTTGCGTATGAGGTGGTAACGACGGGCAGGTCAGATACGGCCTCAGCCATGGAGGGCTCAGGCAGGTCAAACAAAGTGTCCTGCGGGTCTCCGACTATCATGGGGCCTGCTATCAGGCTGGCCTCCATTCTGCCGGACTCGTCAACCACCGGAGCGGCAGCATATACCAGACCGAGGGGGCAATAATATATGTACTGCCCGTTCCATCGATAGGCCTCGTTGCTGCCGTAAAGGTGAGTGTTAACCCCTGTGCATTTTGAATATGTGCAATCTTTACACTGGTTTGGGCGTCCAGTATCCAGAAATTCTTTTTTTTGAGTGTCTAGAACGGACACAGGAACGTTGCAGAGCGCCAGAATATGCTCTGCATATTCCAGACACCGTTCCCTTTGAAGTTCTTGCACTATAATCACCCATTCTATAATTAATAATTAATCATTTTATATATTATATATTATATCAAAAATATTATCAAATTTCCACAGTTTTTTAGCGCCGGCAACAACATCCCCGGGAGTTTGACTGAGGGAGGAGAAAAATGTATAATAATGCAGAGAGGTGTCGAATGGAGAAAATTAGCAGCTTTACCGTAGACCATGATAAAATCGAGCCGGGGGTTTTCGTCTCGCGCATAGACGCAGACATCACGACCTATGACCTGAGGACACGCAGGCCGAATATGGGCGATTATATGGACAACCTCACAATGCACAGCTTTGAGCATATGTTTGCCACATACATCAGAAATTCACCGCTGTCTGAAAGTGTTATCTACTTCGGCCCGATGGGCTGCCAGACCGGCTTCTATCTGCTTGTGAGAGACGCGGACAACGAGACTGTTCTCGCAGAGATAAAAGAGACGCTGAATAAGATAATCGACCATGAGGGAGCGGTGTTTGGCGCCGAGCGCGGGGAATGTGGGAACTACAAAAATTTGGATATCTCCGCCGCAAAAGAAGAGGCAAGGAGATATCTGGCCTGTCTGGACAGTCAAAGCATAGATTTTAAATACAAAGAATGAGGCGGGAAAGTCCGGCCGATTCCGGATTTCCAGAGGAGACGGAAAAATGATTGGAATAATAGGCGCGATGGGCATAGAAATCGAAAGGCTAAACACCGCGCTGGAAGAAAAAAAGACAGTAACTATAAGCGGCATACAGTTTCATTCCGGCAGGCTGTGCGGCAAGGACGTTGTAACCGCCGCCTGCGGGATAGGCAAGGTAGCTGCGGCTGTCTGCGCGCAGACGATGATACTGAAGTTTAAACCTGAGCTTATAATAAATACGGGTGTGGCAGGCTCGCTCTCGCCTGAACTTGGGGTGGGGGATGTGGCAGTTGCGGACTTTTCAGTGCAGCACGATATGGACACCTCGCCCATCGGCGACCCGGTGGGGCTTATTTCCGGCATAAACATTATCAAAATACCCAGCGCAGAGAGGGTGTCACGCCTACTCACAGAAAGCATAGAAAAGCTCGGGGGCGTAAAGAGTCTCAGGGGTACAATAGCCTCCGGAGACCAGTTTATAAACTCCCGGGAGAGGAAGAGCTTTATAGTGGATACCTTCGGCGCCATAGCCTGCGATATGGAATGTGCCTCGATAGCCCAGGTCTGCTATATAAACGGGGTGGACTTCGGTGCCGTCAGGGCCATATCGGACAGCGCCGACGGTGATTCCCACATAGAATACACTCGCTTTTTACAGGCTGCGGCCTTGAATGCTTCTGCGGCCGTAAAACACCTGTTAGAGGTATATTAAGCTCAATAAAAGCGTAGAGGAAGCGGGCCAACGCTTCCTCTTTGTCTTGATGAGTGCACTGATTATTAATCTGCAGGGACTTAATCAATCATTTTTCGTCGTCAATGTTCTCGACATTTGCAAGCACGATGTCCAGCAGGCGGACAAGCTCGTTTCTCTCGTCCGGCGAAAGGCCTGCAAGCATGGACTCCTCCGTCGAAAAAACATGATTACTCATCGCTGCAGTCTGGTCAAGCGCCTTCTGCGTGGGCTTTACGCAGTTGTAACGCGCATCCTTTATGCTTGAGGTTCTGGTGATAAAGCCCTTATCTTCAAGACGGTTGAGAAGTCCGGATACAGTGGGGTTTGAAAGCTGGAGATGCTTCTGGATATCAAGCTGATTTATCTCGTCTTTTCCTTCATAATTGCGTATGAGATAAACAATTATGTCTGACTGTGCAGCCGTTAAACTGTAGTTTGCGAGGTGCTTGTTTCTGTTTTTAATAAGTGCATTATTAATACGGCGAATGAGTCTCAAAGTTCGAGCTTTTCCGGGATCAAACGACACTGACATTTTACTCACCTCTTAAGCAAATTTTGCGGATATAATCCGGGAGTATTCTAATGCCTAAATCGTAACATTTATAATATAAAAAGTCAATTTTAAAATAAAAATCAGCCGAAAGAATAAAAAAAACGGTCTATTTTATTCCTTAAAATGAACATGATTGTTTATATGGTCCAAGCAGAAACAGTGATACCCCTCACA
>JAAYOL010000146.1 GCA_012520395.1 Clostridiales bacterium
CCGCCGCCGACATCAGCATCCGCGGCGACGAGCTTCCGGTGCTCGGAAGTGTGACACTGCTCAGGGCGGGTGACTGACATGTACGACGCTTTTTTAAAACAACTGCTAGCGCCGTTGGGGATATACCGTACCGAGGGCGGAGTCTCCGGAGGGGAGATTTCAGCCCTGGGCGTGGCGCTTGACGGAGCGCATGCAGTGCTCGGCGAGCTGGAGCGAGAGCTTTATATAGGCAGCGCTGAGAGCTTCGGCCTGACCAATTACGAAAGCCTTTTGCCCCTTAAACCGGCCTACCGCACCGTCGGAGAGAGGCGAAACGCCCTGATGGGACTCATCCGCATGGACGGAGCGTCCTTTACGCTTGAGGCGGTGAACAAAACGCTCTGCGGTTGCGGCATCCCAGCCGAAGCGACCGAGGCCGAGGAGCCGATGACAGTCACTGTCAGCTTCCCCGGCACCAGAGGGATACCGGAAAATATTGAGCAGCTTAAGGCGGCAATTGAGCAGATAATACCCTGTCATCTTGGCATATCGTACTTTTATGTCTATACGCCGTGGAGCTATCTAGAAAGCTGCTTTGCCACCTGGGACGACATCGAAAATCTGTCCCTTACCTGGGCACAGCTTGAAACCTATCTTTGAGGGAGGAAGAAGAATGATAAAAAGGCTTATCCGTCCGGGTCTTGTGAAATACGAGAAGGAGGAATCTGACCTCAGGCAGGAGGCGGTTATTGAAGTCGCGCGTATCGAGCTTGAGGAAAAGGAAGCGGAAAGCAAGAGGGCCAGAATAGCGGCAGTCCTTCAAAAGGTGGAGAAGGATATTGAGGCTTTCCGCCGGGTGCACAGGAGCTGAGAGGAAATCTTCGAAAATAGAAGAAGCCGCCGAAATCCGGCGGCTTCTGGGGTAGTTACTTCAGTTCAGCTTTCCGAGCTCGATATTGCGGTTAAATGATGCGTTTGCGGCCTGCTCTATAAGCTCATAAAGGCCCTTTTCACGCAGGACGTTTACGCCCGCAATGGTGGAGCCTCCGGGTGAGCAGACCATGCGGCAGAGCTCATCCGGGGTATTTGCGGTGCCGAACACCATGGCGGCGGCGCCCTGCATGGACTGCGCGGCGAAAAAGAGCGAGTTGTCGGCATCAAGGCCGAGCTTTTCGCCCGCCTCGGCAAGCGCCTCTATGAACATAAAGGCATAGGCGGGGCTGCAGCTTGCCACCACCGTCGCCTGGTCGAACAGGCTCTCGTCGAGCCTTCTGACCTCGCCGCAGGCCTTGGCCATTTCCGAGAGCTCCTGCATATCCTCCTCGGAGGCGCTGCCGTCGGTGGCGAGTATCATCAGGCCCCGGCCGATAAGGGCGGGCATATTCGGCATAATACGCACTATCGGCTGTGTGTCCGAGCCGGTTATGGAGCGCAGCCTCTCGATTGTAATGCCCGCGGCGATGGATACGAGCACCTTCGGCTCACCGCTACGCTCCGCCTCGCGTAAAATGGGAACGAGCGGAGTCAAAACAGAGGGGAGAACCTGCGGCTTGACGCACAAAATGACAAATTTTGCTCTCCGTGCCGCTTCAAGGTTGTCAGGGGAGCACAAGCACCCTACCTCTCCGGACAGGGCCTGTGCCTTTTTAAGCTCGTGATCGGTGATAATGATCTCTTGCGGCGGGACGGCCAGTGCGGCGGCACGGATAAAAGCTCCGCCCATATTGCCTGAACCGATGAATGCTGCCTTTAAATCCATTGCGATACCTCTTTCAGCTTTTTTAGCCATTATAATCCGTTTCTATAGAAAAATAAAGCGTTATTAAAATAAGGAAAGGCCGATTTGCTTGGGACGGGCTTATCTGAGCCACGCCCACCCGGCGTTTCCACTCAAAAGGGGGTGCTGCTTTGACCTGCGAAAACTGCATCAAAGATCAGGAATTAGCGGTGATGTCACAGAAGCTGCTTGTGCTTGAACGCGATAGCCAGCGGCACGAGGCTACGCACAAGGAGATTTTTTCAAGACTTGAGGAGATTAGCGAGGCCAAGGTAAGAACTGAGGTTCAGTACACGAACATTTTAACCAAGCTGGAAAAGGTGGAGAGCGCCGTTGACGAGCTCAAGGGCAAGCCCGCCAAGCGCTGGGAGAGCGTTGTTGCCTCAGCCCTTCAATGGCTGGTCGTAGCCGTTATGGCGGCTCTCATCGTGCTGAAATAATAAAAAATCATGCAAAGATAATGGGTTTTTAACCTATTGCAAAATATGTAATCTGCTAAATGCAGAAAATTGAAGAGAGAGGGGGGTACTCCTCTCTCTCAATTGTTTACCTGAGCGCTTATGTCGGTTGCCGGGTGCTTTTCGCGCCCCTGTCCAAGCCTGGGGGAGCGAAAGACAAGTTACCTTAAGCAACGTAAGCTCCACCGTGCGTTAAATACCCCAAATTTGCATAAGGGCGAAAAAAAGCTACGACAAGCACTGCAAGCGCTACTACCCTGACGGGTCGCACGCAGTTGGATGAGCTTAAAAGTTCGTGCGTATTGCAGGGCATTAAAGGGCTAGGTGCAAATAGAACGGGAAGCAGACGCAAGCACCCAAAGCGGTTTTCTTTGGGATCCAAAACCCGTTTCTTTTGCGCAAGAAAAGAAATGGGTTTTGAAATCGCTTCCTCGTCCCCGAAGCGGAATTGAACCCAATCCCAGTCCCCCTGCAATGGACGATAAATAATCCCATCCTCTGAGTGCGGTGGGTGTTACTTTTCTACTCGTACAGAAAAGTAACCAAAAGATACGCATAAGGGGAGAGGGATTTCGAATTTCCCTCTCCCCTTACGGAACCCCTCTCCTTAAAACGACACAAGAGGGGGAATTGCGATTCCCCCTCTTGGAGCTCCCCCGGGGCTTGGACGGGGGAGCGGGTAGCTCTCAGTTATCCGCTCCTTACTCTATCCCCAGCTCTTTTATATAGTAGGGCAGGGCGCGCTCAAAGCATACGCCGTAGCGCCTTTCCTGATTGGCCTCTCTGGTCAGCACTATGCTCTTGTTGGTGTAATCGACGGCGAGCTTTGTCGCGCGCTCAAGGCTCATCCCGACAAGCAGGCCGCCGAGCAGGGCGCTGCCGAACACGTCGCCCGTGCCATGGTAGTAGCCCTCTATGTGCTCTCCGTCGAAATATGACATCTCGCCGCTCTCCTTATCATAACAGGCGGCCCCAAGCATGCCCTCACTAAAGGAAATTCCGGTGAGGACTGCCTGCTTCGGCCCGAGGGCAACCAGCTTTTTAAGAATTTCCTCCACTTCAGCGTGTGTGCGCTTCTCGCCCCCGTAGGGCTCATCGAGGATAAATGCGGCCTCGGTGAGGTTCGGGACGACTATGTCGGCCTTTGAGCAGAGCTTTGCCATGCCCTTCGCCATTTCGGGCGAATATATGGAGTAAAGCTGGCCGTTATCCGCCATAACGGGGTCAACCATTATAAGCGTTTTCTCTGTTCTGAAGTCGTCAAATATCTTTGCGATGAGGTCAATCTGCTCAAAGGAGCCGAGAAAACCGCTGTAAAGCGCGTCAAATTCAAGATTAAGGGTTTTCCAGTGGTCGGCTATGGGCAGAAGGTCTTCCGTAAGGTCACGGAAGGTAAAGCCCTCGAAGCCTCCGGTGTGTGTCGAGAGTATTGAGGTCGGCAGAACGCCCGTGTCCACTCCGGCGGCGCAGATTATCGGCAGCGCTACCGTGAGCGAGCAGCGGCCCACACAGGATATGTCATGGATGGCAAGTGCACGTTTTTGTCTTTTCATAGTTTCCTCCGGTTCTAGTATTTGCGCATGAGGATATGATACACAAGATCTGACAATATTAAAATCATCAGTTTGAATATTTTTTATGGGGTCAGATGGTAAAAGTGGCTCTTTTTCGACTTATTTCGTTGAAAAAAGAGCGCCTGCAAAAAGGCGCCTAAAAAGCAGCAATTCAAAAAGGCCTATAAAATCCCTTCTATATGGAGGCGGAAAGTGTCATTTCCGGGATATTTGCCCCGGAAATGACACTTTTATTCTCTCGTCATTTTACAAAGCGCTTCAAGCGCGGCGGTCAGCGGGGTCCTATGCAGATTTCGCCGTCCTTGTTGAACATCATTACATTCTGCCTTGTCTGGGTCATGTTCAGGGTCGCACCACAGATTTCTACCCTGACACCCGGGAAAATCTCTCCGGAACAGATAATGCGGCCCGCGCCCCTCTCTCTGATTGCCTTGTTGATTTCATCAAGCCCGCTTTTGCTCTCCTCAATTTGAGTTTTATTGGTGTTATAGCTGAAGTTTGCGCTATCGAGATTCTTCCTTTTCTCCTCTGTAAGGCTGTTTCTCACCTCGTGCTGGCGCAGCACGGAAATAATCGAAGCGAGTTTTTTGTTGGTTTCTTCAAGCTCTGCAATCTTCGCCTTGAGCTCCTGCTGGCGCTCGATTACCAATTCATCGGTGCCGATTTCAAGGCACGTCCTAACATGCGAAATGGAGCCTATGGTGCGCGCCTCTATATCCTGCCCGGCAAAGCAGCGTCCACCTATGATTTTCGCAATCGAGCCGGTCACCCTTATGCTCTTGCCGCATTTTACGTCGCTGTTTATTATGGATTCGGCCTTGATATCACCCTTGACGAAAATCCTGCTGTTCTCGATATAGCGGCATTTGAGGTCACCGCCGCAGTAGAGATCGCTGCCGATGATGCCGCTTTGCAGCTTGATGCTGCCGCCGGCTTTAATCTGCGCATTTTCGACAACGCCTCTTATATCCACATTTCCGCTGGCAACAACCTTAAAGCCCGGCAGCACAACTCCCGAAACCACTACGTTTCCGGTCGCATTAATATTGCCGGTAGAAAAGTCGACGTTTTCTTTTATGTAGAGTGTTTCCGTGACATTGATTCTGCGTCCGTCAAATTCCACCTGCCCGTTAATTTTCGAAATAATGGCCGTTCCGTCGGCGTTCAGCTCAGTATTCCTGCCCACCATGGACGGAACCGGACGCCCCTTTATCTGGGCCAGCTCCCTGCCGTTCACGGTTATGCCAGCAACGCCCTCGGTGGGCGGGGTGATTGTGCACAAGACCTGTCCGGCCGCGACATTCTCCACGATGCCGAGATCCCGGTAGTTAACCTTGTCGTTTGCGCTGATTCTGGGTCTGAGGCCGGATTTTTCGGTTTTAATATGGAACTGCACCGACCCATCCTCACCGTCGACGGGTGCCCTGCCGCTTGCAATAAGTATGTTCTGATTGTATACCGGGTTTGCTCCCAGATTCTCCAGCTTTTCCATGTCTATGTTGTGGGTGACACCACAGTTTGTCAGGGCAGCGAGAAGCATCTCCTTTGTGGGCTCTGCCCCGCCGTTTATGGGGGGGGCGATTTTCAGGTAAGCTGCCAGTCCCTCGTCAACAACTAAAACATCAATAACACAATCCGTGGGTTCGGGCGCATTAATTGGGGTATCCTCCGCGCCATTTATCTCAGGTCTTTCTTCAAAGACATCCATACCACTTCTCTCCTTTCCTGCCGTATTGAGAAGCTGCATAACTCCTAATCATGACACATTTTTCCATGCGACGGCGTATTAGTGCATATTAATAAGTCCCTATAGTAATTATGACATTTTTTTTACGCTTTGCAATACTTGGCGGCCTGTTAAGCAGAATTTTTGATGGGAATATGTTTTTTGCACGTTACCGTGCAAAAAACACCGCGCTTTCTCCTACTGTGAAGCCAAATAATTTTCAGGAGGAACGACATGCCATCAACAAATAAAACACCTAACTTCGGCCTCAACCAATGGCTGGGCACCGACACCTTCGCCCGTACGGACTTCAATGCCGACAACCTCGCCATAGACTCGGCGCTGGCGCACTTGTCGGACGGCTTAAAGGTCATCGATCCGCTGGGAAAGAATCTTTACAACCTTATCCTGCAAAACTACTATGACGGAAAGTACACAGGCTACAAGAAGGCGCTGATGTTTGACGGATTTCTGGACTATGCGGGCATTGCGAGCATTTCCGAGGGCCTCTATCGAAGCAACAACAATCTTACCTTCGATAATGTGGGCTATTCATCCTACAAATCCATCAGCTCCCCCAGCGGGGAGGAAAACAGCGACCATCTGACGAGAAGCTGGACACCAGAATACTGCACGCTTGCAAGCGCCATCTCCTTTTTCCTCCGCAGTAGTAACACCAACGCAACCCTGACTGTTACCATCAAAGACGACAGGGGGGAGGTGGTTGGTACTGCTACCAAGGTCGGGGGACTTCCCTCATCCCAGACCTTGTTTACTGTTGCTTTCTCCAACCCCGTCTATTTTACCGCCGGGAGAAAGTATACGATTGATGTCAGCTGCACTTCAAAAGTATATCTTCGTGTAGACCGTACCAACTACTGGGACATATATTTTGAGCTTGTCTGCTCCCCTACGATAAGAGACTCCGGCACCTGCGTGTCGCTGGCCGCCGATATAGGCAACGACTACATAAGGGCAATTGGCTGGGTCAGGCATACCCGCGGCATCGTAGGTTTAGGACTCGATGTTGGGGGCAGCAATCTTGATTTCTCGTTAATCGAGACCATACCGACTTACGCACTCAACAAAGCCGCCTGCGAGGAGAGCTCCTTCGAGCTTGACATACCCCCCGGCCTCTCGGGGGATACCGCGGTGCGCCTTTTTATGGACAAAAACGGCGACGAGAACATGGTCGTATACGACTACGGCGTACTTTTCATATAAGGGGGCGAAACAGAAATGCTTGATAAATTTAAAAGCCGCAAGTTCCTGATGGCAGCCGCCTCTGTGGTCGTCGGCATACTCACCATCTTCGGCGTACCTGAGGGCGTGGTGTCTCTGATTAGCGGCATCTCGCTGGTGCTGATTCCGGTTGTCGTCTACATAGCGGCGGAAGGGCGCATCGACGCGGCCGCCGTAGCAATGGCGAGCGACGCGCTCAGGGAAATAGCCCAGCTGCTGGCGGAGCAGAAAGAGGCGGGGGCGGAGTAAAACGGCCTTACCAAAACGCTCCTCTTGTGAAGCCTTCAGGTACAGGCCGGGGGAGAAAAGATTCGGATAGCAAATCGGACGGCGGAGCGGGAAAAATCTCGCTTCGCCGTCACTGCTTGGGAGAGAGTTTTTCTGCACACATCCCCGCATTCGACTGAAAAACCGCTTGCATACAGAGAGGTAAAATGCTATAATTTTTTAATATTACTTAGAAAGAAGGGGTCCAGCAGTGGGAAAAATACGATTTATTAAGACGGAGAGCCCGAAGGCAAAGCCCGATCAGAAAAACCTCGGCTTTGGCCGTTACTTTACCGATCATATGTTCCTCATGAATTACGATGAGGGGCAGGGATGGCACGATCCGCGCATCGTACCCTACGGCCCCTTTGAACTGGAGCCCTCCGCAATGGTCCTGCACTACGCTCAGGAGGTTTTTGAGGGCATGAAGGCATATCGGAGAGCAGACGGCGGTATTCAGCTCTTCCGTCCTCTCGAAAATATACGCAGGATGAATGTCTCCTGCGAAAGGCTCTGCATCCCTCAGATAGACGAGGAGATCTTTATGGAGGCCCTGCTTGAGCTGGTCAAGCTCGACCAGGACTGGGTGCCCACAGAGCCTGACACCTCGCTCTATATCCGCCCCTTCGTGTTCGCTACCGAGCCGCAGGTCGGCGTACATGCCTCCAGATCCTATATCTTCTGCATAATAACCTGCCCTGTGGGGGCCTATTACCCCGAGGGACTGAATCCCGTTAAAATCTATGTCGAGAGCCGCGATGTGCGCGCCGTCAGGGGCGGCATGGGCTATGCCAAGACGGGCGGCAACTACGCAGCGACGCTTAGAGCCGGTGAAGCTGCCATTGCCGAGGGCTTTTCGCAGGTTCTCTGGCTTGACGGCATACACCGCAAATATATCGAGGAAGTCGGCAGCATGAACGTTCTGTTCAAAATCGACGGCGAGGTCGTCACTCCCCCGCTGGGCGGCTCGATACTGCCCGGTATCACGCGCTCCTCCTGCCTGCACATACTAAAGCACTGGGGCATTCCGGTCTCTGAGCGGCCCATCACAGTTGACGAGCTATTTGAAGCGGCCGAACAGGGGCGGCTGGAGGAGGCCTTTGGCAGCGGCACCGCCGCAGTCATTTCGCCCATCGGCAAAATAGTCTACGGTGACAAGTCCGAGATACTCAGCGGCGGCAAAATTGGGCCGCTGGCCGCAAAATTATATGACTACCTGACCGCAATCCAGTGGGGTAGAGTCGAAGATCCGTTCGGCTGGACGGTCAGGGTGGTCTGAAGGAAAGGAATAAACCGCCATGTATAACATATATAATCCTGAAGCGGAGACCATGCCCAAAGACAAGCTGCGCGCGCTGCAGAGCGAGCGCCTTGTAGCCACTGTAAAGCGCGTTTACGAGAGGGTCCCCGCCTACAAGAAGAAGTTTGACGATGCGGGAATAAAGCCTGAGGATATAAGGTCCATAGACGACCTCTCCAGGCTCCCCTTTACATACAAGCAGGATTTGCGCGACAACTACCCCTACGGGCTATTCGCCGTGCCGATGGTTGACATTGTACGCATACACGCCTCCTCGGGCACCACGGGCAAGCAGACCGTTGTCGGCTACACGAGAAACGACCTGAAAATTTGGGGCGAGGTCATGGCCAGGACCATTGGCGCAGGCGGTGTCACGAAAGAGGATATCGGCCATATCAGCTATGGCTACGGCCTGTTCACAGGCGGCCTCGGCGGGCATATCGGCTCGGAGACCATCGGCTGCGCGACAATTCCCGCCTCGACGGGCAACACCGCGCGGCAGGTCACGATACTTCAGGATTTCAAGCCCACCTTCATTCTCTGTACCCCCTCTTATTCGCTCACACTGGCGGAATACATGGCGGAGCACGGTATTACAAAGGACAGCCTGAGTCTCAAATACGGCTTTTTCGGTGCCGAGCCCTGGACCCGCGGAATGCAGGAGGACATTGAAAACCGTCTGGGCATTGAGTGCTTTGACATCTACGGCCTGTCTGAAATCATCGGCCCCGGCGTCGCCTACGAGTGCCAGGCGCACGACGGCCTGCATGTGGCGGAAGACCATTTCATTCTCGAGATAATCGACCCGGACACCGGCGAGGTTCTGCCCGACGGCGAAAAGGGCGAGGTTGTATTTACCTGCATCACCAAAGAGGCGCTGCCCCTCATCCGCTACCGCACGCATGACGTGGGCTACAAGATAGCCGAGCCATGCAAATGCGGGCGCACCCATGTGCGCATAGGCAAGCTCCTCGGCCGCTCGGACGACATGCTGATAATCCGCGGCGTCAACGTCTTCCCCTCACAAATTGAAGGCGTCCTCACAACGCTTGAGGGCATAGCGCCACATTACCAGCTCCTCGTCGACCGTGTGAACAACAAGGATTCCCTGACCGTGCTCGTTGAGATGACCGAGGAAAACTTCACCGACGAGGTCAGAAAGGTTCAGGCCATGGCCGCAAGGGTGCGCAAGGAGATAGAAAACGTGCTCGGCATCTCCGTCACCGTGCGCATGGTCGCTCCCAAAACCATCACCAGATTCGAGGGCAAGGCAGTCCGCGTCATCGATAACCGCAAGCTCCGTGATTAAAGGAGGATGAAAATGACGATTAAGCAGCTTTCCATCTTTGTTGAAAACCGTGTCGGCGCGCTTTTGGACGTCACGAGTGTCCTGCGCGAGAACAACATTGACATGCGCGCCTTCTCCGTGGCTGAGACCACGGACTTCGGCATCGTGCGGCTCATTGTGAACAAGCCCGCCGAGGCAAGGGAATGTCTCCGTGCATCGGGCCTGACAGTGATTGAGACGCCCGTAATCGGCGTCCTGCTCAAGGACACTCCCGGCACCTTCCACAGCGTACTTGAGACACTCTATAAGGCGGAGATCTCCATTGAATACACCTATGCCTTTGCGAAAAACTCCGGCACCCACAAGGCCTATATGATGCTGAGAGTTGAGGATACGGAAAGGGCGGCAAAGGTCTTGGCCGAAGCCGGTTTTACGCTCCTTGTGCCGGGCGACATATACGAGGAATAGCACGATAACATTTATCCCCCGTCCTTCCGGACGGGGGATATTAGACTGTCAAAAAAGTGGTAAAGCCACTTTTTTGAAGGCTTTAGCACGCAAGATACATCTCGATTCCTAACGGAAAAGTCGATGCATCTTGCGTGAGAAGTGTCATTTCCGAGGCACATGTCCCCGGAAATGACAGATATTAGTTTTCATTCCGCCATCTGTGGATGGCGGAACTCTGCGAGGCTGTTCTTGCGGTTGGATTTTTGACAAGCTGTTATCCCCCGTCCTTCCGGACGGGGGATATTTTAGATTGACAAGAAAACCAAAGGCTTTGCACAACGCCGCCCGGGGCTAAATCCTGTTTTCGAGCAGGATTGCCTTTATGGCCGCGACTGCGCCGGAGACTCCGGTTCTTGCGGTGTTTATGCAGAGGTCGTAGCGCCGTGCATCGCCCCAGCTGCCGCCGGTGTAGCTCTTGTAATAGTTCGCCCTGCCGCGGTCAACCTGCTTCATCTGCTCCCTTGCCTCACTCTCGGAGAGGCCGTATTCGTGAATGACGCGGCGGAGCCTATCCTCCCTGTTGCCGTGGAGGAAAATATGTATGGCATCGGGGTCGTCACGCAGGATATAGTCCGCGCAGCGGCCTATGATGACCGCGCTGCCGTGGGCGGCAATTTCGCGTATGACCTCGGCCTGGGCAAAGAAGGCCTTGTCTGTCGGAGGTATGTCATAGGTCAGGATGGGTGTGTAGGACGAAAAGGTGGCTTGGGAGAGGTTGAAAAAGAAGCTGCTGACCGCCTTCTCCTCTACATTCTCAATGAATTCCGGGCTCATCCCGCTTCTCTCCGCGGCCCTTTCAATAACCGCACGGTCATAGCACATGATCCCCAGCTCCTCCGCCAGGCGAATACCCACCTGCCGCCCGCCGGAGCCGTATTCCCTGCTAATGGTAACTACTGTTTTGTTCATTACCTGTCCTCCTTATTATCGGCATAGTAGGCGCTGCCGCCGATAAACTCGCGTATCAGCGAGTTCGGACCCACAAGCGCCGGGTTGAGTTCCTCAAAAAACTGGAACGCTTCGCAGATTTTTTCAAGCTGTGCGTACTCAGGGGTGCTGGGTGGAATTTCGCGGAACAAGGGTTCGGCATAGCGCTTGAGAAGGGAGACCTCATAGGGAAGGGTTGAGTCTATTGAAATGTTTGCCTTGTGAATATAGGGGTCGATATACAGCTTTTCACCGCGCAGCACATTTGCCCATAGCTTAAGCGTCACACGGGCGTTTGTGCCCCTGAAGTTGTCGTCGCGTACCACGCGGCGCGTGAGCCTCAGCCAACTGCTTTCAAAGATTGGCCGGCCGTCCTTTTCGATGTGGGAGCTTGCGCTGATATAGAGCTTGAAGGCCTCGGGATGTGTGTCTGTTATGCGGTCGTTCAAGGCGTGTATGCCCTCAAAAATCGCTACTTCGTTCTCACGGAGCCTCAGCGGGGTGAACTGGGTTGTGCTGCGCTTTTGCCTTGCGAACATGAAATGCGGTATCCTTATCCTCTCGCCCCTTTCAAGCGCCGTGAAGTGCTCGTCTAAAAGCTCCATGTCCAGCAGCTCGGGCGACTCATAGTCAATATCGCCACTGGGGGTGCGCGGCGCTGTCTCGGGATCCAAGGTCTTGAAATAATTGTCCATAGATATCGTGACCGTTCTCACGCCCTGCTTTTCCAGCTCTTCCTCTATCTTCATCGCAGTGGTCGTCTTGCCGCTGCCGGAGGGCCCGGAGAGCAGCACGACGGGGCTTTCCTTCATATGGCCTATTATGCTGTTTGCCGCCATGACTACCTTGCTATTGAGCCTTGCGTCGCACTCCTTAACGTAATTTTCTGCGTCATTTAATATTCTGCGATTTATTTCCGAAAGGTCATATGCCCTCATTCAGACACCTCATTCATATTTATCAAGAAACGACTTCAAATATTCTTTTTCTGCTATCTCTTTTTCTATATTGTTTATATATTCATATGGATACTTGGCATTGAAAATACGCTCAATTCGGCCGATTTTCGGTGCGACCAGCTTTGTGACCGCGCCGCCGCCGAGCGAGATTATGGTGTGCAGCTCCTCCATCATGCAGATGTTGTAAAGGCTCTCCTTCCCCTTCTGGCACCAGCCGAGGTTTTCAAAGTTTCCGGCTGTGAACTTCTGCCGGTAGAGGTAATAGGGCCTATATTCCGCCCTGCGCAGAAGCGCCTGACTGATGCCAAGCATCGCCCCTACGTCCTCCTCCGAGGGGAGAAAGCCGCCCTGCATGAGCTTCGAGCCCTTTTTGAGCGCGAGGGTGTGGACGGTGATGTTCTCGGGCGCAAGTGTTAAAAGCCGCTCAAGGCTCTGCTGAAAGCCCGTGGGCGTATCGGCAGG
>JAAYOL010000147.1 GCA_012520395.1 Clostridiales bacterium
ATCGAACCCACGTATCCAGCTTGGAAGGCTGGTGTTCTACCATTGAACTACACCCGCACAGCGCGCCTGTGAAAATGATTTCTCTGCAAAAGGCGCTTTAAGATAATAGCATTTAGTGATCAAAATGTCAACACTTTTTAGCCTGTTTATTATGGGAGCGGATAAAATCCGCCCCCATAGATCATCTTTTGCTATGAATTTTGCATTTTTCCGCCTGTTTTCGACTTAAACTTCCATTATTACAGGAAGCACCATCGGGCTGCGCTTCGTTAATTTATAGAGAGCGGTCGAAGTCTCGGCCTTGATGGTCGCCTTAATGGTTGCCCAATCCCGGATATTGCTTTTGTAGCAGTCTTCCAGCGTTGCGACAACCAAATTTCTGAGCTCCTCTATCAGGTCGCCTGACTCCTTGACGTAAATAAATCCTCTTGTGATTATATCCGGGCCGGAGACCAGCTCGCCGTCCGCAGACGAGAGGCTGAGCACAATGACGAGCATTCCGTCCTGGGCCAGGTGCTTTCTGTCGCGTAGCACGACGCTCCCTACATCGCCGACACCCGTACCATCTACGAACACCCGCCCGGAGGGCACGGTGCTGTTTTGCTTTATGGTCTTGCCGGTGATTTCTATGACATCGCCTATACCGCTTATCATTATATTCTTGGGATTTATGCCCATGAGCTTGGCAAGGTCGGCGTGAAGCCGCAGATGCCTGTGCTCGCCGTGCAGGGGGATAAAGAACTTCGGCTTTATCAGCCCGAGCATGATTTTCATTTCCTCTACGCAGGCATGGCCGGAGGCATGGATATCGTTGTGCTTGCCGTATACGACAGTTGCGCCCTTGCGGAAGAGCTCGTTTATTATGTGGCTCACCGTCGCCTCATTGCCAGGCACCGCTGAAGCCGAGATTATAATTTTGTCCCCCGGGCCTATTTCAACCTGCTTATGCCCTGAAAAAGCCATACGGTACAGGGCGGACATGGGCTCGCCCTGACTGCCCGTGGTTATTATGGTCACCTTATCCTTCGGCAGACCCTTTATCTGTGCCATTTCCATCAGAACGCCGTCGGGGACCTTTAGATAGCCGAGTCTTGTGGCGACCTTGAACACGTTTTCCATGCTACGCCCCGTAATTCCAACGCGGCGGCCGTGCCTGGCCGAGGCATTTATAACCTGCTGTATGCGGTGAACATTGGAGGCAAAGGTTGTGACGATAATACGCTCCTTACAGCTGTCGAAAAGCGCGTCGAGCTGCTCCCCAACTGTTCTCTCGGAAACCGAATACCCGGGGTTTTCGACGTTTGTCGAGTCGGCGAGCATCGCGAGCACGCCCTGCTTTCCGAGCTCGCCCAGCCTTGCGAGATCTATCATCTCCTCGGAAATCGGAGTTGTGTCTATCTTATAGTCGCCCGTGTGCACAACAGGCCCGAGCGGCGTGTGTATTGCAAGCGCCACAGCGCCGACGACGCTGTGATTTACATGGATAAACTCGATTTCAAAGCTGCCTGCTGTGACAAATTCGCCCGGCTCAACCGTGATTATCTCGACTTTGTCAAGCAGCTTGTGCTCCTCAAGCTTTATCTCAATGAGCCCGGCCGTCATTCTGCTGGCGTAAATGGGTACATTAATCTCGCGCAGAAGATACGGAAGGGCCCCAATATGGTCCTCGTGCCCGTGCGTCAGAACAATTGCCCTTACGCGGTTTTTGTTCTTTACCAGATAGGTAAAATCAGGAATAACCACATCTATGCCGTACATCTCATCGTCCGGAAAGCCCATCCCGCAGTCGACGACGATAATATCTCCGTGGCACTCATACAGGGTTATGTTCTTCCCTATCTCATTGAGTCCACCAAGTGGTATGATCTTTAGTTTTTCTGCCATTAAATAAAAATTCTCCTTTAAAAATTAAGAAATATTTGCCTTATGTAGTAATTACGAGCACACAGAGCAAGAGGTCCGGGAGTGGGCGCGCAGCGACCCTGCTTCGCCGCTGCATATGCGATCCTCCCCGCCCTAATAACTATGTGCAATTCTTATATTATCAGTACTTCCGTACATAATGCCATTGTGCCCAGAAACCTTCTGGAAAAAACGTTATCCGAAAAATTATATCAGGATTATATACAATTGTCAAATCCTGCTACTTCGTTTATTTTAATTGATGCATTTGCCGTCCCCAGTATTTTGTAATAAAATACTGATTGTGCCATATGGGAGAGGTGGCTGCTTTATGTCCAAACACAAAAGAACTATAGGATTTATAGTTATAGCTGTAGTTATAATTATCTCATCTATAATTGCTTTTATACCAGAAAAAATAAATAAAGAGTACAAGGTGAATCGCTCGTTCAAAGGCAGTCCCCCGGAGCATATGGCCGGGGGACTGTTTTTTAATCTAAATTTTATTTTCCTTAAATTTAGCTTTAATTCGGGTGTGATACCGTTAATATGCCATTTTTAATAATTCAAATTATTTGCTTTTCAGCACAATTTGTTCGTAATACAAGTTCTTGTTACACACTTACCTCTAACTCTTCTTCCAATCCAAGATTAGTTTTATTAGCAGCAGTGCGTTTGTTGAAATCAAAATAAACCAGTGATTTTTCCAGATTGTAAGATAGATTAGCACCAAAATGCACCATATAAGAAGGAACGCAAAAGTTAGTTTTTTTCTCTTCATAATCAATAACACCTTTTGATGAAAACCGCTACATCTCTCTCCTGCCCTCAATGGCTCTGAAAAGTGTGGCGTCGTCGGCATATTCAAGGTTGCTGCCGACGGGTATGCCGTAGGCAAGCCTTGTAACCTTCACGCCCATCGGCTTTAGAAGGCGCGATATATACATGGCCGTCGCCTCACCCTCGGTGTCGGGGTTTGTGGCCATTATGACTTCAGTTATCCCGCCGCCCCCGACACGGCCTATAAGCTCTTTAATGCGCAGGTCGTCGGGACCTATTCGGTTCATCGGGGATAATACACCGTGCAGCACATGGTAGTGTCCGTTATATTCCCGCGCACGCTCTATGGCTAAAACGTCCTTCGGGTCGGCTACGACGCAGACCGTAGAAGGGTCGCGCTTAGGACTGCGGCAAACGGAGCACACCTCAGCGTCTGTCAGGTTCTGGCATATATTGCAGCAACGTATGCTGTTTCTGGCTTCGAGTATCGCGTCTGCAAAGGCCTCCGCCTCCTCGCACGGCTGGCGGAGCACATGGAAGGCCAGGCGCTGGGCGGTTTTTCTGCCGATGCCCGGAAGCCGTGCAAAGCAGTCGGTGAGCCTTTCAAGCGGCTCTGGGAAAAAGCTCATCAGTTTAAACCTCTCAGTTTTCTTATCATTTCGGCCGGCTCCTGCGCCATAAAAACGGCACTTCCTGCAACCAGCACATCCACGCCTGCCTCTATGCAGGTTTGGGCGGTTTCCGGATTTATGCCCCCGTCGACCTCTATTTCACAGGAAAGGCCCTCCCTGTCGATATGTGCGCGCAGGGCACGGACCTTGGCCATCTGCTCGGCCATAAACTTCTGCCCGCCGAAGCCCGGCTCGACCGTCATTATGAGCACCATGTCCAGAAGGCTTATGAAGGGCCAGAGCATCTCAACCGGGGTTTTGGGCTTGATTGAAAGCCCGACCCTCTTTCCCAGGGACTTGACTATATCAATGGCCTTAAAAATATTTTCCGGCAAATCGGCCTCCAAATGAAAAACAACTATATCGGCGCCCGCCTTCGAAAAGGCCTCAACATAGCGCAGGGGCCTGTCTATCATGAGATGCACGTCCAGCACCATATCCGTGATTTTTCTTACAGACTGCAGCACCGGAATGCCAATTGATATGTTGGGAACAAAATTTCCGTCCATTACGTCTACATGGAGGTAGTCGGCTCCACCGTTTTCGACAACTTTTATATCCCTTTCGAGATTTGCAAAATCAGCCGAAAGTATGGAAGGGGCTATTTTTACCATGTAACGATACCTCCGATACAAACATAGAATTAAATGGCGTTGTGGCGAGCCGCACGCTTTAATATAGGGGCCGCTGCGGACTGAAGCCGTGTCGGCCCCAGTGTGCAAGGCGGAAACGGACAAGCTTCAAGAGGGGTTCCGGCGCGGTTGATTTAGACAGTTAGGGTAAATAATAATAGATATTGTCCGATAGACTTATATTATCTAACAGCCCGAAATGCTTGTCAAGCCAATCCGGGAAATAGCTCCCGTTTTTTCTTGACAGGGGGGGCTGGGGGTAATACAATATAAAAGTAATACTATGCTTTTTAGGGGTGATGAGATTTGCGCAGGATTGTCAAAAAATCCGTGCTTCCAATATACGCGGCTGCCGGCATGTGGCTTATCTACTGCCTGTTTTTCCCGCTATACGCACTCTGGCACTTTTTGGTGGTCATTGCGGCGACGGCAGTGGTGTTCGTGATTTTCAAGAAGCTCTGCCCCGATAAGATTATTGAGGTCAAGGAGCCGGAAAAACCCGAGCCGAAGCCGGAGCTCTCTCCCGAGGTGGCGGCCGTTGTTGCAGAGGGTAAGCTCGCCATGAGTGAGATGGACAGACTTAAAAAGAGCATACGCAATCCCGAGGTAAAGTCAAAAATCACCCAGATTATGATACTCTCCGACAAAATCGTCAGGAATGCGGAAGTCGACGTGACGGACCTGCCGCGGATAAAAAAGTTTTTGAACTACTACCTCCCCACGACGATAAAGCTGTTAAACGCCTATGACCGCATGGACGAACAGGGTATTCGCGGCGAGAACATAGGCGGGACGATAAAGCGCATTGAGGACATGCTTGACACCATTATCGCCGCCTACGAAAAGCAGCTTGACGCGCTGTTTGCAGACGAGGCGCTCGATATCGAGACCGACATAGAGGTCTTAGACGGAATGCTCAGCCGTGAGGGGCTGAAAAACAGCGGCCCGGGCGAGGCTCGTCAGGGCAACTAAAATGAGAGGATGACAGCAGATGACAGAAAACGCCAATATGGAATATACCCCCAAGCTGACCCTTACGCCCGACATGGAGGTCCCCGCCCTTACACTCACCCCCGAGAACGAAGCGGCGGCCGCCGAAAAGGCGCAGGAGGATGCCGTCACCGCATCTCTTGACATCTCCCAGCTCACCGAGGCCGAGCAGAAGGCCGTCAATGAATTCGCTAAGCAGATTGACATCACGGACACAAATGCCGTTTTGCAGTACGGGGCCGCGGCGCAGAAGAATATCGCCGATTTCTCAGGTACAACACTCAACAACATTCGCACCAAGGATATGGGGCAGGTAGGCGACATGCTCAGCAATCTGGTTGTGGAGCTAAAGGGCTTTAACTTCAGCCCCGAGGAGAAGAAGGGGCTTAAGGGGCTGTTCAGAAAGGCGACAAACCATATCGCCGTCCTCAAGGCGCAGTACGACAAGGCCGAGGTCAATGTCGACAAGATAACCGAAATGCTTGAGAGCCACCAGATAACGCTTTTGAAGGATGTCGCGGTGCTTGACAAGATGTATAAGCTCAACCAGACCTATTTTAAGGAGCTGGCCATGTATATTCTGGCCGGCAAGCAGAGGCTTGCAGAGGTCAGAGAAAACGAGCTGGTGGCGCTCCAGAAGAAGGCCGAGGAATCCGGGCTTCCCGAGGACGCGCAGGCGGCCAACGATTTTGCCAATATGTGCAACCGCTTTGAGAAGAAGATACACGACCTGGAGCTTACAAGGATGGTTTCCATCCAGATGGCGCCGCAGATAAGGCTGATTCAAAACAACAACAGCCTTATGATTGAGAAGATACAGACCTCGATTGTCAACACCATCCCACTCTGGAAAAGCCAGATGGTGCTGGCCCTCAGCATGTACCACTCGCAGCAGGCCATGGAGGCGCAGCGCTCGGTCACAAACGTCACCAACGAACTGCTCAGAAAGAACGCAGAGGCGCTCAAGATGGGTAGCATTGACGCGGCAAGGGAATCCGAGCGCGGCATAGTTGACCTTGAAACGCTCAAGCACACCAACCAGATGCTCATAGAAACGCTCGAATCCGTGAGGCAGATACAGGCGGAGGGCACACAGAAGCGCCGCGAGGCGGAGGCCGAGCTTGGACGCATAGAGGGCGAGCTCAGGCAGAAGCTTCTGGATATCAGGAAATGAACAAGACCGAAAGAGAGACAAAAATGGGTTTTTTCAAGAAGAGAAGCGGCGCAATCCTCGTTTTTTGCGTCGTGGTGATACTTGCCTCGTTTTTTGCGGCCAACCGCAGCCTCAGCAGCAGGGTGCAGGAGGTGACCGACCTCTTTTACGACGGCACTTACGACCCGGGCCTCGGATACAGGCAGCCGAGCATAAAACGGCAGCTTGATATACGCAAGGACGCGAGCAACAGCCTTTTAAGCATTGGTTTGTATTACCCCGAAGCGGAATCTGAAACCAGTGCGCTGCGCAGTGCCCGCAACGCTTTTGAAGACGGGCTTTCCAGATGTGTCGGCGCAGGGAAGCTCTACGTCTTAAACAAGGAACTCGATGCCGCCTACAACGCGCTTTACGTAAAGCTGGGGACACTTGCACTGGACAGTGCCCGGCGCAACATCCTGGACGAGTCGCGCAAGGAGTGGGATGGCTCCGCCGCGATGATTCAGAAAAGCGGCTACAACGAGGCGGTGCGTCAGTTCAACCGCGATGTTTTGTCCGTATTTCCGACGAATTTTGTAATGAAGTTGGCCCTTGTTAAGCCCCCTGAGCTATTTGAATAGCTGGGTCAAGACGACGAAAGGACAGATTATAAAATTGAAAAAGGCTCCGCTGGTTTTTGTGGCTGTGATAATTCTTTCACTAGCCCTCCTCTCCCCCGCACACGCGCTTGTCGATAAGAGCGAGGAGTTCTATGTGGCGGATTACTCGGGCGTTCTGACCGAGAGCACAAAGCAGGACATTATAGATGCAAATGCCGCTCTTGAATACTATACGGGCGGCCAGATAGTTGTCGTCACGGTGAAGTATTTAGACGGACTTTACTCCGACGAATACGCCGTCGCGCTCATGAACGACTGGGGCGTGGGTGACGCCGAAAAGAACAATGGCATGCTTCTCCTGCTGGCTACCGAGGAAAACAAGGCTTGGCTCTCTCAGGGCGCGGGCATAAGCGAAGTGTTCGACACGGACAAAATTGATTCCCTGCTGGACAGATACTTCTGGGACGACTTCGACAAAAGGGATTTTGACGGGGCGGTGAATAACCTTTTTCCGCAGCTTCTGAGCTGGTATGAAAGCTATTATAATATAGACCTTGAAAGCGGGGAGAAGCAAGACCCCGGTAGCAGCTATAACCCCGGAAATAGTTACAACCCCGGGAACAGCTACAACCCCGGAAATAACTATAACCCGGGGACCGGGTACCCCGGTTCCAGTTTTTCAACATTTAGCACGCTGATAATCATCCTCGTAATTGTTTTTATTATATCATTAGCTCTTGGTTCCTCCAAAGGAAGCAGGCGAAGCTATCGTCGGCACAATTCCGTTCCCCTATGGCCCTTCCTCTTTATGGGCAGTCGCTCTAGGCATAACTGGGACAGAATTAACCACAACCACGACCGGGATAATAACAAAAGCGACCATGACCGCAACAACAGGGGCGGCGGTGGCGGCTTTGGTGGTTTCGGCGGGGGCGGCTTCGGTGGCGGTGGCTTCGGCGGCGGAAGCAGGGGCGGAGGCTTTGGCGGCGGAAGCGGCTTTGGCGGTGGCGGCCGCAGCAGCGGCGGCGGTGGCGGAAGGCGTTAAGGAGATAGATTTATGAAAAAAAGGAATAAAAACAATCGCTTTGTAGTAGTATCCGAAGAGAGTACAGGCTTTGGAAGGGGATTTACCATCCTCCTTGACCGGGAAACCGGCGTAAACTATCTTTACTACCAAAGCGGCTATGGGGGAGGACTCACCCCCCTGCTCGACAACCAGGGAAGGCCAGTCGTCACGACGGTACACAGTGACTTCCAGCAGTACTAATTGAAAGCGAGGGCGGCGTCGGCTCCGCCCTCTTTATTATATCGCTAAAGGAAAAAACCTATGAAAATAAGAAAAATTATCTCGTATCTGCTTATATTCGTGTTACTGACCATGCTGCTTTCGGCCTGCGCCGACGCCCCCTTGCCCTCCAGCACTCCGGAGGCAAGCCCGTCGCCCAGTGTGCAGCCGACCCCTGAGCCCACCCCCCTGCCGGACACCAAACCGCTCATGTGGGAGGTAAAGGCCAAGCAGGGGGAGGGGCACATATACCTTTTCGGCTCAATCCATGTCGGCGGCGAGGGTCTGTATCCCCTGCCCGATGAAATTATCGAGGCTTATAACAGCTCCGATACCCTGGCCGTTGAATTTGACACAACTGAGCTGCTCACAAACTTTGTGGTACAGCTTACCCTCGCCCGCAAACTCATGTATCCCGAGGATGATGACATCACCAAGCATCTCAGCCCGGAGACCTATGAGCTTGCCGTGGATTTTCTTAAGAAAAACGGCCAATACTCCCCCGTCTATGACAGATACAACATCTACTTCTGGAGCTCGCTGGTTGATGGGATTGTGTTTACCCTCTCAGAACTGGACTCTGATGCGGGCATCGATAGCTATTTCCTCTTGAAGGCCCACGAGGACGGTAAGGAGATTCTGGATATTGAGAGCCTGGATTTTCAGCTTGACCTTTTAAGCGGCCAGCCCGATTTGCTGCAGGATCATATGCTGCGCTCCTCCATACTCAATATGGACGTTGCGATAGACAGCCTGCTCGCCCTTTTCGATGCCTACCGCCGCGGAGACGAGCAGGAGCTGACGAGCCTCTTGTTCTCGGATTCCGACGATTATGAGCTGGACGAACTGCCCGCGCAGGAGGCTAAGGAGCTTGCGCGGATGATAGAGTCTTATAAATATGATATGTTTACGGCCCGCAACATCGCGATGGCAGAAAAGGCCGAGACCTTGCTTGAGGAGGGCAGGCGTGTGTTTTACGTCGTCGGCACCGGACACATGCTGGGCGAGGACGGCATTGTAGAGCTTCTCAGTGACGCCGGCTTTACGGTTACGCAGGTTATATATTGAATATTATTCATAAACGCTCTAATAACCCTTGTTTATATGTATATTTATACAAACTTAACTGAAATATATTGAATATTAATTCGATTTGTGCTATACTTCCGCTAATAAACGAAAAAGAGAAGGAGCATCTATATGAAACAGGTCAAAAAGTGCGTTCTGGCTTACTCGGGAGGGCTTGACACCTCCATAATTATCCCCTGGCTGAAGGAGAATTACGGCTGCGAGGTCATTGCCGTTGCCGCGGACGTAGGGCAGGGCAGCGAGCTGGAGGGCCTCGAGGAAAAGGCCATAAAGACCGGCGCGTCGAAGCTCTATATACTCGACCTTGTGGACGAGTTTGTAGACAAGTACATCATCCCGACCATGCAGGCGGGCGCCAATTACGAGGGCTACCTGCTCGGCACCTCCTTCGCCCGTCCGGTTATCGCAAGGCGCATAGTGGACATTGCCCTCAAAGAGGGGGCTGACGCCATCTGCCACGGCTGCACCGGCAAGGGCAACGATCAGGTGCGCTTCGAGCTGGCCATCAAGGCCTTCGCGCCCCAGATGAGGATTATCGCACCCTGGCGCGAGTGGGATTTGAAGAGCCGCGACGACGAAATTGACTACGCCGAGGCGAGGGGTATCCCGCTTAAAATAAGCCGCGAGACCAATTATTCCAAGGACAAGAACCTCTGGCACCTGAGCCATGAGGGACTGGAGCTTGAGGACCCCGGCAACGAGCCTAATTATCAGAAGGAGGGCTTTCTGGAGATGGGCGTATCGCCGGAGCAGGCCCCCGACAAGCCAACCTATGTTGAGGTTGAGTTTGAAAAGGGCGTGCCCACGGCCGTTGACGGCAAAAGGATGAAGCCCAGCGACATTATTCGCGTTCTCAATAAGCTTGGCGGTGAAAATGGAATCGGCATAATAGATGTCGTTGAAAACCGCCTCGTCGGTATGAAAAGCCGGGGCATCTACGAGACCCCGGGCGGCACGATACTTTATCGCGCGCACTCTACACTTGAGACGCTCTGCCTTGACAGGGACACCCAGCACATGAAGACGAAGCTTGCTGTGACCTTTGCCGAGCTTGTCTATAACGGGCAGTGGTACACCCCCCTGCGCGAGGCGCTGTCCGCCTTCGTGACCAGTACCCAGCGCAATGTGACGGGCAAGGTCAGGCTAAAGCTCTACAAGGGCAACATCATAAACGCCGGCGTATGGAGCGATTACAGCCTTTATTCCGAGGACATCGCTACCTTCGGTGAGAGCGATTACAATCAGAAGGATGCCGAGGGCTTCATAAATCTTTTCGGACTGCCAATCAAGGTCCGCGCCATGCTGGAGCAGGGACTTCTGAATAAATAACGTCCGCTTTTTGGATTTCATGCATGTGCCCTCTCTGAGGGCACACGCAGTATTATTTAAGGCCGTGGCGCGGGATGCGTCCACATGGCCATATATCATAAATCATTGATAGAATTAAGCCGCGAAAGAGGTGTGTATGGCCATGAAACTATGGTCGGGACGCTTTAAAAGAAATACAGACGCACTGGTGGACGAATTAAACGCCTCCATCACCTTCGACTCCCGCCTGTTCCGCGAGGACATAATGGGCAGCATCGCGCACGCGACCATGCTCGGAGAGACCGGGATAATTTCGCTTAAGGAGGCCGAGAAGATAAGGGCCGCACTCTACGATATCCTTGACGACATAGAGGAAGGCAAGCTGGTCTTCACGCTTGAAAACGAGGACATCCACATGAGCATCGAGGCGGAGCTTACGCGCCGCATTGGTGAAACGGGTAAGCGCCTGCATACTGCACGCAGCAGGAACGACCAGGTGGCGCTCGACATCAGGCTCTACTTAAAACGCGAGATTTGCGAAATCAGGGAGCTTATACTCTCCCTTATCGCGACACTTCACAAAATTGCCGACCCGCACACCCAGACGGTCATGCCGGCCTACACCCACCTTCAGCGTGCCCAGCCGACGACCTTTGCCCACTACATGATGGCCTACGCCAATATGTTCAGGCGGGACGTTTTAAGGCTGGAGGACTGCCTTGAGCGGATGGACGAATCCCCGCTCGGAAGCGGGGCGCTCACAGGCACGACCTATCCCATTGACAGGGAGATGGTAGCAGACGCCCTCGGCTTTAAGCGAATTACTCAAAACAGTCTTGACGGCGTGTCCGACCGCGACTTTGCGCTGGAGTTTCTGTCCGACCTCAGCATACTTATGATGCACCTGTCGCGCCTTTCCGAGGAAATAATAATGTGGTGCTCCTGGGAATTTGGCTTTGTCGAGCTTGACGATGCCTATTCAACCGGCTCGTCCATCATGCCGCAGAAGAAAAACCCCGACATAGCCGAGCTTGTGCGCGGCAAAACAGGCCGCGTCTACGGAGACCTTATGGCGCTTTTAACCGTCATGAAGGCCCTTCCGCTTGCCTACAACAAGGATATGCAGGAGGACAAGGAGCCGCTCTTTGACGCGATAGACACGGTTAAAAAGTGTCTGCCCGTATTCACGGCGATGCTGGACACCATGACTGTGCGCACCGATAAGATGCGTGCGGCGGCGAGCGGCGGCTTTATAAACGCCACGGACTGCGCAGACTATCTTGTCAAGAAGGGCCTTGCCTTCCGCGACGCTTATACTATTGTCGGTAAGCTCGTAAGCCACTGCATATCAAGCGGCAAAACGCTTGAAACCTTGACACTTGAGGAGTACAGGGGCTTTTCCTCTGTTTTTGAGGCCGATGTTTTCGAGGCCATCTCACTTGAGACCTGCGTAAACGGCAGAAACGTCCCGGGCGGCCCCTCGGTGGAGTCGGTCAGGGCTCAGATGAGCAATATTAACGAGTTTTTGAAGGAAAAAACAAGGTGATTTGCGGGCGGGTAATCTCCCGCCCACTGTTTTATTAGTGCCGGTATGCGTATCTGTAAAATATGCTGATAGCAACTCTGTTATTGTTCGTACGTATTACTTTATGTTTGGGCATGCTGATATGGGTATCAATAGTGATGCTCCATCTTTAATATCTCGTTTATCGTAACCGGTGTGCCGAGGGGGCGTCAGGCTCGAAATCATGATAGAACGCTAAGTTCTACAAAATCCGCTAATTAACATTAAAATTTTCGGTTGTGTTTTCATACTGCGGGTGGTATCATTATATTAGTTAATAATTGAGCGAGGACAAATATGAATATAAACAGAATTGCACTCAAAAGAGAATCAAAGGTATTAATTGCCGCGGCTAGACCCTCTCCCGTGGCGATTACCTTCGGCTATATTGTTATAGTTTACATAATATCGGGACTCCAGACCAGGCTTGACGAGCGTTTTACCTCGTTTGTAAAGGGCATCTGGATGTTTATGCGGGGGGCGGCGCCCTGGCCTGCTTTTCACTTCAGTAGCGTCATGCTCTTCTCCGCGCTTTTCATAATCCTGCTGAGAATAATATCTTCGGTCCTCACCACTGGCTACCAGTGGTACAGTCTGAGACTAAGCCGCTCTCTGAACACTTCTTTTTCCAATATTTTTGACCCGATGAACACCTTATTCAAGGTAGTTGGGCTTACCATCGCAATTGCTGTGCTGACCTTCCTCTGGTCCCTGCTGTTTATTATCCCCGGCATAGTCGCCGGATACAGCTACCGCCAGGCCTACTATATCCTCTATGACCATCCCGAATACGGGATACTGCAATGCATACGCGAGAGCAGGAGGATGATGCGCGGATACAAGCTCGACCTGTTTGTGCTCGACCTGTCCTTTCTGGGCTGGTATATTGTTTGCGGTTTGACCTTAGGGATTCTCTTTATCTGGAAAATGCCCTATTTCGAGGTGACCTACGCAGGCTATTATAACGCACTCAGGGCAATGACAGGCTATGGTCCGGGGGCTGAGCAGAGTGGCGGTGACCCCTGGGATCGTCCCCTGTGATGTTAAATAGTTTTGCTTAATTTAAAATGCGGCGGACAGTGTTTACTGTCCGCCGCTTTGCAATCTATGATTTAGTTGTTGCCGCCGAAGAAGCTCCCTATGCCTATGCCACCGAGCAGGCTGCCCTCTCCCTTGCTTTTTCCGCCGCTGTACCTGCTTGCTGAATAGATTCTGTCAGCGAGGCGGGAAAACGGCAGCGACTGCAGCCATACACTCCCCGGCCCCGTCAGCGTCGCAAGAGCCAGCCCCTCGCCACCAAACAGTGCCGTTTTTATGTTCCCGGCAAACTGGATGTCGTAATTGACACTCGGCGTGAGCGCGACAAGGCAGCCGGTGTCCAGCTTTATGGTCTCGCCGGGCCGCAGGTCTTTTTTTATTATGGCCCCGCCCGCGTGCATGAAGGAAAGCCCGTCTCCCTGAAGCCTCTGCATAATAAAGCCTTCACCGCCAAAGAGACCCACACCGATTTTCTTCTGGAAGGCTATGCCCACCGAGATACCTTTTGCAGCGCACAGGAAGGCATCCTTCTGACATATCAGGGTACCGCCATAATCGCTAAGGTCGAAGGGCACTACCCTGCCGGGGTATGGGGCGGCAAATGCCACGCATTTTTTCTCAAGCCCCCGGTTTGTAAAGGTGGTCATAAAGAGGCTCTCGCCCGTAAAAACACGCTTACCGGCGGAGAATAGCATCCCCTTAAGATCCTTTCCCTCCCGACCCGAACCGTCTCCGAACACTGTGTCCATCTCAATCCACTCATCCATATACATCATGGCCCCGGCCTCGGCCACGACAGTCTCTCCCGGATCGAGCATTATCTCAACAAACTGCATATC
>JAAYOL010000148.1 GCA_012520395.1 Clostridiales bacterium
ATATTTAATGAAATATTAGTATTATAAGCGAGTTGGCATACATCTGACATTGTACGCCCAATTAATTCCCGGACGGGAAACGCAGTGAGCTAATTAACGCTTGATCAAACACAAGGAGGCTGCATAATGACAGATAGAGTAAAACGCATGAAAGAGAGCCTACGGATCAGTAAATACCCTCTATGCATAGAGAAGTTCCGCCTGGCTAACGAATCCCTGGACGCCACCGCAGGCGAGCCGATGATAACACGCCGTGCTAAGCTGCACGCCCATATTTTGGATAACATTACCATTTTTATCGAGGACGATGACCCAATAGCGGGCGTCGGCGCGAGTAAGCCCTTCGGCCTTGAAATGGAATATGAGTACGGAGTATGGACTCCTGACGAGGTAGAATCATTAAAGAGCGAGATTTACACCATTGACCCCGAGGATGAGAAGGAGCTCTATGAGCTCAACGCAAGGTTTGCCGGCAATAACCTTAACAAGAACCTTATCGACGCCCTCTCCAAGTCTTTGGGCATGAATGAGCGCATGTGGCCTTTCATGAAGTCGAGCACGATTCTTCCCCCCTGGAAGGACAGAAAGGGCGGCTCCGGCGGCGGCTTTGCAATGTCGGGAATGGGCCTTGGCCCCGGATTCTTCCTTGTCTGCATCGATTTTGCCAAAATTCTTAACGAGGGCGCGAAATCAATCATTGAGGAGGCCAAACAGTGCCTTAAGGACCTCAGGTATTTTTCCGGAGACAGCATAAAAAAGCAGGAATACTGGGAAGGCGTAATAATGGTCTTTGAGGCCTGGATTCGCTGGGCTAACCGCTATGCCGACCTGGCCGAAAAGATGGCGGCCACAGAGAAAAATCCTGAGCGCAAGGCAGAGCTTCTCGAGATGGCAAGGGTCTGCCGCAAGGTTCCCTATGAGCCCGCAGAGACCTTTAAGGAGGCCATGCAATCCTTCTGGTTCACCTTCCTCTTAGCCTGCCCCTCCCCCACAACCACAGCCGGTCGCTTTGACCAGTACATGTACCCCTTCTACCGCAAGGATATAGACAGCGGAAGGATTACGGACGATGAAGTGCTTGAATGGCTTGAGATTCTGCGCTGCAAGGTAATGAAAATCAACCGCGTATCCGGTAAGGCCAACCGTGCAAAGAACTCCGGCATGGCAAAGTGGTATAACTGGACCATAGGCGGAGTGAAGGCTGACGGCACCGACGCGACCAACGAGCTGTCGTATCTGCTGCTTGAGGCCGCGCTTGACACCCAGCTGCCCCATCACACTGTTACGGTCCGCGTGCATGAAAACACCCCTCCCGAGCTTATGAAGAAGGCGCTTGAAGTCGTCAGATCAGGTCTTGGTATGCCGGCCTTCCTCGGTGACAAGAGCTATATTAAGTTCTTCACCATGAACGGAGTTCCAATTGAAGATGCCAGAGACTACTGCGCCACCGGCTGCGTAGACGGCAACATTCCGGCCGTTACCCGCTCCCAGGTTGTCGTATTCTTCGTTATTCCCCAGGCACTGGATATTTTCATGCACAACGGATACTGCCGTTACACAAAGGAAATGGTAGGCATTGAGACTGGCGATGTAACGAAGTTCGAGACCTTCGAGGAATTTAAAGCCGCATTCTATAAGCAATTTGATCATCTCATGCACATGGCGGCTGAGAGGAACAACGTAGAGCTTATTTCCCAGCGCGAGCTCTTCCCCGACGCTTTCCGCAGCGCTCTTATGCGTGACGGAGTTAAGGAAGGCAAAGACCTGCTTGACCGCAGATTTGATTTTGAGAACAGCAGCCTTCTAGGTGCCGTCGGCGGCGTAAACGTCGGCGATTCCCTGGCCGCAATAAAGAAATTAATATACGATGAGAAAAAGTACACAATGCAGGAGCTTTTGACCGCCATTGACGCAGACTGGGAGGGCTACGAGGATATGCACCGCGACTTCCTGAACGCTCCGAAGTACGGCAACAATGACGACAGCGTTGACCAGCTCGTCGCGGAAGTGTATAAGATTTTCTCCGATACCTGTTATAGCATGCCCAACGCATACGGCGGAACCGTTGTCCCCAATGCAATCTCCATCTCAGCACACCAGCCGGGCGGCGCTGGAGTCGGCGCCACTCCCGACGGACGCAAGGGCGGCGAGATTCTCGCGGATGCCTCCCTCTCCCCCGAGCAGGGCAAGGACAAGCACGGGCCGCTTGCCGTTATACAGAGCGCAATGAAGATTGACGCGGATCCCTATCAGGGCACGCTCCACAACATGAAGTTCCATCCCTCGGCGCTCAAGACCGATGAGGATCTTGAAAAGCTCTCAAGCGTTATCAAAACCTATCTTGTAAACGGCGGAAAGCATATCCAGTTCAACGTCGTCAAGAGAGAGGATATGATTGAGGCAAAGACAGAGCCCGAAAAGCATTCCGATCTTGTTGTGCGTGTGGCCGGCTACAGCGCCTACTTCATAAGGCTTTCC
>JAAYOL010000004.1 GCA_012520395.1 Clostridiales bacterium
AAATTAAATTTCAATCAATCTCTAGTACGGGGGATTATCTTGAAGGAATTTTTAATATCCAAAAACGACGAGGGGCAGCGGCTAGACCGTTTTATAGGTAAGGCCATCCCCCTGCTCCCCCCTTCCCTGACGCAGAAGTACATCCGTTTAAAGCGCATCAAGGTCAACGGCAAGGGTTCCAAGAAGGACTACAAGCTCATTGAGGGCGACAGGGTCCAATGCTATATCAACGACGAGTTTTTCGGAAAGCCCGTAGAAAAAAACGCATATCTTGCTGTAAGCAGGCCGAAACTGAACATAGTATACGAGGACAGTCATATCCTGCTCTTGAACAAGCCCGAGGGCATGCTCTGCCACAGTACCGGTGCCTGGAACGCCAATACGCTTGTTGCACATGTGCAGGCGTATCTGAGAGGAGAGGGCGAGTGGGTAGCGGAGGATGAAAACTCCTTTGTGCCCGCACTTTGCAACCGTATAGATCGAAACACTCAGGGAATAGTAATAGCTGCCAAGACCGCAGGGGCTCTCAGGGTAATAAATGATAAGATAAAGAAGCGCGAGATAGACAAGTTTTATCTCTGCATAGTGCACGGCCTGCCGAGGCCGGCGGAGGGAACCCTTACTAATTACATTTTCAAAGACTCTGTTAAAAACCAGGTCTTCATCCGCAAAGCACCGGAAAAGGGCACTAAAATAGCCGTCACCAAGTACAAAACCCTCAAGAGTAAAAACGGTCTCTCCCTTGTCGAGTGCGAGCTTATTACAGGCCGCACCCATCAGATACGCGCCCAGCTCGCGGCGGCAGGATACCCCCTGCTTGGAGATAGCAAGTATGGCAGGGAGTCAAAAAACAGGTCCTTCGGCGAAAGCTCTCAGGCACTGTGTTCATACCGCTTGAAGTTCAGCTTCAGAACCGACGCAGGTGAGCTAAATTACCTTAACGGGCGGGAGTTTTCTCTCGAAAATATTGGCTTTGTAAGAAAATATTTTGATGAGTGAAATTTCATTGACTTTTATAGGATTTGTCTGTATATTAAGTCATATTGTTTTTATATTCGACAGCCTCAGATTTAACCGCGTCAGATGGAGATTGAAAAGAATTTATCTTTATCCCCAAAGACGCCGACAATCATTTATACAACCATGTCAGAAATAAAAAAGCTCATCTTACGGTAAATGGGGGAGGATAAATGTCCAAAGAAATCATTCGCCTGAAAGACTGCACTGTGGCGTTTGACGACGAGGTTATACTCGATAAGATCAACCTTTATTTCAATGATAAGGAATTCCTTACACTGTTGGGTCCTAGCGGTTGCGGAAAGACCACTACTTTGCGCATCATAGGCGGCTTCATCAAGCCCACATCGGGAGATGTGCTCTTTAACGGTGTAAGGATTAATGATGTCCCGCCTCACAAGCGGAAGGTAAATACCATTTTCCAGAAATACGCCCTTTTCCCGCACCTTGACGTTTTCGAAAACGTAGCCTTCGGCCTTCGTATCGCCAAGGTAAAGGAGGCGGAGATTAGAGAGCGTGTCATGGAGATGCTCGAAATCGTGAGCCTTAAGGGTTTTCAGCACCGTAAGGTCGCCTCGCTTTCGGGCGGACAGCAGCAGCGCGTCGCGATTGCAAGAGCGCTGGTCAACCGTCCAAAGGTACTTCTGCTTGACGAGCCGCTGGGCGCTCTCGACATGAGACTTAGAAAGGATATGCAGAGCGAGCTCAAGCGGATTCAGCAGGCGATGGACATCACTTTTATATATGTCACCCACGACCAGGAGGAGGCCCTCGCCATGAGCGACACTGTTGTTGTCATGGACAGGGGCAAAATCCAACAGATTGGCACGCCCGAGAAGATATATAACGAGCCGAAAAACGCCTTTGTAGCCGACTTTATCGGCGAATCGAACATACTTGACGGCATCATGCACGAGGATTTCGTTGTCGAGTTTTTCGGCAGGAAGTTCAAATGCCTCGACAGCGGCTTTACCACCAGGGAGGCCGTTGATGTTGTCATTCGCCCCGAGGACATAGATATTGTCGAGCCTCAGAAGGGACGACTTTCCGGTACGGTCACCAGTGTGACCTTTAAAGGCGTGCACTACGACGTAATCGTAGACTTCAAGGGCTTCAAATGGCTGATCCAGACCACTCAGCTTCACCATGAGGGTCAGGAGATTGGTATAAATATTGCACCGGACAGGATACATATAATGAGAAAGTCTGAGTATTCAGGTATGTTCGGTGATTATAGCTCATACAGCGCGGAATATGACGAGATAGCCGAGGATTACGGTGATGAAACGGAGGGCAGTGAAGATGAGACGTAGGTATCTTGCCGCCGTTCCCCATGTGATATGGCTTTCGGTCTTTGTTGTTGCACCACTCATACTTGTCGTCGTCTACGCCTTTACGGGCAGCGGCGGCGGTTTCACCCTTGAGAATTTCGAAAATATGGGCAGTTATACGTCCGTTTTTGGGCGCTCACTTTGGCTTGCCTTCATCGCGACTATTATATGCCTTTTAATCGGTTATCCCCTCTCCTACGTCCTTTCAAAGGAAGGCCCGGGTATGCAGCGCATTTTCATCATGCTTATTATGCTCCCAATGTGGATAAACTTCCTTCTGCGCACCTATGCCTGGATGTCCATACTGGAAAACACCGGCCTTATCAACCGCCTGCTGGCTTCTCTGGGTGTCTTTGACCTGATAAACCGCATTTTCGATACCAATATATCCTATATTCCGATGATAAATACTCAGGGCGCCGTCGTGCTGGGCATGGTATACAACTACCTCCCCTTCATGGTGCTCCCCATCTATTCCGTAATCGTAAAAATTGACTCCTCTTTAATAGAGGCGGCACACGACCTCGGCGCGGGCTCTATGACGGTATTTAGACGCATCATATTTCCCCTCAGTCTGCCCGGGGTGCTCTCCGGCATAACCATGGTTTTCGTGCCGGCCGTCAGTACCTTTATAATATCCAGGCTCCTGGGCGGCGGCACAAATATCCTCCTTGGCGACCTTATTGAGATGCAATTTCTTGGAAATGCGTACAACCCGCATCTGGGCAGCGCCATTTCTCTGTTAATGATGATTATCATAATGATTTGCATGTTTGTCATGAACAGGTTCGGCGAGGGTGAAGAACAGGCGGTGTTAATGTGAGAAAACGCTCTATATCCGGACGAGTCCTCATGGCGCTGGTCTTTGTCTTTCTCTATGCGCCCATATTTGTTCTGATAGTTTTTTCCTTCAACAGCACCAAAAGCCGCACGGTCTGGACAGGTTTCACCTTCGACTGGTACCTAAAGCTCTTCCAGGATTCCACAATCATGGGTTCACTTTATGTGACGCTGCTTGTATCGGCAATTGCCGCCGTGATAGCCACGGTGGCGGGTACGGTGGCCGCGGTCGGCATATTCAACATGAAGCGCAGACACAGAAACACGATACTGGCCTTAAACAACATACCCGTAATAAACGCCGATATAATAACGGGCGTATCGATGAGCCTGCTCTTTATATCCTCGGCTGCGATTTTAACAAAGGTCTCTCTGTCCCTTTCATCATTGCTTGGGATAAACATAAACCTGGGGTTCAAGCTCGGCTTCGGAACGCTTCTTATCGCCCACATAACCTTCAACGTGCCATATGTGATACTCTCGGTGCTCCCTAAACTCCGGCAGCTGGACAACAACCTCTTCGAAGCGGCGCAGGACCTCGGAGCTACATGGATACAGGCCTTTTTCAAGGTAATAATACCCGAGATAAGGCCGGGCATTGTAAACGGTCTGATTATAGCCTTTACTATGTCCGTCGACGACTTCGTCATAAGCTACTTTACAGCCGGCCATGTGCAAACGCTCTCCATGACGATTTACGCCATGACAAAAAGGCGCATAACCCCCGAGATAAACGCGCTGTCCACACTCCTTTTTATTACTGTGCTTTTTATGCTGATAATAATAAATGTCCGCCAGAGCAGTCAGGAAAAGAAGCTAAAAAAATTGCGCTCTAAATTATCATAACAGCAAAGGAGAATAACGTAAGTTGAAAAAATTGGTTTCACTTGCCCTTGTATTTGCCTTAGCGGCATCGCTGCTTATCTCGGGCTGTGCCAAGAAGCAGGAGCAAAGGGTCGTTAACGTCTATAACTGGGGCGAAAATATTGATGAGAGCATTTTCAGGACCTTTGAGCAGCAGACGGGTATAAAGGTCAATTATACAACCTATGAATCCAATGAGCAGCTATACGCGGTTCTCAAGATGGGCGGCACGAATTACGATGTCATCATACCCTCCGACTATATGATTTCCCGGCTTATCGAGGAGGACATGCTTGAGAAACTGGACTATAAAAACATACCCAATGCCGCCAACATAGACCAGCGCTACCGCGGACTTGACTTTGACCCCGCGGACGAGTATTCCGTCCCCTACACCTGGGGCGTTGTGGGAATAATATACAACACCTCCATGGTAGACGAGGAAATAACAAGCTGGGGTGCGCTGTTTGACCCTAAATACTCCGGTCAGATACTTCAGTTTGATAACTCGCGTGACGCGATGGCTACGGCCCTTTTCTACCTCGGCTACTCGGTAAACACAACGAATGAAACGGAGCTTAGTGAGGCCTACACCCTTCTTGAGAAGCAAAAGCCGATACTGCAGGGCTATGTTATGGATCAGATTTATGACAAGCTCGAGGGCGGCGAGGCCGCAATCGGCCCCTACTACGCGGGCGATGCACAGCTTATGATGGAAAACAATCCCGACCTTGCCTTCGTTGTACCGGAGGAGGGCTCTAACTGGTTTGTAGACGCCATGTGCATACCCAAGGGTGCGACAAACAAGGAAAATGCCGAGCTTTTTATCAACTTCATGTGCGACACAGACACCGCTCTGAAGAATATGGGCGTGACCTGCTACGCAACTCCGGTAAAAACCGCCTATGAGGCCCTCGACGAGGAGACCCGTAATAATGAAATCATCTTCCCGGGGGACGATATCCTAAGCCGCTGCCAAATCTATTTAAACCTCCCGCAGGCGACGCTCAGCCTCTACGACCAGCTCTGGGTCAAGCTTAAGTCAGAAAAACACATATATATATTACGCCCGCAAAGAGACTTCTCTTTGCGGGCGTTTCTTACTCTGATGGCTTGTCATTGTCGTTATCTTCCGCTGCTGCCTTCCCAAAACAGCCCGCGAAAACAATAACCAGGCCTAATATACCGATAACATAATCCAACGCTCCCCGTACACCGCCAACCGCGAGAACAAGCGCGAAGATTAGGAGCGCAAAGCCAAATATAATGAGCCGGTCATTCAAGTGCCTCATTTCTTTCCGCCTTTCTCAAGGGCTCGGCGGGCCATGTCCAGAGCCTGCCCCATCCGCCCTTGTAGTATATAAGGAAATAAAGCGGTATATAAAGTGCTGCGCCGCTAAATAGGTCGAGCACCGAATGCTGTTTGATTAGCAGCGTGGAAAGGCAAATCAGCAATGCGAGAATTGCTATTAGCGTCTTCAACCAGTGGCGTTTTTTAAAGCCCTTATATCTGATTGCCGCAACAGCCGGCGCTATTGTACCGTATACATGCATACTGGGAAAAACATTGGTGTTCGTATCAACCGAGTAAAGCCTTCCAACCATCCGGGAGAAAAAATTATCCCGCGGAAACACCTCCGGCCGGAGCTCCTGCCCGTTCGGGAAAATGAGGTAAAGCGCAAGGCAAAACGAAAGGCCTATCATCATCGCCCACATATAGCGGCAAAATTCGTACTTATCCTTTAGAAGAAGAAATACGCCCACTCCCGCAAAAAATGGATACCATAGAACGTATGGGAGTATAAAAATCTCACAGAACGGTATATAATCGTCAAGCCAGTGATAAATAACCGTATAGTTGCCTGTAACAAGCTGTTCAACCAGTAAAAACCACGCCACATATATCACAAAATAAAGTGACAGCAAAGCGTGTCTGTATTCTCCAAATATTCTTTTCATCAAATGACCCCTAGTGCTTTTGTTGACCTGGAAATGCGCTCAAGCCGGGAACTATCCGCCCCCCTCGTCCTTGCGTGTGATGAAGCGTATAGCGTGGTGTATGTTTTTTACAGCTATGCTTTCGCTGCCGGCGTAGTATTCCCCGTCGAGCGACCAGGGTGTTTCACCGTCGGTCGTAATTGAGATGTCCGAAGTCCGGAAAAAGGTTATAAAGTCCTCGTCATACTTCCTTGACTGAAGAGATATAAGAATTTTCGATACTTCAATCGCGTTTTTCGGGTTTTTTATCAGCATGACCTCAAACAAGCCGTCACTGAAGTCGACCAGTCCCGCATTGAGTCTGACGATGCCGCCGAGCGAGGTGGAATTGCTAATGGATCCAAAGAGCCATTCGTCCTCATAGACCTCCCCATCCGATACAAGCTTTATATGACGCGGCCGGATATTCGGCAGCTCCTTTACTCCTTCAAGAACGTAGGCCAGGTGCCCCAACGTGTTTTTCAGATTCTGCGGCGTCGAGTAGGAGGCATCCGTAAAGGCGCCAAAGGAGGCAACATAGGAAAAATAGCGCTCGTTTATCTTGCCTATGTCCAAAAGTCGGGGCGAGCCCTCCACTACATTCTTCGCGGCCTTCATAATATCGGAAGGCAGCCCGAGGCTGGTTGCAAAATCATTTGTCGAGCCTGCGGGTATATACCCTAGAGCAGGCCGGTTATCAAGTGACATTAAGCCCGTAACGGTCTCGTTGAGCGTGCCGTCTCCGCCCGCGCTGACCACAAGGTCACAGCTATCGGCATATCTGATTACGGCGTCGGTTCCATCGCCCCTTGACTTGGTTTCGTAGTACTGTACCTCATAACCGTTATTTTCGAACAGCTTAATCACTTTGGGTAGCATGCGCTGTACTTTCCTCATGCCAGCCATAGGATTTGCGATAAGAAGTATTTTTTGACCCATACTAATCTCCCTGCCAGGATTTGTTTATTTTTCAGCCCTAAGCTTTATTATTCGGTCGCGCAGTAGGGCCGCATACTCAAACTCCAACATTTTAGATGCCTGAAGCATCTCTTTTTCGAGCTTTGCTATCTCAGCTTCTCTCTCCTGCCTTGTCATTTTGACTCCGTCACGGCGCTTTATGTCGGTCTCGGGCTTGGATATCTCAAGAAGCTCACGAATATCCTTTATTATTGTTTTCGGAATTATGCCCTTTTCCTTATTGTGGGCAGTCTGCTTTTCACGGCGGCGTCTTGTCTCCTTCAGCGCCCGCTCCATAGACGGCGTAATGCTGTCGGCATACATAACTACTATGCCCCCGGCGTTCCTCGCTGCCCGTCCAATCGTCTGAATTAGCGAGGTCTCGCTTCGGAGAAAGCCCTCCTTGTCGGCGTCGAGTATTGCCACTAAGCTGACCTCCGGCAAATCCAGGCCCTCCCTGAGGAGGTTAATCCCTATAAGCACGTCAAATTCACCAAGTCGCAGGTCCCTGATTATCTCCATGCGCTCTATGGTGCTTATATCATGGTGCATATAGCGCACCCTTATACCAAGCTTTTGCAAATATGCCGTCAAATCCTCCGCCATCTGCTTTGTGAGCGTCGTGACGAGGGTACGCTCGTTTTTGCCTGCCCGGTCGTTTATCTCGCCTATGAGATCGTCTATCTGCCCTTCCACGGGCCGCACGAACACCTCGGGGTCTAATAGCCCCGTCGGCCGAATTATCTGCTCCACAATCTGTCCGGAGCGCTCCCGCTCGTACTGGGAGGGCGTGGCGCTGACATATATCACCTGATTTATGCGCTCATTGAATTCATCAAAGTTCAGCGGTCTGTTGTCAAGGGCGCTGGGCAAGCGGAAGCCGTAGTTAATGAGGTTTTCCTTCCTCGCCCTGTCCCCTGCGTACATGGCTCGCACCTGCGGTATGGTTACATGCGACTCGTCTATAAACATTATAAAGTCCTTCGGGAAGTAGTCCAGAAGCGTCATGGGGGCGGAGCCGGCCTCTCTGCCGCTGATAATCCGGGAATAGTTCTCTATGCCGTTGCAATAGCCCAGCTCACGCATCATCTCAATATCATACATTGTACGCTGCTTTAAGCGCTGGGCCTCTACGAGCTGGTTGTTTTCCTCGAAGTATTTTACCCTCTGCTCCATTTCCAAGTATATCTCACGCGCCGCCCGCTCCATTTTTTCCTTTGTGGTAACATAGTGCGAAGCGGGGTATATCGCCACATGCATAAGCTGCCTTAGCGGAGCGCCGGTTACTACGTTAATTTCGCTGATGCGCTCAATCTCATCACCAAAGAATTCAACCCTTATGGCGTTGCCCCTTGAATAGGCGGGGTAAATCTCCACCGTATCGCCGCGCACCCTGAACATATTCCGGTCAAAGGCCAGGTCGTTTCTCTCATATCTGATATCGACAAGCTTCTTTAACAGCTCGTCCCTGTTCCTGGTCTGCCCCTGCCTGAGTGAGATTACCATATTCGCATAATCTATGGGGTCTCCCAGGCCATAAATGCAGGACACGGAGGCGACCACTATCACATCGCGCCTTTCAAACAGTGCCGTGGTCGCAGAATGTCGCATCCTCTCTATTTCATCGTTAATGGACGCGTCCTTTTCTATATATGTGTCCGTATGAGCGATATAGGCTTCCGGCTGGTAGTAGTCGTAATAGGAGACAAAGTATTCTACGGCATTGTCCGGAAAAAACTCTTTGAATTCAGAGCAGAGTTGGGCCGCAAGCGTCTTATTATGAGCCAAAACCAAGGCCGGGCGATTTAAGTTCGCTATCACGTTTGCCATGGTAAATGTCTTGCCGGAGCCTGTTACTCCGAGCAGCGTCTGCTCTGAAAGCCCGTTTTCTATGCCCTTTACAAGTGCCCTTATCGCCTCGGGCTGGTCGCCAGTCGGCTCATACGGGGCTTTAAGCTTAAATACGTCCATCCCCTACCCCCTTAAGTAGTAAACTTTATTATACACACCTTGGAGCGGTTTTTAAAGGGAAAATCATAAATCGCCCCTTCCTGAGGGACGATTTAATAATTTATTCATTTTTAACACTATCTCCTGCGAAAAAAACCGTTATCAGCCATTGAAACGAAGTCCTCATCGGCTACCACGATATGGTCGGCAAGCGTTATGTCCACAGCCCTTAGAGCCTCCATCACCCTCTCGGTTGTGCGTTCGTCCTCCCTTGAGGGAATTGCAATCCCGCTGGGGTGGTTGTGTGCCAAAATTACGCCCGTCGCCTTGTAGGCCAGGGCGTTCTCCACTATTTTCCTTATACTTACATTGGCCGAGTTTACCTCGCCCCTGAACATCATCCGGCAGTTTACCACCTTACACTTCGCGTCGAGGCAGACCATATACACTATCTCCTCCCTCTCGCCAAAAAAATAAGGAACGATAAAGGCGCCGGCCTTCTTGCTGTCCGTGAGGTAAACATCGTCCTCAGACAGGCTCCTGGATATCATATACCGGCGGCTGATCTGCGGAATAAGTTTTATAAGGGTGGCGGTATTGTCTCCTACCCCGCTCACCTTTTTCAGCTCCTCAATGGGAGCGTCAAAGACGTCAGAGAGCTTTCCAAATCTGTTTATCAGCTCATGCGCGAGATGGTTTACATCCCCCCGAGGAAGGGCATAAAATAGCAGGAGCTCCAGTACATTATGGTCATCGAAGTTTTCCAGCCCGTGAGTCAGGAATCTATCCTTCATCCTCTGTCTGTGTCCTCCGTGTAGATGCATTGTTTTACCGCCTTTTGGGTCCACAAAATACTCTCCTTTGCACAATTGTATATATAAATCATATGTGCTATAATAAACCGCAAAGTGGAACAAAGTGGTTATTAACCGAGGTCGCGTTCACAAGCCGCGATTTCGGACAAGTACTTATAAAATTGTATATTTATTTTTATAGAGTATAGCATATTTGCACGCCGATGTAAATTTTTATCTCAAAGTTTCACCATTTGCAGTCACTTCTGACAATTGTGAATATTTAACCGATATACACTTGACATTATGCAGAGTTTATGTATAATACTCATTAAACGGTGAATATTTATTAGCTGTGGCGTTTGTGAACAGGAGGATTGCATATGAAATACAGAGTTTACATAGACGGACAGGAGGGCACTACCGGCCTTCAATTGCAAAAGAGGCTGTCCGAACACAAGGACATAGAGCTTATGCTTATAAGCGATGCGCTCCGAAAGGATATAGACGCAAGGCGTGAGCTTTTAAACAGCGCAGATGTCGTTTTCCTCTGCCTGCCGGACGCCGCCGCTGTCGAGGCCGTCTCCCTTATCGAAAACGAAAGGGTAAAGGTGATAGACGCGAGCACGGCGCACCGAACGGCAAAGGGCTGGGTCTACGGCTTTCCGGAGCTTTCGCCTGAACACCGCAGCGCGGTTGCAACTTCCAAGAGAATTGCAAACCCAGGCTGTCACGCAACGGGTTTTGCAGCGACGGTGTATCCGCTGGTGAGGCTTGGCATTTTGCCAAAAAACTATCCGCTGACCTGCCACAGCATCACAGGCTACAGCGGCGGCGGAAAGAAAATGATAGCCTCCTACGAGGGCGGAGACCGGCCATACCAGTATGATAGCCCAAGGCAGTACGCTCTCTCGCTCTCCCACAAACACCTGCCCGAGATGCAGGCGGTCACAGGAATAGACAGGGCGCCTGTCTTTAACCCCATCGTCTGCGACTATTACAGCGGGATGGCGGTGAGCATTCCTCTGCACACATCTATGCTCACAAAAAAGCTCAGCCCCTCGGCGCTTCAGGAAGTACTTGCCGAATACTATGCGGGAGAAAGACTTATTTCAGTGCACGGACCCTCCGATGACGGCTTTTTGCCGGCAAACGAGCTGCGCGATACCTGCCTGCTTCGAATCCATGTCTGCGGGAACGATGAGCAGCTGACGCTTGTGAGCCTGTTTGACAACCTCGGAAAAGGCGCTTCCGGTGCCGCCGTCCAGAATATGAACATTGCCCTTGGGCTCAACGAGTTCGAGACTTTGATTTGAGGTGTTTCCATATGAATTTCAATAAAGTAAGCGGCGGCGTATGCGCTCCAAAGGGCTTTGTTGCCGGCGGCATACACTGCGGCATAAGAAAAAACCAGAGCAAAAAGGACCTGGCCATAATATTCAGCGAAAAGGAATGTACCGCCGCTGCAGTATATACCCAAAACAAGGTTTTTGGGGCACCCATTGCGGTCACAAGAGAAAATATAGCTGGCGGCAAGGCGCACGCGCTTATCTGCAACAGCGGTAACGCCAACACCTGCAACGCCGACGGCATTGAGAAGGCGAGCTTGATGTGCAAACTCACAGCCAAGGCCCTCGGTATCGAAGCGACGGATATAATCATTGCCTCTACCGGTGTTATCGGTCAGCCTATTGATATGGACCCTATCGAAAAGGGCATTGCGGCCCTCGCCCCCTTGCTTTCGGCTGATGGCTCCTCGGACGCGGCAGAAGCCATTATGACCACCGATACCAAGAAAAAAGAGTGTGCTGTCACGTTCAGGCTCGGCAGCTGCATGATAACGCTGGGGGCCATCGCCAAGGGCTCCGGCATGATAAGCCCCAATATGGCGACCATGCTCAGCTTCATTACCACAGATGCGGCCATAACTGCCGAAATGCTGAAAGCTGCCCTTCAGGAGGTCGTAGACGATACTTATAACATGCTCAGCGTCGACGGAGATACCTCGACTAACGATATGGTCTCCATTATGGCAAACGGCCTTGCCGGAAACGCGCCCATAGCTTCTAAGGACGAAGGCTTCGAAGCGTTTGTCACCGCCTTGAGAATGCTCTCAACTGAGCTTACGAGAATGATGGCCGCCGACGGGGAGGGCGCGACTAAGCTGCTGCAGTGCGCGGTCACAGGTGCACCGTCTAAGGACGCGGCAAAAATGGTCGCTAAATCCGTTATAAACTCCAGCCTTGTGAAAACCGCGATGTTCGGGGCGGATGCAAATTGGGGAAGAATACTGTGCGCCATCGGCTACGCGGACGCGGAGTTTGAAATTGACTGCGTAGATGTATTTCTGAGCTCCCGGGCGGGCCAGATTCAGGTCTGCAAGGACGGCTTCGGTCTTGACTTCTCTGAGTCTGTGGCGAAGAAGATCCTGCTTGAGAGTGAGATACTTATAGATATCCTTATGAATCAGGGCGAAGCTAAGGCCACGGCCTGGGGCTGCGATTTGACCTATGATTACGTTAAGATAAATGGCGACTACAGAACATAAGGGAGGGCACACTATGGAGATCACCGATAATATAAAGGCACAGGTGCTGACAGCCGCCCTGCCCTACATACAAAAGTACGCGGGCAAGGTCGTCGTTGTAAAATACGGCGGCAACGCAATGATAAACCCCGAGCTTAAAAACGCGGTCATGAGCGACATTATCCTCCTGTCACTTATCGGGATAAAAACCGTCCTTGTGCACGGTGGAGGCCCTGAGATAAGCCAGATGCTCGGTAAGCTCAGTATCGAATCAAGGTTCGTAGACGGGCTACGATACACGGACAAAGAGACAGCCGAGGTGGTTCAGATGGTGCTTGCCGGGAAGACCAACAAGGACCTTGTCTCACTCATCGGGGTGTCGGGCGGCAAGGCACTGGGGCTCTGCGGAATCGACGGCGGCATGATTAAGGCGAAGAAGCTGGGCGGGACTAGTGAACTCGGCTATGTCGGAGACATAGTAAGCATTGACACCGCACCCATTTTAAACGCCTTGGATAACGGCTATATCCCGGTTATCGCCACAGTCGGCACAGACGAATTTGGCCAGACCTATAATATTAATGCCGATACCGCCGCGGCCGCCATAGCCTCGGCGCTTAAAGCGGAGAATATGATAATGCTCACGGATATACGCGGTCTTATGCGAAATGTAAAGGATGAGAGCTCCCTCATTCCAACGGTGAGGCTCTGCGAACTAGAGGGTCTTATAAACGAGGGTATAATCAGCGGCGGCATGATACCCAAGGTAAAAAGCTGCGAAAGCGCGGTCAGAAACGGCGTCAAGAAGGCGTTTATGATTGACGGGCGCATCCCACACTCCATTTTGATAGAAATGTTCTCTAATGAGGGCATAGGAACAATGTTTACGGCATAACTGCCTCCATGGGGGACTACCGAGCCCCCACCCCCCAGTTTAGCTCCGTTTCGGGGTAGGCTACGGTCTTTTTGCGGGGATTTTAATTGAATGGAGAAATATAAATGACTAACTTTGAACTATTAAAGCAGCGGGACGACGAGTACATAATCCACTCCTACGGCAGATTCCCTATCGCCATCGACAAGGGCAAAAATGCCACCTGCTATGACTTGGACGGCAAGAAATACATAGATTTCACAAGTGGCATCGGCGTCAACTCCCTTGGATTTTGCGACGACGGCTGGGTCTCCGCCGTTTGCTCCCAACTCAATAAGCTCCAGCACATTTCAAATCTTTACTACACTTCCCCCTGTGTGGAGGTTGCCGAGTTGCTTGTCAAAATGACCGGTATGAAAAATGTGTTTTTCTCAAACAGCGGCGCTGAGAGCAACGAGGGTGCGATTAAGGCGGCGAGAAAATACAGCTTCACAAAATACGGGGAAAACAGAAACAGAATTATCACACTTAAAAACTCCTTTCACGGGCGCACTGTCACCACGCTTGCCGCCACGGGTCAGGACGTTTTTCATAATTACTTCTTTCCCTTTACCGAAGGTTTTGTTTTTGCGGAGGCAAACAATATTGAAGACGTAAAATCAAAGCTTGACAGCTCGGTTTGTGCCGTGGTGGTAGAGCTTATACAGGGCGAGGGCGGCGTTCTGCCGCTTGACAGTGCCTTCGTGTCGGAGCTTACAGAGCTCTGCTCAGAAAAGGATGTACTCCTTATAGCCGACGAGGTGCAGACCGGAGTGGGCAGGACGGGCACGCTCTACGCATACCAGCAGTTCGGCATAACTCCGGACATCGTGACATCGGCAAAGGGACTGGGCGGCGGTCTTCCCTTCGGCTGCATCCTGTTCGGTGAAAAAACGCAGGATGTCTTTGGGCCCGGCGACCATGCAACAACCTTTGGCGGAAACCCCATATGCTCCGCCGGCGCGAAGGAGGTTCTCTCAAGGCTGACACCGGAATTTCTGGGCGAGGTCAAAGAAAAGGGCGAGTATATCTCCGAAAAGCTTCTAAAAATGCCGCATGTTAAGGGCATCGCCGGAATGGGGCTTATGCTCGGCATCGAGCTAAGCGGCATCGAAGCTCCCGAGGTTGTCCGTGCCGGCTTAAAGCACGGTGTGCTGCTGCTGACCGCCAAGCAGAAGCTGCGGCTTCTGCCCCCTCTGACCATTACATACAAGGAAATCGATTCGGGCCTTAAGGCGCTTGAAAAGACCCTTTCCGAGTTTTAGGAGGACATAATGAAACATCTGCTGAAGCTTTTGGACCTTACCCCCGGCGAAATTACGGAAATACTGGACCTTGCAGACGAACTAAAATCAGAGTTGAAAAACGGCACCCCGATACCCAGGTTAAAGGGCAAGACTCTGGGTATGATATTCCAGAAGTCCTCAACGCGTACCCGTGTCTCGTTTGAAACGGGGATGTATCAGCTAGGTGGCATGGCGCTGTTTCTCAGTGCAAATGACCTGCAGATAGGCCGCGGCGAGTCTGTTGAGGACACGGCGCGGGTTCTCTCCCGCTATCTGGACGGCATCATGATACGCACCTATTCACAGGATGAGGTTGAGAGACTGGCAGATTACGGCACCATCCCTGTAATAAACGGCCTGACCGACCTGTTCCATCCCTGTCAGGTACTCGCCGACCTCATGACCATGCGTGAGTACCTCGGCAAGGACCTTTCGGGCAAGAAGCTGTGCTTCATCGGCGACGGTAACAATATGGCAAACTCTCTGATTGTCGGCGGGCTTAAGATGGGCATGTCTGTCAGCTGCGCCTGCCCGGAAAACTACCGCCCCGCCAAAGCCGTGCTCGATTTTGCCGCCGCTTACGGGGATAAGTTCACGCTCACCGACAATCCCGAGCTTGCAGCGGCTGGCGCCGATGTCATGGTAACCGACGTATGGGCCTCCATGGGTCAGGAAAATGAGAGGGCGCAGCGCGAGCTGGCCTTCAAGGGCTATCAGGTAAACGAGCACATAATGTCGCTTGCAAATACCGGCTGCATTGTTCAGCACTGTTTGCCTGCGCACAAGGGCGAGGAGATTACCCACGGCGTGTTCGAAACTCACGCAGAGGAGATTTTCGACGAGGCTGAAAACAGGCTTCACGCACAGAAGGCGGTCTTAGTAAAGCTGCTCGGATAGCAAAAATTTACAAAAGCACCATTTCAGGCGCACCGCTCGCCGACTAGCGGTAACCTCCGCACATGCCATTAACCTGCGCATCCAGCCGGGCTTCATGATGTTTTGCGCGGAGCGAATGGAGGTTATCATGAAAAAAGCATATCTGGTACTGCAAAATGGACGAATATTCGAGGGCATCCCCTTCGGTGCCGAAGGGGATGTGACCGCGGAGCTTGTGTTCACTACGGGCATGACCGGTTATATAGAAACTCTCACCGACCCCAGCTATCACGGACAGATTGTCCTTCAAACCTTCCCCCTTGTCGGGAACTATGGAATTATTCCCGACGACTTTGAAAGTCCTGCACCAAAGCTCTCAGCTTATATAGTCCGGGAGCCCTGCGACGAGCCCTCGAACTTCCGCAGTGAGGGCACTCTTGATGACTACCTCAAGCATATGGGCGTAGTCGGTCTATATGGTGTTGATACCAGAGCGCTGACAAAGATTATCCGCGAATACGGCACCATGAACGCCTCCGTGCTCTCTCAGCTGCCGGATAGCATCGCGGCTTATACAAAGGACCTTGCCGCCAGGGCGCTGTCTGGCGATGTGTACGCCGTCTCCTGCCGGAAGCCTTTTGCAGCAAGCGAGGAGGGGACTCCGCACATCGTCCTCTGGGACTTTGGCTTTAAGGGCTCGATAGCCGGGAAGCTCGCAGCGCGGGGCTGTAAGGTCACCGTTGTTCCGGCGGCCTCAACTCCCGCCGATATACTCGCTCAGAAGCCGGACGGAATTTTGCTCTCCAACGGACCGGGCGATCCCTCAGTTTACACCGATATTATTAAAAACCTTAGAGAATTGCCGAGTTCGAATATTCCTGTCTTCGGCATCTGTCTCGGTCACCAGCTTCTGGCTCTTGCAAAGGGAGCGCGTAGCATAAAGCTAAAGTACGGACACCACGGTGCCAACCAGCCCGTCCGTGACACGAAAACCGGAAAGCTCTATATAACAAGCCAGAACCACGAATACTCCATAGACCCGAAAACCTTGCCCGAGGGCGCCGTCATGAGCTACGAAAACGTCAACGACGGCACCTGCGAGGGCATAAGCTACAGCGATATCCCGGCCTTTTCCGTACAGTTTCACCCGGAGGCAAGCGCCGGCCCGCAGGACACGGAATTTCTGTTCGACCAATTTCTTACCATGGTAGGAGGTAAGCGCAATGCCGCTCAATAAGGCTTTAAAGCGTGTTATGATTATTGGCTCAGGCCCCATCGTTATTGGCCAGGCCGCAGAATTTGACTATGCGGGCACCCAGGCCTGCCGCGCACTCAAGGACCTGGGGATTGAGGTCATTCTCGTAAACCCCAATCCCGCAACCATAATGACGGACAGTGCTGTCGCCGACAAAATATACATTGAACCTCTCACGGTCGATATACTTAAAAGGATTATACTTAAGGAGCTGCCCGACGGACTTTTGTCAACGCTTGGCGGGCAGAACGGGCTTACCCTCTCTATGCAGCTTGCAAGAGAGGGCTTCCTTAAAAATAACAATGTAGCCTTACTGGGCGCAAATCTCGAAACCATAGACACAGCCGAGGACAGGCTCCTTTTCAAACAGGCGATGGAGAGAATAGAACAGCCTGTCATCCCCTCGGAAGTTGTTAATGATGTAGAGAGTGCGCTCAATTTTGCACAGGAAATCGGCTACCCAGTTATCGTCCGGCCCGCCTTTACTTTAGGAGGCTCGGGCGGCGGCATAGCGTATAACCGCAGTGAGCTAAAGGAGACCGCGTGGAGCGGGCTTGAGGCCTCCCCCATACATCAGATACTGGTTGAAAAGTGCATTGCGGGCTGGAAGGAGATTGAATTTGAGGTCATACGCGACGGCGCCGGTAACTGCATTACTGTCTGTTCAATGGAAAACTTCGACCCCGTCGGAGTTCACACCGGCGACTCAATTGTCATAGCCCCCGCCGTAACCCTTGCCGACGTTGAATATCAGATGCTTCGCAGTGCCTCTTTGAGCATCGTACGGGAGCTTAAGGTCGAGGGCGGCTGTAACGTGCAGTTTGCCCTCAACCCGGAGAGCTTCGAATATGCGGTCATAGAGGTCAACCCCCGCGTATCACGCTCCTCCGCCCTGGCTTCTAAGGCTACGGGCTACCCGATAGCCAAGGTCGCCTCGCAGATTGCCGTCGGTCTAAGACTCGACGAAATCGGAAACGCGGTTACGGGCAAGACGAGCGCGTTTTTCGAGCCTTCCTTGGACTATGTGGTTGTAAAATTCCCCAAATGGCCCTTTGACAAGTTCGTATACGCCAAACGTACGCTCGGCACCCAGATGAAGGCAACCGGCGAGGTCATGTCCATAGCCCCCACCTTTGAGCAGGCGCTTATGAAGGCCATCAGGGGCGCGGAGATAAGCATGGACACGCCGAGGCTGCAAAAATTTGCCGAGATGCCGGAGGCTGAGATTCTTGAAATGCTCGCCGCCCCTCCTACTGACCAAAGGCTTTTCCTTGTATATGAGGCATTATACCGCGGAGCTGGCATAGACGAAATTCACAGCTGCACAATGCTCGACGAGTGGTTCCTCCATAAGCTAAAGAGGCTTGCTGATACCGAAAAAGAGCTGTCCTCCGGTGAAATCAGCGAGGACCTCTACCTCAAAGCAAAGAACCTCGGCTTCACTGACAAGTCGATGGCCCGGCTTTCCGGGGGCGCCGTTCCCTTTCACCGAAGGGCTGTTTACAAGATGGTTGATACCTGCGCGGCTGAGTTCGCTGCCGAGACACCATACTTTTACGCGACCTATGACGACGAAAACGAGGCGGCGGAGTTCATAAAGGCTCGGGGCAGCGGCAAGGAGCGCGTCATCGTATTCGGCTCCGGCCCGATACGCATTGGCCAGGGCATAGAATTTGACTATGCCTCCGTCCACTGTGTCTGGACGCTCAAGGAGCTTGGCTATGACGTAATCATGGTGAACAACAACCCCGAGACTGTCTCCACTGACTTTGACACGGCGGACAGGCTCTACTTCGAGCCCCTGACGCCTGAGGATGTGTCGGACATCATAGCCACCGAAAAGCCCATCGGCGCAGTTGTCGCCTTCGGCGGCCAGACCGCAATAAAGCTGACAAAGCATCTCGCCGACATGGGTGTACCTGTGCTGGGCACCAGCGCCGATTCCATAGACATAGCAGAGGACAGGGAACGCTTTGATTCAATTTTAAATTCGCTCAGAATACGCAGACCGAAGGGCCACAGCGTATTTACTAAACAGGCCGCGCTTGATGCAGCGCATGAACTCGGCTACCCCGTGCTTGTCCGCCCCTCCTACGTTCTCGGCGGCCAGAACATGATAATTGCCTTCTCCGACGAGGAGATAGAGCGCTACATGGACCTAATACTCTCTAACAGCATAGAAAACCCCATTCTGATTGATAAGTACATGATGGGCACCGAGGTCGAGGTTGACGCAATCTGCGATGGCGAAGACGTCCTAATCCCCGGCATAATGGAGCATGTCGAGCGCGCCGGAGTGCACTCCGGGGACTCCATAGCGATATACCCGGCCTCGAACCTCAGCGGCCCGTTGACGGATAAGATAATCTCATGCACCGAGACTCTTGCCAGAGCTCTCAAGACACAGGGCCTTATAAACATTCAGTATGTAATATACGAAAACGAAGTCAATGTGATAGAAGCCAACCCCAGAGCATCCAGAACCATCCCCTATATCAGCAAGGTCACGGGCCTGCCGATAGTCGACATAGCCACTCGTGTCATGATGGGCCATAAGCTATCTGACATGCCCTACGGCACCGGGCTCTACCGCAAGTCCATCTTCTCAGCCGTTAAGGTGCCTGTATTCTCCTTTGAAAAGCTGACGGATGTCGATACGCATCTCGGCCCCGAAATGAAGTCAACGGGCGAGGTCCTTGGCGTCGGACATACACTTGAAGAGGCTCTATATAAAGGCCTTCTGGCAGCGGGCTACTCAATGAGAAACCGCGGCGGAGTGCTCATAACGGTCCGTGACCGCGACAAGCGCGAGATAATAAAGACAGCCAGGCAGTTTAAGGACCTCGGCTTTAAGCTCTATGCCAGCGAAGGCACCGCAGCCGCCCTGCGCCGGGCGGGGATTCCCAGCATTACAGTCGGCAAGCTCCATGAAGGCAAAAACGATATAATCGAGCTTCTGGAGAGCGGCAAGATACAGTATATGATTTCAACCTCCAGCAAGGGCCAGCTCCCGCACCGCGACAGCGTGCAGCTCAGGCGAAAGGCGGTTGAGCGCCGCATTGCCTGTTTGACCAGCATAGATACGGCAAATGCCCTTGCAAGCTCCATAGCCAGCGGCTACAATCAGCAGAACGTCGAGCTTTTAGACATTGCGCGTCTGCCAACACAAAAAACCCCCCTGCGCTTTATTAAAATGCGTGGAAGCGGGAACGATTATATATATTTCGACTGCTTCAATCAGCACATAGAAAACCCCGAGTCTCTAAGTGTCTGGCTCTCCAGCCGCCGCAAGGGCATAGGCGGCGACGGTATCGTCCTCATCTTCCCCTCTGAGGTTGCGGATGCCAGGATGAAGATGTATAACGCCGACGGCACCGAAGGCGCGGTTTCCGGCAACGCCATGCGCTGCGTGGCAAAATACCTCTATGAGAGCGGTCGGGCACCAAAGGAGAGAATGTCGCTTGAAACGGGAAGCGGCGTAAAAAATCTGAAGCTCTATGTCCGCGACGACTCGGTATACTCTGTCTCGGTCTCCATGGGTGAGCCGGATTTCACAGCCGAGGCCATACCGGTTTTGCTGCCAGATCCTGTCATCGACACGCCCTATGAGGTTAACGGCCGGGAATATAGGATTAGCTGTGTCTCCATGGGCAACCCGCACTGCGTGATATTCACCGAGGACGTAGACGCGATAAACCTCTCGGAAGTCGGCCCCGCTCTTGAACATGCGGAGATTTTCCCAGACCGCGCCAACATCGAATTTGCATCCCTGACCGAAATGGGCAGTCTGCGTATGCGTGTCTGGGAGCGCGGAATCGGCGAGACCTGGGCCTGCGGCACGGGCGCCTGCGCTGTTGCGGCTGTGGCCGTTAAAAAGGGACTTTGCCCCTTTGGGCACGACATAACCGTCCATATGACCGGCGGCGACCTCATAATTAACTGGGGCGAGGACGGAATTACGATGACCGGCGACGCGCAGAAGGATTTTGAAGGCGTTATCGAGATATAATAGACAATAAAGGGGTGT
>JAAYOL010000149.1 GCA_012520395.1 Clostridiales bacterium
CACGCGTATTGGTAATTGCTCAAATAGCCGTCGTCAAATGTGATTACAACTGGCCTTTCAGGTAGCTGTGTGCCCTCTTCGACATACATCTGCAAATCTTCAAGGAAAACGGCAGTATATCCCGCCTTTTTCAGATTCTCCATATCCTCACGGAATTTCTTTGGCGATGTGTCTCCGGGGCGGTCTGAAATGTGGTGATATATCAGTATCGGCACGATGACAGACTCCCCTGTTACAGGCGCTTTGGAGTGCAGACCGATAGCTCTGCAAATAATTGCCGCGGCCTCCGCACGGGTAATACTGTCTTTGGGTCTGTATGTCCCGTCGGGATAGCCCGTAAAAATACCAATTGAATATGCGCTGGTAACATATTCATGGAAGCCTTCGGCAATGTCTGACAAATCCGAAAGCTCAACTTTCTCCGAAGGCTCTGACCCATGATCTTCAAAAGAGCCGAGCATCAATATCTTTGCGGCCATTTCACGGCTTATCGGCTCATCGTAGTCAGCCCCCGGAACCTCCCCCTGGGTAAACCATCCCATATATTTTGCATATTCCATAGCTGCCTCTGCCCAGTGGGCTCCGCGCTCGAGCACGGTGTCGTCCATGCCCGTCATGCGGCATACTAAGGCGGTAAATTCAGCATTTGTCACCGGCTTTTCCGGATCATAGGCCCCATCTGCCATGTCCTGTGTGTAGCCCAGCTGCTCAAGCTCCCTGATATATTCGATGGCCCAATATTCCTGCGGCACGTCACGATAGCCTGCAAAGGCTGCAACAATGGGCAGATAAGCGTTACATAATATTAACGCAATTAAAAAGCAAATAAACCTTTTGCTGTGTGGTTTCAAAAAAAGCGCCTCCCCCGGTCATACATGGAAAATCCTATATATTATACAAAATTCCAAAGATAAAGTAAATATATTTTCTTTTTAGATTTTTTAGTGTATAATACCGCATAATGGATATTATATTACGCACTTGCTTCTAAGGGGCGCGCACTTATGCACCCACTCATATACCCGCCGCTTCCGGCATTCGAATAATGCCGCTTTTTTCGTATATTATTGTCTTTAGGAGTTGAGCTTGTGGAAGAGATTTCAAAGAACTTTATTCATGCTTTCATTGAGGAGGACATAGCCGAGGGCGGTCGATTTGAGGGCCGGAGAGTACACACCCGCTTTCCTCCCGAACCTAACGGATATCTTCATATAGGCCACTGCAAGGCCCTGTGCATAGACTTCGGTTCCGCTGAAAAATACGGCGGTCTCTGCAACCTGCGTATGGACGACACAAACCCCGCAAAGGAGGACACCGAATACGTCGACGCCATTAAGGAGGACATCAGGTGGCTGGGCTTCGATTGGGATGACAGGTTTTACTACGGCTCCGACTATTTTGGCAAAACCTATGAGCTAGCCGTCGGACTGATAAAAAAAGGCCTCGCCTATGTCTGTGAGCTCTCGCCGGAGGAGTTTAAGCAGAGCCGTGGTGATTTGACCACGCCTGCGACAAGCCCCTACCGCGACCGCCCTATCGAAGAAAGCCTTGATTTGTTCGAGCGCATGAAAAACGGCGAGTTTCCCGAGGGCGCGATGACGCTTCGCGCGAAAATTGACCTTGCCTCGGGCAATTTCAATATGCGCGACCCCGTCCTCTATCGAATCCGCTATATCAGCCATCACCGTACAGGGGATGAATGGTGCATCTATCCGATGTATGATTTTGCCCATCCCATACAGGATGCGCTGGAGGAAATTACACATTCGCTCTGTTCTCTAGAATATGAGGATCACAGGCCGCTGTACGAGTGGGTTATAAACAATACTGATGTGCCGTCTAAGCCCCGTCAGATAGAGTTTGCAAGGCTTGACATAAACTATACGGTCATGAGCAAGCGCAAGCTCAGGAGGCTTGTTGAGGAGGGCATGGTAAGCGGCTGGGACGACCCGAGGATGCCAACCCTCTGCGGACTTCGCCGCCGTGGCTATACGCCCGCATCTATACGCAATTTCATCGAACGTATTGGCGTATCCAAGGTCCCCAGCACGGTTGATTATGCTTTTCTGGAGCACTGTCTGCGAGATGATCTGAACTCTCATGCAAAGAGGGTCATGGCGGTGCTAAGGCCTGTAAAGCTAATAATTACCAACTATCCCGAAAGTCTTTCGGAGGAGTTCGAGATTGAAAACAACCCCGAGAGGCCGGAGGATGGCAGCAGAACAGTCAGCTTTTCAAGGGAGCTTTGGATAGAGGCCGATGACTTCATGGAGGTGCCTATAAAAAAGTATAACCGGCTCTACCCGGGTAATGAGGTGCGCCTGAAATCGGCGTATATCGTCAAGTGCACAGGCTTTAAGAAGGACGACAACGGCTCGGTGGTTGAAGTGTATGCGCAGTACGACCCCGAAACGCGCGGCGGCTCCACCCCCGATGGACGCAAGGTGCGTGGCACTATTCACTGGGTGGACAGCAGGACGGCTCTCGACGCTGAGGTTAGAATATATGAAAATCTCTTTACAGACCCGAATCCCGACGCAGCCGACAAGGATTTTCTGGACTATCTGAATCCGAAATCCCTAGAGGTTTTAAAAGGCTGTAAGGTTGAGCGCAGTCTCGAAAGTGCGGCCTTCCCGCAGCCCTTCCAATTCCTGAGGCTTGGCTATTTCTGCGTGGACAATAAGGATTCAAAGCCCGGAGCCCTGGTCTTTAACAGAAGTGTATCGTTAAAGGACGGCTTTAAGCCTCAACAATAAATAATAACAGGACCGGTACGGCAAACGCCGTACCGGTTTGCTTTTATTCAGTGAAGACCCTGTTGAAAGCCTTCTTTCCTCTTTTCAGGATTATTCCCTCGCCCTGGAGCTGCTGCCTGGTAAACCTGACCCCTATATCGCTTATTTTCTCGCCGGCCGCCTCCACGCCGCCCTGATCTATTGCACGCCGGGCCTCGGACTTGGAGGGCACAAGCCCTGTTTTAACAAGAAGGTCTGTTATGGCAATAGCACCGTCGCAAAAGTCTGTGTCCACCAGCCTGGTTGAGGGTATATTGGAAATATCGCCGCCGACTGAGAAGAGCGCCCTAGCCGCGTCCTGGGCTTTTTTCGCCTCCTCCTCGTTGTGTACGAGCTTGGTAAGCTCGAAAGCGAGGATTTCTTTGGCGCGGTTAATCTCACTGCCCTCCCACTTTTCCATCCTGTCAATTTCCTCAAGGGGCAGGAAGGTCAGCATACGCAGGCATTTGATGACATCCGAGTCGTCAACATTGCGCCAGTATTGGTAAAAATCGTAGGGCGAGGTCTTCTCGGGGTCCAGCCATACGGCCCCGGCCTGCGTCTTGCCCATCTTTTTGCCCTCGCTGGTCAGCAAAAGAGCAATGGTCATGCCGTAGGCATTTTCTCCCAGCTTTCGCCTTATAAGCTCTGTTCCACCCAGTATGTTAGACCACTGGTCGTCTCCCCCGCACTGAAGGCGGCAGCCGTACTCCTTAAACAGTTCATAGAAGTCGTAGCTCTGCATTATCATGTAGTTAAACTCCAGGAAGGTAAGCCCTTTTTCCATGCGCTGCTTGTAGCACTCGGCCGTGAGCATCCTGTTGACCGAGAAATGCGCGCCCACATCGCGCAAAAGCTCGACATAGTTGAGCTTTGTAAGCCAGTCGGCGTTATTGACCATAAGCGCCTTGCCCTCAGAAAAGTCGATAAACTTGCTCATCTGCTTTTTGAAGCACTCGGAGTTGTGGTCTATAATCTCGGTGGTCATCATCTGGCGCATATCGGTGCGGCCTGAGGGGTCACCAATCATGGCCGTTCCACCACCTATAAGGGCTATGGGGCGGTTGCCCGCCATCTGGAGCCTCTTCATAAGACAAAGCGCCATGAAGTGTCCGACGTGCAGGCTGTCAGCCGTCGGGTCAAAGCCTATATAAAACGTCGCCTTGCCGTTGTTTATAAACTCCTTTATCTCCTCTTCATCAGTTACCTGGGCTATAAGGCCCCTTGCCTTCAATTCATCGTACAGTGTCATATTAACCTCCAATTTTCGAGCCGCTTGGTGAGTGTGGGCGGCTACCGCCTATCGGCGAGCGGTACGCTTTTTTAATAAGTTTAGTGCAGGTCTGATTATACCAAAAATAATAGCCCCCCGCTCATAAGAGCAGAGGGCGTTAAATACGCTGTACCACCTCTGATTCACCGCTGCCTCACAGCTTGCGGCATCAGGGAGTGCTTACACACTCCTGCGCTGTAACGTGCGCACACGTCGCGCGCCTACTCGCATAAGCTTTCGGGCGGCTGCTCCGAGAGGTATTCATACACTTAGCCCCTCCCCCTTTCACCAACCGGGGGCTCTCTTTGCGGACCTGAAATGTACTACTTCTTCTCTTCACTGCATTTATCGGTTCGTATTATATTCGCTCTCTGCTTTTTTGTCAAGTTCTGGGGCGGGCGCCATAATGGGGATTGCGCTGTGCCGTCAGTTTTGTTGCGGAAAGATGTAGCTAGTCCGCACTTAGGGCCGTTGTTTTCCCAGTGCTAAGTCTATCATTTCCTCAGCGTGTACCCGGCTTGCCTCGGTTATGTTCTCGCCCGAAATTATGCGCGCAACCTCCTCGATTCTCTCGTCACGGCTTAAGTCAAAGACTTTAATATCTGTACGCTCGCCGTCCGTGTTCTTTACAATCTTGAGATGCGTATCGGCACAGGCTGCAACCTGCGGAAGGTGTGTTACGGATATTACCTGACGGTATTGGGCTACTTCTCTGAGCTTTGCCCCAACCTTCTGCGCCGCCTTGCCGCTCACCCCGCTGTCAACCTCGTCAAAGATGAGCGTTCCTATCTCATCGTTTTCGGCGAGCACGGTTTTCAGCGCAAGCATAATTCGGGAAAGCTCACCGCCCGAGGCGATTTTATTAATCGGACGGAGATTCTCGCCCGGATTTGTCGACATTTCAAAGGAAACAGCGTCAATGCCTTTTGAATCCATAGTTTTTTCACTGAATACTATATCCAGCCGTACTTTAGGCATATCCAGCTGTCGCAGCTCATCAAGAATGCGTTCTTTAAGACGAAGCGCCGAGGCCTTTCTTTTTTCCGAGAGCTCTGAGGCAAGCTTTTCACACTCCGCCCTTTTTATCTCAAGCTGCTTATTAAGTCTTTCCAGCCTGTCGCTCGCATATTCGATGTTGTCAAGCTCAACACGGCATTTTTCAAGGTATTCAAGCATTTCCGGAACGCTGCCGCCGTACTTCCTTGAGAGCCTTCTTAAAATATCCAGCCTTGTTTCAATCTCATCGTACTCCTCGGGCGAATATTCAAGCTCGTTTTTTAAGTCGCGCAACCGCTCTAAGATGTCGCCCGCGTTCAGCCGAAGCTCGGTCGTGCTCTGTACCAACTTCTGTGCAGATTCGCCGAGGTCATTCAGGGCACCCGAGGTCATAATGTGCTCGGCATTCATTATGCCCGCATAGATGCCGTCTGTATAGTCATCACCGTTGAAGGCAAAATAGGCCTGCTGCACGCAATCCATAAGCTTTGCCGCGTTCTTAAGCAGGGCTCTCCTTGACTCTAGCTCCTCATCCTCACCCACTTTAAGATTTGCCCTCTCCAGCTCGTCGATTTGGAATGACAGTATATCCTTTCTGCGCTCCTTTTCCGCCTCGTCCATACTAAGGCTCTCCATTTCACGCAGTATTTCTCGATATTCGTTATAGCTCCTTATGTACTCCTCCAAAGAGATGTCTCCGAAGCCGTCTATAAACTTAAGCTGATAGCCCTCGTCAAACATCTGCAGGCTGTCGTGCTGACCGTGGATATTGAGTATTTCACGGCCAAGGGCCTTAAGCTGTGCAACTGTTGTGGGACGGCCGTTCACCCGGCAGGAGTTTTTCCCATCCGCCGATAGCCTTCGCATTATAAGAAGGTTCCCGTCCTCGTCGGGCTCTATATCGTTTTCTTCAAACCATGACAGCTTGGGTAGGTCACAGAATATAGCAGTGACCTGCGCGCTTTCCGCGCCCGTTCTTATTAACTCTCTTGAGGTCCTCTGACCTAGGACGGCGCCAATGGCGTCTATTACGATAGATTTACCCGCACCTGTCTCACCCGTCATGACATTGAGCCCATACGAAAACTCTATCTCCGCTTTTTCGATTACCGCTATATTTTCTATGTGCAGTATGCTAAGCATCCGCCCACCCCCTCAATAGCAATTTATAAAATCGCGTGTATCTCCTCGCAGAAGGCCTTGGCGCTTTCAGCGTCGCGCATGGCGAGAAAGGCTGTGTCATCGCCGGCAAGAGTGCCCACAAGATCCTTAATCTCCATCCCGTCAATGGCGGAGCAGGCGGCGGGCGCCAGACCGGGCAGCGTCTTGAGCACAACAATATTCTGGGCACTATCAAAAGAAGTCAGGCATTCTCTGAGAATCGTCTTCAGCTTATGGCTATAATTTAATATTTCGTTTTTCATGGGCGCGACATATCGGTAGCCGCCGTCGGGGGTCAGCTCCTTAACCAGCCTTAGCTCTCTGATATCTCTGGAAACCGTGGCCTGAGTGCTGACAAATCCGCGCTCCTTCAGCGCCTCGATAAGCTGGCTCTGATTTTCAATCTCGTTTTCTTCGATTATCTTGAGTATAAGCTCCTGGCGTGATGATTTCATATCCTTTGTCTCCTTTGAAATTACTCTCCCGTGTCGAGCTTCTGGCTCACGATTTCATAAAAGCTGCGGTTATTTACGCGCACAAGCTCGGTGGTATATTTTGACTTTGTAACCCGGACCTTATCACCGCTCAGCAAATAGGCGGAGTCTGCGCCGTCCAATGACAGCGTTGCAGTTTTGTCTCTCATCCTCCCGAGCTCTACCGTGACCTCTGTTTCACTCGACAGAACAAAGGACTTAGCGCTCATATCGTGGGCGCAGATTGGGGTTACTATAAGATTTTCGGCCGACGGCTCGACAATCGGACCCCCTGCCGACATTGAGTACGCAGTGGAGCCCGTGGGAGTTGCAACTATCAGCCCGTCGCCGGAAAAGTGCGAGATGATTTCGCCGTTGCCAAATACAGCAATCTTGACAATTCGGGCCGCGCTCTTTGAAACGACGGCGTCGTTGAGCGCAAAATCCGAGAAAATCACCTGACCGTCGCGTTCCACCTCGGCGTGGAGCATCATGCGCCGGTCAATGGCATACCTACCCTCCACTGCTAAGATTACCTTTTCATAGTCGAAGGCCTCAAGGTCGGCGAGAAAACCCATATTGCCTACGTTGACGCCCAGGATCGGAACGGCGTTCCTGGCCGCTTCTCTGGCGGCATGGAGTATGGTTCCGTCGCCTCCAAAGCAGATGAGAAGCTGTGCCCCGCGAAGTGCCTCTCTGAGCGGACTGAATTCAATACCCTCCGGAAAAACGGTTTCATCCGCCGGAAAAAGAATGGAATTGAGCGGTGTGATGCCCTTTTTTAGCATCAGCTCTCGCACCGCGAGCGTACACCTGAAGTTTAGGTCTCTCCTGGGATTCGTGCAAAGGACTATATTATTCAAGCTTCACCCTCCTTGGGAGCGTCCAGCTCGGTATGAGATGCCTCCACCATTGCCGCAGTATCGAACCGGGCGGAAGTGCCCCCGCCAAGATGGGCCAGATATTCTATGTTGCCCTCAGGGCCTTTAATTGGGGAAAAGGTCATTCCTTTTACGGCAAAGCCGTTTTCCAGGGCGTTTTCAATAAAGCTTTCAAGCACCTGTCTGTGCACCGACTTTTCCCTGACCACGCCCTTCTTGCCGACCTTATCCCTGCCTGCTTCAAACTGCGGTTTAATAAGGCAGATTATCTCACCTTCGCTCTTAAGCAGGTCTTTCACGGCGGGCAATACAATTTTGAGCGATATAAAGGAAACATCTATTACAGCCAAATCAATAGGATCGGGTATCTGCTCCCTGGTCACATGCCTGATATTAGTGCGCTCCATGGGGATTACTCTTGGGTCGTTTCTTATCGTCCAGGCAAGCTGCCCGTAACCCACGTCCACTGCATATACCTTCGACGCGCCGCCCTTTAAAAGGCAGTCTGTGAAACCGCCCGTGGATGCCCCGCAGTCAAGGCATGTTTTCCCCTCCGGATTGACACCGAAATAAGTAAGCGCCTTTTTGAGCTTAAGACCGCCGCGACTGACAAACTCAAGTGCGGCCCCCCGCAGCTCTAAATGGCTGTTTTCATCTACAAAGGTGCCGGGCTTGTCCGCGCGCTGGCCGTTTACGAAGACCCTCCCGCTCATTATCTCTGTACGCGCCCTCTCGCGGCTTTCGGTCAAGCCCTTTTGAAAGAGCAGGAGGTCCAGTCGTTTTTTACTCATGCCTGCCGCCTTCCAAAAGCTTCAAGGCCTCGTGGGCCACGCTTTCCCCGTCTATTCCGCAATATCTGTATAGCTCGCTCATACTTCCCTGCGGCACAAACCTGCTGCCTATATTTACAAGCCTTATGCCCTGGGATACAACGCCCTGCTCGGCCAGAGCCGAGGATATCTTTTGACCCAATGAGCCCTCGTTTACACATTCCTCCGCCACGATTAAGCGGCCCGTTTTGGAAACGGAGGCGATTATCGGAGCCATGTCAAGAGGCTTTATCTGCCCCAGCTTTATAACCTCGGCAGAGTATCCGTTTTCAGAGAGAATATCGGCAGCCCTCAAGCTTGAGTTTATCATTGTCCCATAGCTTATAAGCGTTATATCCGAACCCTCGCGCAACACCGTAGGCTCTATGCCGGCGCTTTCGGTGTAGACACCCTCCCTCCCCCGGGGATAGCGCACCGCCACAGGTCCTTTCACCATTTTTACTGCGTATTCAAGCATAGATTTAAGCTCTGCGCCGCTTGCCGGGCAGAGTATTGTCATATTCGGAACGGAGGATAAATAGCTCACATCGAAAACCCCATGGTGGGTCTCTCCGTCCTCGCCCACAATTCCGGCTCTGTCAACCGCGAATACTACATGCAGATTTTGTATCGCAACATCGTGCAGAATCATATCATAGGCCCGCTGAAGGAAGGTCGAATAGACGGCGACAACCGGCACTAAGCCCTGCTTTGCCATCCCCGCCGCCATTGCAACGGCATGCTCCTCGGCTATGGCCACATCAAAAAACCTGTTGGGGTATTTGGAGGCAAACTCGGTCAGACCCGTCCCCGCCTCCATTGCGGCTGTTATGGCGCATATCCGCCTGTCCTTTTCGACCAGCTCACACAGAGCGCTGCCGAAGATTTCGGAAAAAGTACCTTCTGACTGGTGCTCTATTCCTGTCGAAGGGTCAAACCTTCCGACGCCGTGATAATCGTTTGGAGCCTGCTCGGAATATGAATAGCCCTTGCCCTTGACCGTCGTGACGTGTATCAAGGCCGGAGCCCTTAGATTTTTGGCCCACTGAAGATAATTTGTGAGCTTCTCCACGTCATGCCCGTCCACCGGGCCGAAGTACTGAAAGCCCATTTCCTCAAACACGGTACAGTGGAATATGGCCCCCTTCAGCAAGGTTTTTATTTTGTGTGTAAAGCGGTAAAAGGCCTTGCCACCCGGTACTTTTGACATAACCCTGCGGTACCACAGCTTAAAGGAATAATAGGCGGGCTTAATGCGCTGATGAGAGAGGAGTCTCGCCATACCTCCAACGTTTTTCGTTATGGACATTCCATTGTCGTTTAGGATAATGACTATGGGTTCTCCGCTCGCGCCCGCATCGTTAAGCGCCTCATACGAGAGCCCTCCGGTGAGCGCCCAGTCTCCTATTAGTGCTAAAACGTCATACTTTCCACTCTTTAAGGTCCTTGCCCGCGCCATGCCGAGGGCCACAGAAATGGAGTTGGAGGCGTGCCCTGCTATAAATGCGTCATGCTCGCTTTCGCAGGGCTTGGGAAAGCCGGATATGCCGCCAAGCCTGCGCAGGTTTTTGAATGCCTCGCGCCTGCCGGTAAAAATTTTATGTACATAGCACTGGTGTCCGACATCGAAAACCAGCCTGTCCTTTTTTGTGTCATAAACCCGGTGAATGGCAACTGTTAGCTCAACAGCGCCCAAATTGGACGCCAGATGACCGCCGGAAGCTGAAACGCTTTCGACAAGGAAGGCACGCAGCTCCCTGCACAGCTCCGGAATATCGCTTTTATCAAGGGCCTTGATATCATCGGGGGAATTAATGTTGTCGAGTATGCTCACATTTACACTACCTTGAAAATCTAATTTAATTGATATTCTATCAAATGACAGCGTTATTTACAATATAAATATTCACTATATTCATTCAAATTATGAATATTCATATAGGGACGTTTTTTTAGATGTTATTGTCACCCTCCATTGTTATCAGGTTGACAAATACTGTTGCCCATGCTAAGGTCTTAAGAAATTGGGGGGATGACATGACCACAAAGGAGAAGGTGCTGGCCGTACTTGAAGCCAGAAAGGGCCAGAGCATCTCAGGGGCGGAGCTGGCAAGGGCTCTGAATATAAGCCGCAACTCCGTCTGGAAGGCGATAAACAGCCTCAGAAGCGAGGGTTACAGGTTCGCTGCGACTCCGAACAGGGGCTACTGTCTTCTTGAGGAAAACGATATTATTTCTCAGCAAAGCGTGCAAAAGCATTTGAAGAATATTGATTTTTTTAGGCTTACGGTGGTGGACAGGGCAGAGTCAACTAACACTGTCTTAAAGCAGCTCGCCGAGGGCGGAGAGGCCGAGGGGCGGGTTGTTATAGCTAATGAGCAGACCTCCGGAAGGGGACGTATGGGGCGCAGGTTTTATTCTCCCCCGGGGAGCGGAATTTATATCAGCCTGCTTCTGCGCCCGAAGCTCATGGCTACCGACGCTCTTTTCATAACTACTGCCGCTGCGGTCGCGGTTTCACGGGCAATTGAAGCCGTTACAGGCAAAGCTTCATCTATTAAGTGGGTCAACGACATCTACTGTGGTGATAAGAAGGTCTGCGGCATACTTACTGAGGCCTCTATTGATTTTGAAAGCGGAGGACTTTCCTACGCTGTTTTGGGCATAGGAATAAATATCGGAAATCCCGATGGCGGGTTCCCCGAGGAGCTTAAGGACATTGCTACCTCGATATATGGCGGCGAGCCTTATTCCCCGGAGATCAGAAGCGAGCTTGCAGCAAGCGTACTGGACAATTTCCTGCAACTATATAAAGAGCTTCATACAAGGAGCTTTATGGTCGAGTACAGGTCCCGCTCCTTTGTAATTGGAAAAGAGGTTCTTATCATTAGGCCAAACTCCCGTGAGCAGGGGATTGTTCTGGACATAGACGACGAGGCGAGGCTGGTTGTAAAAACTGCAGGTGGGGAGATAAAAAAACTGTCGTCGGGGGAAATTAGCATCCGGGAGAAGAAAACCGGGCTTGATTAAATTGCGTCTGCCGTCTGGCAGCCCAGCATATTTGTAAACTATTGCGCTTCACGCCCATTTGCCCTGATTACAGAGAAAGGAAGCCCGTAAACATGAAGAAAGCTAACAGACTGTCCACAAAAGAGCTTGTAACGGCGGCGGTTTTTACAGCTGTGACCATAGTCTTGGCCCTAACCTCAATCCCAATGCCCTCGGGCGTCCCCTTAACGCTCCAGACCTTTGCCGTTGCCCTTTGCGGCTATACCCTCGGCGCGAAGCTGGGCTTTGTCTCTATTGTTACATACATCCTGCTTGGCACAGCGGGAGCCCCCGTTTTCAGCAACTTCAGGGGCGGAATTGGAATGCTGGCGGGCTACACCGGCGGCTTTATATTCGGTTTTATCCCCTTTGTGCTGCTCTGCGGACTCTCTGTACGCCGAAAAATGTATATTGCCCTCCCCCTTGGAGCTCTCGGGCTAATGCTTTGCCACGCATTGGGGGTGGCCCAGTTTTCCCTCGTAGCCTCAAGGCCCTTTATTGATTCGTTTGTGCTGGTCTCCCTCCCCTACCTCGTCAAGGACGGGGCATCGCTTCTAACTGCGTATTACACGGCAATAGCACTCAGGCGCGCTCTGCCTTTTTTGAGAGAGCGGCAAAGGGTCTGATATATCTGTGCAGCACTTTTGCCCCTAAAACAGAAAATTTGACAAATTCACTTTGGGGCATTAAAATATAAGATACTTTACTTATGGAGGACATCTGTATGAATCAGCGGCGTGACAGAATCGCCGAGCTAATTAATAAAGAGGGCACTGTGAGCTTTTCAAGGCTAAAGGCGGCGTTCCCCAATGTTTCCGAGATGACACTCCGCAATGACCTGAAGGCCCTCGATAAGGAGAATCGTATCGTGCGCGTCCATGGTGGCGCGCGCTCATTAGGCGTTATAATAGGGGCTGATATTGCCTACGATATCCGTGCGGCGCAAAATACCGCTGAAAAGCGTTTAATTGCTCAGAAAGCTCTCAAGCTTTTGACTCCCGGTCTTTCAATCTTCCTCGATTCCGGCTCTACCGCCATAGAGATTGCGAGCAATTTTCCGGACGAACCATATATGATTTTCACCAGTGGTATTAACTGTGCCCTGGAACTGACAAAGCTTACAAAGGCCCGGTCGCATCTGATAGGCGGAGAGGTGAACCGCAACAATCTGAGCGTAAACGGTATCCGTAGCATTAATGAAATCGAACACTTAAATTTTAACATTGCTTTTTTGGGAACGACCGGTTTTAGTCACGAAAGAGGCTTTACATGCGCTGTTGAAGCAGAAAATGAGCTGAAGCGGGCGGTTATTCGCAAGGCGGATAAGGTTGTAGTGTTGATGGACTCCCAGAAGGTTGGGATAGTAAACACATTTACTTTTGCATTTCCAAATGAAATTTCTACCATAATTTCCGATGATAAGCTAGACGAAGAAATCAAGAAAACCTTAGAGTTAGACGGAACTAAAGTCCTCTGATTGCTAATATAAAATAAAAGTTTTTTGGGTATGACTATTAAAGAAAGTCATACCCAATTTTTTTATAACGAAACAAAAATAATTGTTGAAATAACATTGACAAGGAAATATATTGTTGCTACAATAATATTATTATTGAAACAACAAAAGAAAGGGGTCCAATCATGGCAATAAAAATAGGTATTAACGGATTTGGAAGAATCGGACGTTTAGTCTTCCGGTCGGGAATAAAGAGTCAGGATTTTGAGTTTGTTGGAATAAACGATCCTGGGATGAGATCGGATTATATGGCATATATGCTTAAGTATGATACAGTTCACGGCAAATTTGCCGGAGAAATCAGTTATACGGATGATAGTATTATCGTTAATGGAGTTAAAATAAAGGTATTTGCAGAGAAAAACCCTGCGGATATACCCTGGGGCAAAATCGGAGCTGAATATATTGTTGAGTCGAGCGGCGTGTTTCTGACGAGGGAAAAGGCCCAGGGGCATATAGACGCCGGGGCAAAGCGTGTTATCATGTCTGCGCCTCCCAAGGACGATACGCCAATGTTTGTTATGGGTGTAAATCACAACACTTATACCCCGGATATGACCTTCATTTCCAATGCCTCCTGCACCACCAACTGCCTTGCACCCATTGCCAAGGTACTCAACGACAACTTCGGACTCAAAGACGGGCTAATGACCACTGTGCACTCCATGACAGCGTCGCAATCAACTATTGACGGGCCATCCTTGAAGGACTGGCGCGGCGGCCGGGCGGCCTCCGGTAATATAATCCCCTCCACAACGGGAGCGGCCAAGGCCGTCGGAAAGGTTATTCCTGAACTGAGCGGAAAGCTGACGGGCATGTCCATGCGTGTGCCAACTCTGGATGTCTCGGTTGTTGACCTTACCTGTAATCTCGAAAGGCCGGCAACGTATGAAGAAATATGCGCAGCAATGAAGAAGGCCTCTGAGGGAGAGCTGAAGGGCATTCTGGGCTATACTGAAGACGATGTTGTATCCTCTGACTTTCTCGGTGACACCCATGTCTCCATTTTTGACAAAAAGGCGGGCATAGCACTCACCGATACGTTTGTAAAAGTAATAGCCTGGTACGATAACGAGATAGGCTATTCCAATAAAATCCTTGACCTTATTCGCTATACGCACTCTGTGAATTACAGCAACTATAAGGCAGCTGCAAACAGCTGATTAGCAAAGGCAAGGCCGGCATAACGAAAAGGACCGGAACTCACTTGAGTTCCGGTCCTTTTTTGTTTGTAAAAAACCTCTCAGAACGCGCACCCCTAAGGGTTTTGCCGAAAGCTTAGTAGATACACCCGTTTTATTTCCCTTGGCCGTAATAGGCGTTCTCTCCGTGCTTGCGCAGGTAGTGCTTGTCAAGCAGATATTGTTTGATGCTCCCCAACTGAGGGTTCAGCATACGGGCATTTAAGCCCATCATCGCACATTCTTCAAGAACTACGGCGTTGTGCACGGCTTCGGAAGCATTCTTACCCCAGGAAAATGGTCCGTGGCTTCCGACCAAAACCCCCGGAACCGCCGTGGGGGCTATGCCTCTATCGGTAAAGGTCTCTATAATTACCTTGCCGGTATTTAGCTCGTATTCGCCTTTGATTTCGTCCTCTGTTTGCTGGCGGGTGCAGGGAACCGCGCCGTAGAAATAGTCGGCGTGCGTCGTGCCGAAGGGCGGCAAATCCAGACAGGCCTGCGCCCAGCTTGTTGCCCAGCGAGAGTGGGTATGCACCACTCCCCCGATATCCTCATAGCGCCTGTAAAGAGCGAGATGTGTAGCTGTATCGCTGCTGGGTTTATAGCTGCCCTGCTTGACGTTGCCGTTGAGGTCAAGGACAACCATGCAGCTTTCATCGAGCTCCTCATAGGGCACTCCGCTCGGTTTTATTACGACAAGCCCGCTCTCGCGGTCTATTCCGCTCACATTGCCCCAGGTAAAGGTGACCAAATTGTGGCGCGGCAGATCCAGATTTGCTTTTAATACTTCTTTTATTAACTGCTCTATTTTCATATTCGTACCTCAATCCAGATTTTCGATCGCGGCTCTTTCTATTGCCAGGCCGCGTGTGTATCTTTTCATAAACGCATCAAAGCCCGCTACGTCGTCAGGATCGGGCTGTATAACAGTGGAGACCATTCCCGCAAATACGCGTTCGCTCAGAAAATCCCCAAGGGTCTCACCCTCTCCCCTGCTTATCATATAATTCGCCAAAATAGCTATACCCCAGGCACCGCCCTCTCCGGCAGTCTCGAGAACTGAAACCGGAGTATTCGTAGCCGCGGCCATAATTCTCTGACCCGGCCCCTTAATTTTAAAGAATCCTCCATGTCCCTTTATTTCATCAAGCTTCACCGATTCCTTGTCAAAAAGAATATCAAGGCCGGTGCGAAGGGCGCCGAGCGCCGTAAAGAGGTTGACACGCATAAAATTGGCGAGCGTAAGCTTGCTTTGGGGGCTGCGCACGAACAGAGGTCTGCCCTCCTCAAAATGCGTGATATGCTCACCCGAATGGTAGCCGTAGGACAAGAGTCCCCCGCAGTCGGGTTCTCCCCGCAAAGCTGCATTCATCATGGTTTCGTAAAGCTTTGTTTTTGATACCTTCAACCCTAATTCACGGGCTGCCTCCTCGAAAAGACCTATCCATGCGTCGTAGTCCGTTGAACAGTTGTTTGAGTGGGCCATTGCTACCAGATCTCCAACCGGAGTTGTGACCAGATCAATCTCGCTGTACGCTTTAGAAAGCTCCTTTTCGAGTACGACCATGGCAAAAGCTGAGGTTCCGGCAGATACATTTCCGGTGCGGACAGCTATGCTGTTAGTTGCAACCATTCCGGTTCCTGCGTCACCCTCGGGCGGACACAGCGGTATGCCGGGCCTCAGGCTACCGGAGGGGTCAAGAAGCAAAGCGCCCTCAGCCGTCAGCTCCCCTGCTGTTTCCCCTGCCATGAGCACCTCAGGCAAAAGCGACTTAAGTTTCCACGGGTATTTTTGAGAAGCAGTCAGGCTCTCGAACTTCTCAAGCATCCCCGAGTGATAGTCTTTTGTCTTACAGTCTACCGGAAAAATTCCCGTCCCGTCACCTATGCCTATGACCTTGCGTCCGGTCAGACGCCAATGGACATAGCCGGCAAGAGTTGTCATAAAGTCGATTTCAGAAACATGGCTTTCGCCATTTAATATTGCCTGATAAAGATGGGCTATACTCCATCGCTGCGGGATAGGGTAGTTAAAAAGCTCAGTCAATGCTTTTGACGCCTCTGACGTGATTGTGTTTCGCCATGTGCGAAACGGCGTCAGCAGAGTTCCCTTTTCATTAAATACCATATAGCCGTGCATCATTGCGCTAAATCCAATCGAGCCGGTTGTTCTTATAAGGGCTCCGTATTGGGTTTGGACCTGATGGGCCATGTCTCGATAACTGCTTTGTATCCCCTTCCAGATATCCTCAAGGCTGTATGTCCAGACCCCGTTGAGAAATCTGTTTTCCCAGCCGTGGCTTCCGGAAGCTATGGGCTTATTGTCCCGGTCTATCATCACTGTTTTGATGCGGGTAGAGCCTAGCTCTATGCCTATGCTCGTTCGACCGTCTTCAACGGCCTTGCGGATTCTTTCAGTTTCATTGCTCATAAACGATTCTCCCCTTTTCGTCGGTACGCGTTGAAGCTGCACTTCCAAATTCCGTAGGTTTTACTTCAGCTTCCAGATGATATCGTTATAGTTAAGCTCCCGGCGCAGGTCATTAATCTTGGTATGCTCACCGATGTGTATGAATTCGATATCCATAATCTCGGCCCAGTCGCGCATTATTTCGGCCGTTAAGCCATAGCTCAGGACAGAGTGGTGAGCACCGCCTGCATATATCCAAGCCTCGGACGAGGTCTCGAGGTCGGGCAGCGGCTTCCAAAGGACTGCCGCAACCGGCAGCTTTGGCATATCGAACCTTTGTTCCTGGCAGATGATATCGTTTACAATCATTCTGAAACGGTCGCCCATATCAATAAGGGATACCAATATCGCCGGACCGTCTTTCGCCTTAAAGGTTAGGCGGGCGGGCGGCTCGCGATCCCCTATTCCGAGGGGCATAACCTTAATTTTTGCCCGTTCGGATGCGATACTGGGGCATATTTCAAGCATATGAGCGCCCATATTCATTTCGTTTCCGGGCTCCATATGATAGGTATAGTCTTCCATAAAGGATGTTCCGGTGCTCATGTCGGCTGCCATCAGCTTCATGATACGAACCATCGCGGCTGTTTTCCAGTCACCTTCGGCGGCGAAGCCATAGCCCTGACGCATCAGGTTCTGCGCGGCAAGACCGGGCAGCTGCTTTAGCTGCTGGAGATCCTGGAAATTTGTGTGGAAGGCACCGAATCCCCCCTCCTTTAAGAAGCGCTTGAGGGCAACTTCCTCTCTGGCCTGGTAGCGGACGGCCTCAATATCATCCGTAGCAAATTCATAAAGCGATTCATACTCGGCCATTTGAGCGTCAATTTCGGCTTCAGTAACTGCCTCCACCTCGGATATAATATCCTCGACTCCGTAATGGTCTATCTGCCAGCCGAATTTGATATGGGCCTCAACCTTGTCCCCCTCGGTAACAGCAACCTCACGCATATTATCACTTATACGCAGAACACGCAGGCGGCGGCTTTCATAGGCACCAACTGCAGCTCGCATCCAGTCTGCCATGCGTTCACGAAACCTTTTATCCTCCCAATGCCCTGCTATAACCTTTTGATTTATGCGCATACGACTCAAAATAAAGCCGTGCTCACGGTCGCCATGCGCCGACTGGTTTAGATTCATAAAATCCATATCAATGCTGTCCCAAGGAATATCACGGTTAAACTGGGTGTTGATATGTAAAATAGGTTTGTTAAGGATATTTAGCCCTCTTATCCACATCTTTGAGGGTGAAAAAGTATGCATCCATGTAATAATCCCCGCGCAGGAAGCATCGTTGTTTGCGGCCTGGATTATGTTATAAATTTCGTTTGAATTCCTGACGCAGGGTTTATAGACTATGGTGCAGGGAATCGTGGAGTCAGACTCGAAACCCTTGACCATCGCCCTTGCGTGCTCGTCAACCTGCCTGAGCGTTTCCTCACCATATAGATCCTGACTGCCGACGACAAGCCAGAATTGGTACTGCTTTAAACTATTCATAATCATCCCTCCTGAAAAATATAAAATTGCTCTATCGATTTAGCAGGTGTATGGATTTATTTTACTGCGATTAATGTTATAGTAACATAATTTCTATTTAGTTGCATATCTTTTAAGTTTTTTCAGAGGTGATTTTTCCGCCGTAACGGTTAAGCCACTTCTCC
>JAAYOL010000026.1 GCA_012520395.1 Clostridiales bacterium
ACATTCTCTACTCGGGGCATGTTGACGGCTTTGTCATAGTCTCAAGCGACAGTGATTTCACCCGTCTGGCCACGCGCATCAGGGAATCGGGCCTGCGTGTGATTGGGATTGGCGAAAAGAAGACGCCCGCACCCTTTATCGCCTCCTGCGATAAGTTCATATACATTGAGCTTATACGGACAAAATACCAGGAGCAGGACGACGGGCATAAGTCTGAGCACAGGCCGCGCCGCTTTAAGAAGCCGTCGGACCACCCGCCGGTGCCGCCCGAGACAGTGCGACTGATTGCCGACTCCGTGTCTGACATAGCCGACGACGATGGCTGGGCCTTCCTGGGCGAGCTGGGTAACCTGCTCATTAAAAAGCAGCCCGACTTTGACCCCAGAAACTTCGGTTTTTCCAAGCTCACACCCCTTGTCCGCTCGCTGTCGAGATTTGAAATTGACGTCCGTCAGACGGGAGATGCCAACACCAAGCACATCTATGTGCGCGACAAGGAATCTTGACTATGATATTCAGGACAAGGGTGCGCGCCCGCAGGAGGCGGCGCAGAGGGTTATTAGCCTTGGTATTCCTGCTTGCCGTTCTGGCATTTTTGTTCTACGACAGCACAACCCGACTGGTTACGGAGGAGTTCACCGTCAGCACCTCGCAAATCCCCGATAGCTTTAACGGCTTTCGCATAGTCCAGCTCTCGGACGTGCATGGCAAGAGCTTCGGCCCTAAAAACTCGAAGCTCATCGAAGCTGTGCGTGAGGCGGCCCCGGACATTATCGTGATAACCGGAGACTTTATCGACAACGCCACCAGCGGCGAGTGGGCAAAAGAGCTGCTCAATGGCCTTGTTTCCATTGCTCCTGTGTATTTTGTCACCGGCAACCACGAGTGGGCCTCGGGCGGACTTGTGGGGCTTTTTGAAATAATGGACGACTGCGGCGTCAAAGCACTGCGAAACGAGTATGTCCTGCTTGAGCGCGATGGCCGGAGCATAGTTCTGGCCGGCGTCGACGACCCTAACGGCTTCGCCGACCAGAAAACACCTCAGGAGCTCTTTTCCGAGATTGAGGAGGAGCAGGGCGACAAGTACAAGGTCCTACTTGCCCATAGAAATAACATGCTTGACACCTATGCCGAGACAGGCGCCAACCTTGTTCTAACCGGGCACTGCCATGGCGGCATAATCAGGCTGCCAGCACTGGGTGGGCTCCTCGGCACCGAGAGGAACTTCTTTCCGGAATATGAATCCGGCTTCTATATTCGGGGCGCAACTACCATGTTCGTCTCACGCGGGATAGGACTGATATTTAATATTCCGAGATTTCTGAATAACCCGCAGGTAGCTGTGCTGATACTACAGAAATAACGCAAACAGGAGATGCTATGTACAACAAAACAGTACTGCCGAACGGCGTGCGCATCCTGACCGAGAGGATTCCCCATGTGCGCTCCGCCGCTGTCGGGATATGGGTTGGGATCGGCTCGCGTTTCGAGGCCGCGTCCGAAAACGGTGCTGCACATTTTATAGAGCATATGCTCTTCAAGGGTACCGACAGGCGCTCGGCCGCCGAGCTTGCCGAGCAGATGGACCACATCGGCGGTCAGATAAACGCCTTTACCACCAAGGACTGCACCTGCTTCTACGGCAGGGTACTGGACACGCACCTGTCCCTCGCCATCGATGTCCTCTGCGATATGTTTTTTTGTTCCCGCTTCGACGAGGCTGATGTGGCCAGCG
>JAAYOL010000150.1 GCA_012520395.1 Clostridiales bacterium
ACACCTGTGAAGGTTCCTGAATAGTCAGGCTTATCCGCCTGCGTTTTTATGGTGAAGGTTTTTTCGGTGCTTATAAATGGTTTTAGCGTTGTGCTCGCTGCAACCTTACCCTCCTCCCAATCTTTTTGCGTTTTATAGAATTCCAGCTTCATCGGGAAGCCTGCTGTTTCGTGGGCAAGCAGAGTAAATTTCAGCTGCCCATTTGATTTATCATCCAACTTGATTGTCCATGCTTTTGCGGTAACCTTATCAGAAAGCGGTGCCAATTTGACATAGCAATTTGCCCATTTGGGCTGCTTGCCCTCTATCTCCTGTTCCTTTATCGTGATAGTGTATATCGTGTTGAGCTGCTCGGCGAGCTTTTTATACTCTTTTTCCCGCTGATTGAGAGTATCAAAATACATATCCCGGCTCAGAGACTGAAACATAACCCGGAGGTAATCATAGATCTCGGCTTTGTAATTGCTTGATATTTTTTTGCGGTCGCTTTCCGACGGCCACGGATACTTGGACAGATTGCCGTTTTTGTCATAGGCGTCTATCCATGAATCCCAGTCACTCGCTGCGACCTCCCAATATTTGTTTACATAGTTGTCGATTTCAGCGGTCATTTTGTTGAGTGCCGCCTGCGGGTCGGATTTATTGTCTTCGTATATCTTCTTAAATAAATCGTACCAATCTTTGACCCTGCGATTGTTCTCGGGTCTTGCGTAGTAAGCGTCGTACATATTCTTTGTGCTTTCATACTTTGTGTTGATGGCGAAATCCATCACATCGGTAAGCGCGATGTCGATTACTCCCACGCCGACATATGCCACCTGAAATGAATCCAACAGATATTTTTGAGATGACGCCAGATTCAATGCCAGGTTCAATACTGTTTTCATCCCGCTGATTGACGTTTCCTTGCTTGTAAGTCCGTTGCTGTATGCGTCATATGCAAACTGCGCACAGGAGGTTGCAATGCCTAAAACCGTCAACGCGTCGCCAAACGGTTCGCTGATCAGGTCGTCATACGCCCCTCCGAGGCTTAAGAGAGTGGGGATGTTTGTTGCAGCGAACATTGGAAGCGAGTTGTTTGCACTGAGAAACGCGGACACTACATCCTCCTGCCACGACGCGCCCTGCTCAGTGTAGGTTTGGAGCAGCTTTTCCGCCTGCTTTGTTGTCATGTAAGCCGCGTATGCATTGATATCGGAAATGTATTCGTTGCGCTTTCCTTCATTCGTGACCTTAAAAACGCTATAGGTGGAGAGGTGGTCAGTGAGAATATGTACCTTGTTGGCTTCGGCGTCCACTGTATAATGGACATCCTCCCATTGACCGCTCTGTTCGTTGAGATATTTACCGCAGACCGACAGCAGCTCCTCGTCGGTGCTAAGACCCACATCGTCATATGGAATGATAAGTTCGACAGTTCCCTCCGGCTGGCCGGAGGACAGCTTGAAATCGTAGGCGTAGATCTCCACGTCACTGTCAACGGGAGCGGGCATCACCTTTTGTATGGAGAGTTCCTCGCCAGCCTCCAGCATACAGCCAAAGTCTATCGCCGAACCGGCCTGCGAGGTTAATACGGTTTGTCCTTCCTCCACCGTGAAGGTTTCGGCTTTCTGTGCGTTGGAGGGTTTTGCCTTATCGCCATTTCCGCAGCCGGAAAGCCCCGTAATTAAGGACACAAACATAGCGGATGCAAGCATAAGGGATAGTATATTTCTTTTCATTTTGGAAAGCTCCTTTCTGGCGGCCTATTCAGCCGCAATAGCCAACAATGCTTACCTGTACTCCTGTTTCGTTCCAAATCTTTTGAGCGATTTCCATGACGCTTTGCCTGTCGGTCAGACCGTGTAGCAACTCAACGTGTAGAATTTTGATGTCGATTCCGAAGTACAGGCGGATATGCTCTTTGTCGATTTGTACCTCCCGTAGCTGGACGCTATTTACACCCTCGCAGCCCCATCTATAGACATTATTTCCCAAGAGCAATCCGAAAGTGGACACAACGGCTTCCTCCTCCTGTTTTTGGTTTGGCCGGTTCATTGATGTAACAACGAAAGCGGTTATTAATCTTTTTTAAACGCTTCATCGCAGATCGGTTCGACAACCTCTTTTCCTAAAGCGGTTTCGGTAACCTTGGTCGCGACCTTGCCGCTTAAGCTAGTCGCGGCATCCTCCACACCATCGCTGACAGCCCCTATGGTGGCATTAGCTGCCCCTTTTACTAGTCCTTCGGCCGCTGCCCGCGTAATGTCTTCGCCATCGTTGACAGCTCCGGCGATTTCGCCGGCAACTGTCCCGCCTAAAGTAGTAGCGGCCTTGCCGATACCCGCATCCATCAAAGTGGTTGCAGCTTCGGTACCGCCCTTGATTGCGCCCTCAATAAAGGAACCGACACTTGCGCCTTTTTCCGCCATGGTGGAGCCGATATTTTTTATCCCCTTATAGGTGGCGGACACAGCCTTTCCGCCAGGAACCAGCGCCTCGCCCGCAGCCATCGTGTAATCGGCCATATCCACAGTCGCCTCTAAAGCATCGACGGCCATATCTCTGCGCCGCGCGTAATCGTGCATCTTCTGACGGTACTCCTCGTCTCTTTCCATGCGGCGTTCAAGCTCATCCCTGACTTCCTTTTCGCTGGCACCGCTCATCCCCAAATCTGTGGCGATGCGCTCAATTTTTTCCTTGCGGGCTCGCTCCTGCCGCTCGCGTTGCAAATCCTTCTCGAGCTGGCGGCTCTCGTCGTTGCGCTCCTGATTGCGCTGGCGATCCTCACGGACGTTTTTCTCAAATTGCGCCTCATCCTGTCGGATGGTACCGGCATTATCCGCACGATGCTCCATCTGTTCAGAAAGTTCCTCGGGGGTGTAGGTCGCGCCGCTGATGGGGTCAGTATAGGTTCCATCACCGTTTTTGACAAAGGTGCGCTTTTGCCCATTTACAGGGTCGGTGGCCTCGATATCTCCGTCGCTGTCAAAGCGTATCCAACTGCTCAGACCACTGTCCTCAGGTGCGGGAACAGCTGGCGCGCCGCCTGTTCCCGCAGGCACTGTCGGGATAAAACCGCCCGTGTTGCCGAACAGGATGGACAGCAGGATTGCGAGAATGCTGATAACCAATGTTGTCAGCGGTCCGGCGGGATCATCTTTTCCCGAGGAGCGCGATCTACCGGAGCTTAGGCTGATCCATCCGTCCCCATCGGACAATTTACCAAGCTGCACCTCATCCACTTGAAACTTAACCCATACGTTACAGTCGTACGGATCTGCCTCCGAAGCGTTATCCATCTTAAAGACGGCGGTCAGCGTCATGTTGCCGGCTTCATCGATCGCACATTGCATACGTTCCGAAAATTCCGTTTCGGAAAGAAGGTGATGGTATTGTTCTTCGATAAACGTTTCGTCGGAGGTGGAGTTGCGGTGGCGTCCCGAGACATTTGCGTCCCCCTCGGCAGCAAACTCAACCTTAAACGGGGAGCTAAGACTGGAAAAACCCCTGCTGTACGAATAGGTCAAATCCTGTAGCGTCAGCTGATAGCTGTACGAAAAAGACCCATAATCAGTACTGACGCCACTTTCACTTCCATTTAATCGGAGGGTAATCGGTTTGTCGCTCAGCAAAACCTGTTCGCCTTTCTGGCTAAATGTCTGTTGAACGGAGTCGGGAAGGCTTATTCGGCTCTCCAGCACCGAAATTGAGCCAACATTCACATCGACCAGGGTTGCCTTGACCTTAATCGGATAAAGCTCGATTTTGGAATCGGCGATTGCTTCCCCGACATTTCCTCCCGCCAGCCCCCAACCAATAAACTCCTCTAGGCCGTACAGTTCAAAAAACTTCTCTTTGGTCAGCCAATCTCCTTGTTTATATCTGCGAGCTGCTTCTGCGGGCTGTGGCAGCAAGATGGATATAAGCGTAACAATAATCAGTGCAAGTACAGCGGTTTTTGCCTTTTTCATGCCGCAGCCACCCCCTTTTTATTTTTTGAAACAATGACGAATATCAAAGAGGCAATCAACAGCAGCATACCGAGCCACCCGCACCACCGCAA
>JAAYOL010000151.1 GCA_012520395.1 Clostridiales bacterium
ACTCAAGGAATGGACGCTGGAAGACGGCGACGTGGTCATCTGGCATTACGTCAATGACTATTCATACGAGGTAGCCGACTGGTTCGATGATGATCCCAGATACCCGTCTTTAGGCGGTGGTACTTATCACAACAAATGGCTATCAGCGCCTGATGTGGCACCGTCTGCCGGCCAAATCCCCGGCGGAAATCCCGGTGGAGGCTCAGGCGGAAATGCTCAGGAGCCGGAAACGATAATTAAACCCAGTGTGCAAATCGATAAAAACGGCCAGGCAAAAGTATCCATCGACAAAGACAGTATGAAAGAGGTCGTGGATCAGGCAATGAAAGATGCCTCTGCAACAATCGTCATCGCCCCTGAAATCAGAGGAACTGCCAGCAAAGTATTGGTGGATGTGCCCTCAGCATCACTGTCGGCCATCTCGTCGAATACCGTGGCGAACCTTACCGTTGAAACGCCCATCGGAAGCATTACGATTCCCAATGATGCACTGGGTGCTATTGCTAAACAGACCACCGGCAGCACCGTCACAATCAGCTTTGGGGAGGTTAATCCAGCCGATCTAACGCCTGAGCAGTCAGCCGCAGCAGGCTCGAAAACCGTGTATGACATTTCACTGCTGAGCGGCGGCAAGTATATTTCCGATTTTGGCGGCATGAGCATTACCATCTCTCTGCCGTATGCACTGAAAGCCGGCGAGAACGCTGATGACGTTACCGTCTGGTATCTCAGCGATGAAGGCAAGCTGGAGCGCATACGCTGCAAATACGACGCCAAGACAGGCCTTGCCACCTTCACCACCCCTCACCTCTCCAACTATGTCGTCGGCTTGGATTCATGGCCAAATCCCTTTACCGATGTGAAAGCCGGCGATTGGTTCTACACCGCTGTTAAATTCGTCTCTCGTGAGGAGCTCTTTAACGGCACCTCCAAGACACAGTTCAGTCCCAATGCCGAAATGACCCGCGCAATGCTGGTCACCGTTCTTTACAGACTTGAAGGCATGCCGGCAGTAAAAGGTGCAAACGCCTTTAAGGATGTAGCGCCCGGCGAATGGTACACCGATGCGGTTCTTTGGGCCACGGAAAACGGCATTGCCACCGGCTACGGCAATGGCCTGTTCGGAACACATGACGCCATCACTCGCGAGCAAATGGCCGCTATGCTGTATCGTTACGCCCAGTTCAAAAAGTATGACACGCGTAAGACAAATAATCTTACAGGCTTCAGTGACTCCGGTAGCATCGCATCCTATGCGCTGACTGCCATCAAGTGGGCCAATGCAGAAGAGCTCATCACTGGGCGCACCTCAACCACACTCGCGCCCAAGGGCATAGCCACAAGAGCTGAAGTTTCTGCCATTCTTATGCGCTTTACGATGAACTTGGGGATCAATGCCAAATCATAGCCCTCCATTAATCAAATAGATTGTGTGCTAATGCACAACCCCGGTAATCATTGAGATTACCGGGGTATTTTTTCTGTGGCATTTGGGTTTCATTTTGGATCTTCTAGGCCAAATAATACAAATAAGTAAAATTGGGCCTGTGTAAAGCACACTTCGCGAGAGCGTTCGGTCGCATCCGTAAGGTCAAGGGTTCGAATCCCTCTGTCTCCACCAAAACAAAAATCCTAACCTTTTCTAATCGGGTTAGGATTTTTCTTATATCTGAAGTAGTTTGTTATAGTACAAGCGAGGGAGGAGACTCTACAGAGTCTTCTCCCTCTTCAATCATAAGAGGTATGTCCCCTACGGCTAGCCGCTATAAGGCGTTAGTCATGCGTCAGACGATGCTCATCGGCACTAACGACCCTCTATTGCCTATTTTACAGCCGCTCGATTCGGGTGCAGACGGCCTCCAGAAGGTCCCGCTCATGGCTGATGGCCACAATCCCGATATCGTGCTTTTTAGCAAAGTCCAGCACCGTGTTCCAAATCTGCGCCTGGGTCACGGCGTCCAGCATCGTTGTCATCTCATCGGCGATGATGAAGCGGGTGCGTTCGTTCAACACTCGCAGGACGCAAAAGCGCTGCAGCTCACCGCCGGAGAGCTCACGAGGCCAGCGTTCCAGCCATTCCGGCATGATGCCCATCTGATGCAGGGACTCCGCCGTATACCCGCCGGTCTCCTCCAGAACCCGTCTCATCTTCCATTTGGGGTTCACGGCCTTCTCAGGGTGCTGGAAGATAAGCTGCACGGGGTTATAGCCGCTTTTGGGCAGCGGAGCACCATCAAGGGTGACGATACCGGAAGCGGGTCTTTCATAGCCCGCCAGGATTCTTGCCAGCGTTGTTTTTCCAAAGCCGCTGGGGGCGGTAAGCCCTACCACTTCCCCGCTGTTCACAACAAAATCAACTTGGTTCAGAATTTGCACGCCCTTTTTGTAGGCAAAGCTGACCTTTTCCGCCTTAAGTTGCATGGTGACACCTTACCTTTCCGCCCCGAAGTTCTCTGAACTCAGGCCGTTCCTTCAGACACCGCTCCGTTTTTCTGTCGCAGCGGTCACAGAAAACGCAGCCTTCGGGGAGATTGTCGCTGTAGGGCTGAAAGCCGGGAGTAGCCCGAAAGCCGTTAGCCGGAATCGCCGCATGTAGGGCCTTGGAATAGGGATGGCGCAGCGCCTGACCGTCGCCGCGGAAATCCTCACTGCTTGCAATCTCCAGCGTCATACCCGCGTAGAATATTGCCACGCGGTCGGCAATGGTCACTGCCGCGTTGATGTCGTGTGTAATCATGCCTTCGGGGTCGTGGCCGTTCAGCCACTCGTCGTAACGTTCCTTCGGTAGCAAATGGGTGTCTCTCATCACTTATGGTGACGGGGATTATTCTGATTGCTTATTCCGATTTTATTGGCAAATAATAAAGCTTTCCGTCCTTTGCTATTAGTTGAACATCCTCATAAAAATGATCATCATTACTAATTCCGACAGGGGGGTGCCCGCTGGTTTGTTCTCTTATTAGCCGAACTGTGTTCTTCGGGAGTGCTTTATAATGTAAATCGTCGTTGAAGAGTGCCGGCACCGCCATGAAAATCTTATCGATTCCTTGGCGTTTACGCCAAGCGGCATCCACATCAATCTTCAAACGCTTACAGTTTTCTTCATGCCATGCGATGAGATTTCCCTGTGCCGCTGTAGCTTGCTTTGCATATGGAGCCAGAAGGGCGAAGCTGTTTTCTCTTGAAATTGCTCCAAGATTTAGTGCATAACTGAGGTCAGCAATCTGGCGCATTACCCCAAGCAAAGTCTGCTGGTATTGCAACCATAGTTGCGCCTCCCCCACCAGCTTCTCATACTTATCATAATCAAGTACCTTCTTCTCGGCATATCTTTGTATTGTAAGATTAGCCTGTCCTAAAAGTTCCGCACATTCATGCTCCAGATTTTTCAGGTGCAAAAGCTCACGATTGCGAAGCTCATTGTTTTCCATCGTCTCAAGTTGGAATGTTGACGCCTTCTGAACCTCTGCAATGAGGGCATAAACTTTTCCTTTGTACTCGATGTTTTGAAAATCAGCAATTTTGGCGAAGTCATCGGTAATATCTCCGAGCTTGTCATAGATTTGTGACATATAATATTGGCCGACCACCATGGAAGCAACGTTCATGGCGGCATTTGCCACATTCACTGCTGCGAGGCCCTTTGCACCTTTTGCATCAAAAGGCAATAAATTGGCATTGCCCTTAATACTGTTTGCAACTTTCCGGTATGATGCCCTGACAGCACCTTCCATAGAGCGGGACTTGTCCAAAACAGCTCCCCTTGGAATTATCACCTTATATAGCTTTCCAGCTTCTTTCGCTATTTCCTGAGCGCCCTTCGCTGCACCTGAGTTTGCAACAGCCTGTATCGTACTAGGGATAACACTGTCAATTCGAGCCAGTAACTTTTGATCCTTAACTTCTACAAGACGAGTTTCCTCGTCAATTGTTAAAGCAGGTCGATCCTCAAATTTAATAGTCATCTCATTGTACTTAGCGAGAGCGATATCATCATTGTCTAAAATCGTCGAATCTGACTTGTGCTGAGTATCGACAATTGCAGAGCTTTTCGAAACACTATGCTTATGTCGCGGAACAAGTAATACTATCATTGCGGCAAGTATTGCAATTCCTACTATTATGTATGGCCACATAAGGGTCCTCCCATAAGTGAATTATAGGTCATAAAAATTAATAGCAAAAATGCACCTAGATTTATATATTTTTGTCACAATCTCGTGTTGCTTAGATTATTGGGGGACTATTTCATTGATATTAACAGGTGAAAGAAAACTGCAACTGAATACACCATCTCTTCGCATACGGTAAATTATCTTTTCAATATTATTACAGAACTTGCTCCAATTCCTCAGAAAAACACTTGAACCGCCACTTTCAAATAGCACCCCTTCGGTTTTTGTAAGTAACGATGATTCACCTCGTTTTTTATCTTCTTTGATTTATTATAGAATACTTTGGTCGAAATTTCCATTACAATTAAAAAAACATCGGTCATGTACAATAAAGTTCGCAATTTCACAAAGGCATAGAAAAGCCATTTGAACTCCTGCAAACTGAATGGTGACATTCAAAGAAGGAGTTGCTCAAATAAACAATACCACATATTGGTCGTGCGCGACGGAAAGCTGCTCTTCCGATTCAGAAATGGAATAAAGATTGATAGATAAAAACTCACAGGTAGAAAGAGTCCGCGTTCCCATTGAATAATTGGGGATTGCGGACCTATTTACTATTGAGTTATTGAAGTAGGCAAGCATAGTGTTTATAATTTTTAGGGCGAATGGTTTTATGATCAATGTCAATGCCTGGGAGTATAATGTGTTAACTGGGGTACAAAAGCAGAAAAAATTTCTCATTCCACTCAGATTCCACTTTTTGAGCGTAACCTAGAAAAGGAGGGTGGGACTGTAGGGGCGCAAATATAAGCAAAAAAGTTCTAAAAAACGCAGAAAAGGCTTCAAATCGTAATGATTTGAAGCCTTTTTGTTGGTGGAGATAAGCGGGATCGAACCGCTGACCTCTTGAATGCCATTCAAGCGCTCTCCCAGCTGAGCTATACCCCCAGGTTTTTCCTTTTTTGAAAAGATTTATTCAATTTTTAATGCCATTCGCTTGCCCATTTTATTTGGGGTGGTTTACTGTTTAACTCGCTCTCCCAGCTGCGCCACGCCCCCATGTGTGGAAAAGAGCTAATATTCGGTTGTATGTTATCGTAATAGGCTTGCTCACGCTCCCAGCTAAGCTGGTCATAACTTCACACTTCCAAATAGCGAGTTTATTCGCTAACGCAGGCCGTCTCTATGAGGTACTTTTGTATAATAACATAATCATTTATCAAAATCAAGGGGTTGCTTCGAATTTTTTGCGGGGCTTTATTAAAATGTATATTCTGCTACAACATTCATTTATCTTTTAGTGGCTCGGGCAGACGAGTGCCTGCGCTGTCGAGAAGCATTTTAGGAGCGGATAAACACACTGCGGGAGCCGAAGCGTGACAAGCTAGGAGAAACCCGGTTCAGCCCAAGAGAATTCGGTTAACTTCGCTACACATAGCGGGAAAAAAGTTAGTTCTGTCGTTTTCAGGGACATGCATCGGGGTCTCGCTCTGAGCGGAACGCCGCTGTTGGTAGCGCTCTCACTTTGCAATGCATAGTTTAGCGTAGGTAATCTCATTAGCTCTCCGGGCTTTCTGGCAAATCAGAGCAGCGCATCCCGCGGGACGCGCTGCTCTATGGTTATATTATCTCTTTATGTTCTTTTCATAAATAATCCGAAGGCCTTCGAGCAGCAGATTGTCGTCGCAGATAATCTCCCTGCGGCAGTGCGGCACAACTATGCGCGAAAGTCCCCCCGTTGCTATGACTGTGGTCTTATGTCCGAGCTCATCTTCGATACGGTCGAGCATACCGTCTATCATAGCGGCGTTGCCGAATACCAGCCCACTTTGCATACAGTCTATAGTATTGGTGCAAATGACCTTTGAGGGGGCCTCGAGTAAGATGTGCGGCAGCTGCGAGGTGCGTGAGATGAGCGCGTCATGCGATACACGCACACCGGGGAAGATAAAGCCGCCCAGCATACTGCTGTTTTTGTCAATCACCGAGAAGGTAGTGGCTGTGCCCATGTCTATTATTACTAGGGGCTTCGGGTACTTGTTGATTGCCGCAACCGCACTAGCCACCAAGTCAGCGCCGAGCTGTGCGGGGTTGTCGATAAGAATGTTCAGACCCGTTTTCAAGCCGGGCCCTATTATTAGAGGAGTCTTACCGATAACCGATTTTACGGCGTTTTGCAGCGTCGTAATAAGCGGGGGCACTACCAGGGCGATTATAGCTCCCTCGAAGTCGTTGGCCTCCACACCGTGCATCTGGAAAATACTACGCATTATAACCGCGTACTCGTTCTCAGTCTTTTGCTTGTCGGTGGAGATACGAGACAGGAAATGTATTTTATTTTTATCGATACCGCCGAGAACTATATTCGAGTTGCCGACGTCAATTGCAAGTATCATAACTTACCCCCGGGTTAATTTCTCTATCCTGATTATGTGTGCAACCGTAGGACAAAGTACCACGTTTATAGCGAGCTCCAGCAGAAAATTAACTCCCACAAGCCCGAAAATTGTGTAGTACAGTAAGGGTGTGCCGGCGGCCCACTGAACGAGGATGTCGTTGTATAGCAGCGCCATTGCTACGCAAAATATGCCGGTGTTAACTACCGGGCAGGTAACTGCCGCCGCAACAACTGCGATGTACTTATTTTTCCTTGAGACGGCGCCGTACACAAGACCTGCCGCCCAGCCAGCCGCAATGCCTTTGACAAGGCACAGGGCGAGGGTCAGGAAGGGATTTGCAACCCAAAGAATGTTTCCGCCAATGTCCCAGCCAAAGATGCACGCTATGAGAACAACCACGCCGAAGACACCACCGAAGTAAGCGCCGGATTTGGGCCCGTAGACCGCCGCACCCACCACTATGGGTATGAGCACAAGCGTTACTGAAAAGGTCCCAATCTTGACGAAGGTCGCGACAAGCTGTAGCACGACTATTATAGCCGAGAACAGCGCCATCCCGACCAGGCGCTTCGTCCTTGCCGTTGAAGAGCTTTTTACCATATTAGATTACCTCCTGCTGCTGCTCACTGCATAATGTCAACGCGGAAAACGTCTGTATTATATACGGACTTTTATCAAGCAAGGCAATTTTCGCACTTATAGCTTGCATTTCGCAGAAATCCGACATAAGACGGGCGTTTTGTCCACGCATAGACACTATTTTAGGATGCAGCGCAAATTTGTAACTTAATATATAACATATTGAAGATGTTATGTAAAGGTAATTTATTTTTATCTGAAAAATTCCGGCGCACTGTATTTTAGGCAGCGCTGTAATCTCGCCCTGCCCCGTTTTATCGTTCTCGATACGGTCGAAACATTTACGCCCAGCAACTGCGCAATCTCCGTCATCTTCATCTGCTCGACATAATAAAATGCAATTACGCGGAATTGGTTTGGCGTCAGCTCGCTTCTTATTGCGCGGCTCAGGTTGCGGCACATGCCGTCAAGTATCTCGCTGTTGTCATTTGCATTCTCTTTCAGGTATTGCTGATAGTCTATGTATTTGTTAAACGGAGTATCATATCGTAAATCGGACACTGCGTCTGTACCCCCTTTCATAGTAACGCTCGGTCAACACAGCGATAGCCAGCGTATCTGTGAGCATGGAATTGAGGATTACAAGCCTGCTTTTAATAAGGGCTTTTTCGGTTCCGCTCAGACCCTCCTCCGAAATGAGCACAGTTAGCTCCCCAATCCGCCGTCTGAGAAGCTGCGCGCTATTACGGTACTCGGCCGACAATTGCTTCATCGTCATACCCGTAGCCTCCTGTCTCTTTGTAGTCTTTTGCGTACAAGGGCCTTAGGCCCTCCTGTGCGTAGAAATACATACATTGCCTGCAAATGGGCTCACCCTGAAAAATATAAATCCTGTCCAGTCCGTAGATTTCATCTCCACATAAGCTGCATATTATGCAGGGCGCCCTTGCCTGCGCATCGGGCTCAAAGTAAAGATAACTACCGCTCAAATTAACTCCTCCGAAAAATTATAGTTGACAAATGGCCTGTCTTTTGCTATTATCGTCTTTGCTGGTTGTTGCGGCGTGCTGGTGTAGCTCAGTCGGTAGAGCAGCTGATTTGTAATCAGCAGGTCGGGGGTTCAAGTCCGTCCACCAGCTCCATCTGTCTATAAGACAGAAAATATTATCTGTAACAACCTGATATGGGGGAATACCCAAGTGGCCAAAGGGGGCAGACTGTAAATCTGTTGTCAGTGACTTCGGTGGTTCGAATCCGCCTTCCCCCACCATAGCGAAACCCTGCAATCTCAACGGTTGCGGGGTTTTTGCTATTTTTGTTGCTGCACCTATGAGTACGTGATACAATTATTAAATAATAAGAAGTTGCGGAGAACGCGGATATGGATATTCGATATATCAAACCAGATGATGACAGAGTTGCTATCAGCCGCGTGTACGAAGAAAGCTGGAAATATGCATACAAAGGAATCCTCCCCCAAGATTATCTTGACTCCATTCCTGCCGGGCATTGGTGTAAAGCCTTAGATACAAGCGGATGGAATACCTTGGTGATGGTTGAAAATTGCACAATCATTGGGACATCATCTTTTTGCGCCTCAAGATTTGAGGACTATGCTGATTATGGAGAAATCGTATCCATCTACCTTTTGCCTGAGTACATCGGAAAAGGGTACGGCAGCCGGCTTTTCAGTGCTTCGGTTAATGAATTACTAAAGCTTGGATATCATAAGCTGTTTTTGTGGGTTTTAGAAGATAACAGTCGAGCAAGACGCTTTTATGAGCAGCAGGGATTTACAGCAACTGAAAATGTATTGAATGGTAATATAGGAGGAAAAGAAAGCCGTGAAATCCAGTACCAGTATTTAGCTTAAATTTTGGTTTGCCACGAACCTCCGGCACAGACCAGTATTTAACTACCCTGCCGTTGTGAGCAATCAGTTTGCAGCAATTTTCTTTTACAATATAGCCTGTTTATAACGTTGATTTTGCATGTCATTAATGGTAAAATTTAAATAATAAGCCTGAAAATAGGGAGGGCCGCATGAAAATTGTCATATTAGATGCCTTTGCTGTAAATCCGGGTGATTTGAGCTGGGATTTTCTTAAAAAATACGGACAGCTCAAGGTCTATGACCGGACTGAGCGCTCGGAGGCTGTGACAAGGTGCACAGGCGCCGATGTCGTGCTCAGCGGCAGGACGGCTGTTTCGAGGGAGCTTTTGGAGGCCTGTCCGACCATAAAACTAATAAACACAATCGGAACGGGCTACGACATGATAGATATTGAAGCCTGCCGCGAGCTTGGGGTGGCGGTTTGCAATGTGCCGGCTTACTCCTCGGACTCGGTGGCACAGCTTGCTTTTATGTTGATTCTTAATCTCACAACCGATCTCTCCGCCCTGTGCGGCTCGGTACACGAAGGGAAGTGGACGGGCACGGTGGACTTCATTTACCACGAAATCCCCTATGCGGAGCTTGCGGGGATGAAGCTCGGTCTCATAGGCTGCGGCGGAATAGGCAGGCGC
>JAAYOL010000152.1 GCA_012520395.1 Clostridiales bacterium
AAGCGTACCGATTCCCGCAATGTTGAAGAGCTGCTCAACTATAAGGGAGCCGCCAACAATAACACGCACCTGCATTCCGATTGTCGTAATAACCGGAATCAGAGAATTTTTAAGCGCGTGCCTATATACTACGCTGCGCTCAGCAAGACCGTTTGCGCGAGCGGTGCGGATATAGTCCTGATTTATTACCTCAAGCATATTTGAGCGTGTTTGACGCGCAACGGAGGCGAGCAGCGTAAAGGATAAGACGGTTATTGGCATTATTGAATAATAAACATACTGGCTGAAATTCTGGCCCGGCGAAACAAAGCCGGAAAGCGGCAGTAAGCCAAGCTTAAGCCCGAATACCAGTATTCCTATCATCCCCAGCCAGAAGGAGGGCGTACCGATACCAAGCGTTACGAGAAAGGTAAGAAACTTGTCGACGGCCTTTCCGCGGTTCACGGCGCTTACAATGCCGATAAGAATACCGAAGATGCTCGATATTATCAGCGACGGAAGGCCAATGGCCACAGTCCTCGGAAGGCGCTCGGCAAGGCAGTCAATAACCGGTCTCTTGTAAGCTATCGAGATACCAAAGTCACCCCGGAGAGCATTTTTTATCCAAATTGTGTACTGCTTTACCACAGGTTCGTTAAGATAAAACTCTTCCCGGAATTCATCAATTTGTTGTTGAGTGACCTCCGAACCCAGCGCTAATACCGCAGGGTCTCCCGGAAGCATATGTACGAGTGAGAATGAAAATATGGATATAAGAAATACAACAATAAGTGATATTCCTATACGTTTTAATATGAATTGGCGCATAGCTGCACCCCTTTTATTAATACCGAATTTTTAATATGTACGTTTTGAATTTGTAGAAAGGCATGCGCGTCAATGAACGCGCATGCCTTTTAACGCGTTTATTTAACTAGATATGCCTTCCAGAGTGTGCCAAAGTTCGGAATTACCTGGTTGAGTCCGCTGTCCTTAAGTTTCGGGTTAATGACTGCGGTTCCCTGTGCGATGGCGATGGTGTAAAGCTCTACGTTATCCTGGAAGAGTATCTTTACAACTTCCTTGAGCTTGGCCTCGGCAGTCGCCTGGTCGGACTTTGCAGCCTCGCCAATCAAGGTGATGGACTTATCGTCGTGCAGGAAAGCCTTGCTTCCGAAAAGCGCACCGACAATCATATTTGCGGAGATCTGGGAGAACTGGCCGTTAATAGCGCCCATGGGATGGAACAGCAGGCCGTCCCAACCGCCAAGGTAGTTTGCGTAGTTTGCAACTTCTATTTCGTTGAGCTTAAGGGTAATGCCAACCTCTGAAAGCTGCTGTGCAATTATCTGTGCGGCGTTGCGAGCAAAGTCTCCTGTCTGATAGTTAATTGTGAGCTCGAAGCCGTCGGCGTAGCCGGCCTCATTCAGAAGAGACTTAGCCTTTTCAACGTCATAACCGTAGCCGGGGATGTCAGCATACTGGCCGGAGCCGGGGAGCGCCCACTGGGTACTCGCCTTGCCGTATTTACCGTTTCCGAGAAGGGCGTTGGCGATACCTTCGGAATCTACAGCGTATGCAACTGCCTGTCTGACTCTGACGTCTTTGAGCGGGCTGTCTGCCAGGCTGTTAAAGCAGATGGTGTAAGCTGTCTGCGGAATTATTGAGTTTACAACGGTAAAGCCCTTTGCTTCCAATGCATCGGCGGTTGTGGGGTCGCCGCTGAGGTACATAACATCCAGATTGCCGGCCTGAAGAGCTGCCTGCTGAGTTGCGGTGGTGGCATACTTCATGATATTGACGCCATCGAGATAGGGCTTGCCCTGCCAGTAGTCGTCATAGCGCACGGTATAGATGCCTTCGCCGTGCTTCCATTCCTTAACCATAAACGGTCCTGTTCCAACGGGTTTTGCGTTAAAGCCCTCTTCGCCGAGCTCCTCAACTGCAGTGGGTGAGCATATGGCGCAGACACGGGCAAGTCCGTAAAGGAACTGGGAATCCCACTCGCTCATGTGTACGACTACGGTTTTATTGTCTACTACTTCGACCTCTTCGACCTTTGAAAAGTAAGAAGCGGATAGGACACCCTTTTCCTTGTAGTTATCAAGGTTCCACTTTACTGCCTCAGCGTCGAGCGCTGTTCCGTCCTGGAATGTGATATTATCTCTTACCACAAGCGTGTACGTCTGTGCTTCAAAATCTTCCTCAGCTGATTCGAGAAGATAGGGCTGGGGAGTTCCTGTTTCGTCATACTTCATCAGGAATTCGTAAATAATAGGCTGAATAACCTGCTCATTTGTGTTGCGGAGTCTCCAGCCTAGAAGCGTGGTGGGGTCATCTGTAATAGGAATCGCAATGGTGCCGCCGGCAACGGGGCCTTCAGGGGGTTGGCTCGGTTCTGCGCTAGGTACTGTACTCGGCGTGGGAGAGGGTTTTTCGCCGCAGGCTGCAAGCGAGAACAGCATAATTAACGCTAGAAAAATGGCTGCTAACTTTTTCATGATTTTTCCTCCTATAAGTTTGAAGTAACTAATTTCATTTTAGCGTTATACATCCAGGAAATCCCGCTGACGGGCTCTCCAGAGATCCTTATTCATTGTAAGAGCCTTTTCAAGTTCTTCAGCTTCAACTGACCCTTTAAGATCATGCGTCTCTGAGAAAACGGTATTGCCGTTTTTCATATTTTCCGACCCGTACAGCATCATGCCGTAAAGCGCGGCCTTTTCAAATATGTGGAACGTAACAAGATTAAAGCCTTCCTTCTCAAGATCACTGAGCTGTGCATTTGGTACTCCGTCTACCGAGAATATGTCGGGGAACATCTTCCATCCCTTGTCATACTTATTTACGTACTTTGCCGTTTCAAGATCATGCAGACCCCCGCAGATAAGCGTCATATCGCAGCCTAGCTCCCTGGCTCTGACGCAGCGCTCAATAGCTTCATCAAAGCCCTCCTGCAAAGCGCATTCGGTACGGGCAATAACCAGCATGTCGGTGCCCTCACAGGCCTCAAGCGCGGCCTTTATCTTTGAAAGCCATGCCTCACGCGAGATAACGGGGTGTAAATGAGGTCTTGACGGATCCACCCTTGAGGCTTCCGCGCGCTCAAAACCGCGTATCCCGGTATTGTCGTCGATGCAAAAGCCCGCAGCGCCGGCTTTAATCAGGCGTTTTACGGTGTTGTAAACAACCACGGGGCTCTCCCCGTAGCCGTCGTCGGCGTCCGCCAGCAGTGGAAGGTCTGTAACGTTTGTTATACGCTCTACCACGGCAATCATTTCTTCGGCATTCAAAAAGCCCATATCCGGAAGACCGTTTTGACTATAAGCTGTCGCGCCACCGCTTAGGAACATCGCCTTAAAGCCGGCTATTTCCGCAGCCTTTGCAGACATACAATCATATACGCAGGGTACAAAAAGCTGTTCTTTGGCAAGCATTTCCTTAATATTAGGTTTAGCCATCTCTACCGCCCTCCCTGCTTTTGTACCACATTGGGTTTTTCGCTTATGTCCTTCACATCCAGAAATCTGTCTTCCATGGGTATCCACTTTTTATGGAAGCTGAAAAGCTCGTGATAATCTGTGCCCTGGAGCATCCCGTCGTAATTATGCGTATCGTGGTAGACGGTGTTGCCGTTCTTATTGTTTTCCTTAGCAAAATCAAGCATGCCGAACATGGCGCCCTTTTCGGTATAGTGGATAGTGACCAGAAGGAAATTGAGCTTTGCAATGTCCGACGGTTCAACGTCCGACTTTCCGTTCGTGACCCCTAAATCGGACCACATTTTCAGACCCTTTACCGCGGCGGCATATTCCTTAGCCTCATCCAGGGTTTTTAGTCCTTCGATACAGGTCATGTCAGCGCCGAGCTCTTCCGCCGCCCTGCAACGCTCTATCGCTGCGCTTAGGCCTTCGGTGCTTTTAGCAAATGTCCGCGCTATCACCATGCACTCGGTACCTTCACAGGCGCTCAATGCAGCCTTGATTTTACTTAGCCAGATTTTCTTGTCTGCCGTTTCGATTCGCTCACTGTCAACACCGCGAAAATCCGTAGTGTCGTCTATAATAAACGAATCCACTCCCATCTTGACCATTCGCTCGACCGCCCTAAAAGTGACAAGCGGGTTGTCGCTGTAGCCGTTTTCAAGCCCTACTATTACCGGCATCGGGATATAGTCAACGACTCTTTGTGCCAGCCACATCATCTCGTCGGGACTGATAAGGCCCATATCAGGCACGCCGCCCCAGCTATACGAGATACCTTTGCTGCTGAGGTAAGCCGCCTTGTATCCGACCAATTCCACAGCCCTTGCGGATATGCAGTCAAATATGCCCGGCGCCTGAATCTGTCCCTTTTCCAACAATTTACGTAGTGTCGCTCTCTCCATATACACGCTCCTTTTGTTTTGCAGAGCTCAATCGTACTGCGCTATATGTAATAATGCTGCAATCGATTTCATACTAATTATATACGTACGGGCAATAATGTCAAGAGTATTCATAGATTTCCGATAAATTTAACCTAGTAATTTGTGTATTATCCCGGATAAAGGTAACAATAATTGGTACAATTTCCCGCAATCGTTTTAGTGTTTAATTATAATTCCTATATATTAGCCTTCCCTAAGATGCCGGTAAAATGTATTTTATCGGACAAAAAACGCACCGCGAGAACTCGCGGTGCGTCTGATTCTAAGCGCTTTTCGAAGGTTTTTGATACGCTTACTTGCCTTGATAT
>JAAYOL010000027.1 GCA_012520395.1 Clostridiales bacterium
GGCGGAGAATATAAGGGTAATCAGATACTGCCATAGCTCGCTGTAGACATGCTTCTCTTTTGGGAGGAAGGACACTATGAAATCCATGCAAATGTGTCCGCCGGTCCTGACACAGACGGAAGAACCGAACATAGTCGCCCAAATAAAGGACGCGGTAGCCAGTTCCTCAAAGGCGCTGGTAAAAGGCAACGGGGTAAACCGGCCAAGGACCTGCAGAAATGTAGTCGCCACTATTACGCCTAATAACAAAATCAAAATGGAGTCTTCTATCTTTTTAATTATGTTTAAAACTTTGTTAAGCACTGCTTAACCTCCTTAAACGCCGTTGCCATCCCTGCATGGCTCGTGCGTTAAGCAACGAGCCATGCAGCTGGCAAAATAGCCTTACTTGCTTCTTGTATCCTCAATGGTCTGGAAGAACCTGTTCATAATGTCTTCACCTACTACTCCCCGGTATGTATCCTTGAGACTTTCGGTGACAACGGCTTCCCTGAACTGTGCAATATCGTCGGGGGTGCAGATATAAATCTGCATGCCTGCTTCCTCCAGCTTTTTTATGAAGTCTTCATCCTGAGCGGCAAGTAATTCGTTTACATAGGCCGCTGAGTCATTGATCACTTCTTCGAATATGGCCTTGTCTTCACTGGACAGGCTTTCCCAGAGCTCGGAGTTAATTCCGATAAGGGCAGGGCTCCAGTTATAGTTGATAACCGTGAGGTACTTCTGAACCTCGTAGTACTTATTGTTATAAATAGTCGAAAGAGCATTTTCCTGTCCGTTGGCAGTGCCCTGCGACAAGGCAACATAAAGCTCACCTGCAGAAATAGCGACTGTATCAAAGCCTATGGCCTCCATGCAGGCTATCGTAGTTGCCGATTGCGGGGTACGGATTTTTATGCCTTTAGCGTCGGCCGGGACCTTGACTTCATGAACATTGTTTGTAATTTGACGGAAGCCGTTTTCAACAAAGGCAATAGCGTGCATACCCTTTTCTTCAAGGGTTGCGAGCATCTCCTTGGCTATCTCGCTGTCACAGACCCGGGCGATATGATCCCTGTCGTCATATGAAAACGGGAAGCCAAAACAGGAGAAAATTGTAGAGCAGAGCGATGCGGGGCTTACGCCCATGTCGATTGTTCCTGTATAAATCTGCTCCGTCATGGTTTTTTCGCTGCCTTCACTGAGCGAGGCATTGGGGTACACGTCTATTTTATAGCGGCCTCCCGTGCGCTCGGAAACATCCTCAGCGATTTTCTGAAGGCCGAGTGTCCACGGGTGATCGGGTGCAGTGGGTGTGGATGCCCTCAGTACAGTTGCTTTTACGGGTTTCTGGGTGGGGTCGGGGTTTGGTCCGGACGGCTTCTCGCCGCAGCCAGTGAATAGTGCGCAAATTGTAAAGGCAAGAGCAAAGACCAGCGTTAGTGCCAAGATTCTCTTTTTCATTTTTTAACCACCTTTCAAAAAATTAAGAATAATGCTAATGGTTTTTATATGAAAGCGTAAGAGAGTCGGTTAATTAAATAACCACAATCTCATTATCGCTGTTCATAATCTTCTCGTATCCGCTTTCCGTAATCAGGAAGGTTTCTCCCCAGAATATGCCTGTTTGGAGCTTCGGCGTTATCACACTGGGGTGCAGAATGACTGCCATGCCGGGCATAAGAGGTCTCATGTTTGCCTCATCAATACGCTCCTCATTCAGGTCAATTGCACAAATGTGGCCGCAAGGCAGGGAGAACACATATCCGGAGTCCTCTGTAAATTTACGTATTCTCTTTGCAATATTTCCGATAGGATTTCCCGGCCTGAGTTCGTTCAAAGCATCGTTTATGGTTTCGACAACAACTTTATGCAGGGTCCTGAAATCTTCGCTCGGCTCGCCTATGCATAGTGTCCGGACAAGCTGAGTCCAGTATCCATTATACCTGGGGGTAATTTCCATTGCCACGCTGTCCCCCGGCTCTATAACCTTGTCGAACATGGTTGCGGCGTGTATGCAGGGGAGGCGGTTATCATCAAAGCTGAATCTGCCGGAGGAAATAAGGGAGAAGTTGTTTTCGCCGCCGTTCTTCTGTATGGCGTATTCAAGCTCCGCGACAACCTGCTGCTCGCTCATGCCGGGCTTTATTTTCTGTTTGACTACCTCATAGCCAATGTCGGCCAAGCGGGCGCATTTTCTTATGGTTTCAGCTTCCTCATCGCTGTGTACATTCCGTATGCGGAAAATGGCTTCAGAGACATCGACCCATTCAATTTGCGGGAATTTCTCCATCAGCTGCAGCATCCAGGAGGTGGGCAAAATCTCAAGGCAGGTTCCCACCTTTCCGGACTTAATTCCCATTTCCTCAAATATCTCCATTATTCCCACCATCGAATCTGTAAAGACCCGGCAGTCTTTAATAAACGAGTTATTTAAAAACTCCAACTGTGAAATGTATGAGGTTGCTATCGCAACAGGCGCCTTATCCGGCGCAAATACCGCTGTCTGCAAATAGTAATATACCCTGTTGTCCGTCAGGTATCGGAAACATCCGTAGGAATTTGTGCCTACAGCGCCGTTGCCGACCATCAGTAACCCGGAAAGTCCCTCCTCTTTCATTATTTCTTGGGCCGCATTTAGTCTACGGCCTCTTTCGGTTTCGCTGAACATTAACACCACTCCTTATAATGCACACTGATTTCAACTCAGAGAACCAGCAGATCCTTACTACTCTTCATAAGGCATTCGCCCCCGTCGGGTGTGACAAGGTAGGTCTCCCCCCAGAAAATGCTTGTGCTGATTTCCGGCGTCACAATTGTAGGATGCAGTATGACCGCCATACCGTTTTTCAGCACCACGTCGCTTTCAGGATCCACCCTTCCTTCATTCAAATCAACTGCGCATATATGTCCACAGGGCAATGTTGGAACATAGCCCGCGGCTGATATGTAATCCATCATGAACTTTATAACGTCGCGCAAAAGCACATTGGGTTTCAGAAGTCGGCGCGTCTCCTCAATTGTATCTCTCGCCAGCTTATGAAAGGTCACAAAATCCTCGGAGGGCTCTCCTATACTGATGGTTCTTACCATCTGAGTCCAGTAGCCCTGATACCGGGGCGTTATCTCGAATGCTATGCTGTCACCCTCCTGTATTTTCCTTGAAGGCGCGGCGGAAAAATGAAGGCAGTCCAGCCCATTGTTCTCAAGCGAAAATCTTCCGGAACTAAGAAGCGTAAATGTCTCCTCTGCCCCGTTTCTCTTCATTTCGTAATCAAGAATTGCGCCCAGTTCATGCTCATACACTCCCGGCTTTGCCGCCTTGCATACAGCAGAATAACCGGCATCGGCAATTTCAGCACACCTGCGGTAGAGCTCTACCTCCTCGGCACTGCGAGTCGCCCGTATTTCAAATATCCTTTCCGTTACATCTACCATCTCAAGATTCGGCAGTTCCCTTTTTATCATCTGATACCAGCCGGCCGGCAGCATCTCAAAAGAAACCCCCAGCCTGCCCTCGGTAACGCCTTTTTCCTTGAGCACAGATATAACGCCGGAAAGTATATCGTCGCCGAGTACCCGAACGTCGGTATAATTTCTGGAGTTAAGTGCCTTAAGGTGGGTCTGAGTGCTGCAGCAGACGGTCGGCTCCTGTCCGGGTAAGGCTATCATTGCCTGCATATGATAATACACGCGGTTGTCTACAAAATATCTGTAGCAGCCGTAAGCCCTGACACCGACCGCACCGTTGCCCACAATTAGCAAAGCCCTCAGGTCTTCCCTTTTCATCATCTCGTCTGCCGCCCCAAAGCGTCTTCTTTTCTCATCCAAACTGAACACTAAACCGCTTCCTTTCTATGTCCATAGCCTCCGCCGCCATCTACGGAGGGTACAATAGTACATTTCCTGTACTAAGTTAACAATTACCACCACATTTTTTGTTAAAAATACATGATATGCATTTTTAATAACTTATGATATAATTGTTTAAACTAAAAATAGACTGATAATCTAGACTGCCGGTCTAATTTTCTTTATCATAATCTTTTTCTTCCAAAATGTCTAGTGTAAATGTTGCACTATTATTTTTTAATAAATTGTGAATAACATACAAAAACTAATCAGCTTAACAAGGAGGCATCAAATGACCGTATTTGAAAAACAGGAAAAGCGCCGAAGAGAAATAGCTCTTGCAGTAAGGGAAATCATGAAAAAAACCGAATTCGACAAAATCACGGTTGATGATATCTGTAATGCAACTGGCATAGCTAAGGGAACCTTTTATCATTATTTCAGCAGCAAGGACAGCCTTTTAGACCAAATTATCTACCCGATTGACGATTTCTTTTCTAATTTTGAAGAAGAATTGCTGGAAATCCCCGGATTTATCGAGGCTATAACTCAATTCGCTGAGAATTATGCAACCTACGTGACAACAAGTGGAATGGAAATGTGCCGCACAGTTATACTCGCTATGATGAGCTCCGGAAACTCCCGTTTCGTTTCGCACGAACGAGGGGTAATCAACATACTATATAAAATTATCAGCCACTGGCAACAGAAGGGTGAGATAACGTCGGAATTCTCAGCCAAGGAGATTTGTGAGATGTTCGTTGTGGTGTTGCGCGGATATATACTTAACTGGTACGTCAGCGGCGGCGAATATGATTTGGTTGACACAATGATAACGCACCTGCGTCTGTTTGCCTCGACCTTTTGCATTAATAATGACGCAAGTAATAACAATAAGTAACAAAATGCACGCCCTCAGCACTTCAAACTGAGGGCGTGCTGCTTGTTCGTAATATCCGCAATGCACTCAAGAACCGCTCCCGCGTATGGAGGGTTCGCTCCTTAAGAGACAACGATTTACAGCGATGATAAATGGCGGCCGGGCCGGTCTCTCTGAGTTTCCTAATGCAAAAAGCAGTGCCAAGGATATATCAGTACGCCTATGAAGGCCAGACCGACTTTATTGAGGCTCAGGATGTGGTAAAGCAATTGACTTGTGTGCATTTCTATAAGAAAGTTCTGAAAACGCAAGACAAAATGCTAAGTATATGGTAAAATAGACACACATTGACAGTTCGGGAGTCGTTCTTTGCTTTTTCGCCTTTTTGCGGCATTGCGAAACAACAACTCCCCTTCTTTGGCGATACTTAGACCCTAATTACTTGAGTGCTACGAGGAATTGAGATGGAACAGAAAAGTATAGACTTGTTGAAAAAGAATTACCCTGACACAGACAGGGCGGAGCTGCTAGAGCTTGTGTTTCGGGGCAATAACGAGGGCATCTGGGATTGGAATCTCGAGACAAA
>JAAYOL010000028.1 GCA_012520395.1 Clostridiales bacterium
GCCCGCAGCCTCAACCAGCTCTGCAATAAAGCCGCTTATGTCAAGAAACCGGTCGAGTGTGAGCATCAGTATCGCAACGGCCGCTATAATAGATACCAATGCCGAGATTTCGGGAGTGTTCTTTTTGAGCAGGAGCGCAATCGCGGCACCCGAAACGGCGATTGCGGCGGCTTTCATCAGCAGATCCATAACTAAAGGCTGAAAACTGAGCGGATAACGCTGAAGAGATTGCTGATTTCAGGCGCTATTATGAGAATCACGATTGTAAGCCCCAGCAGGTTTACGAACAGTCCGTACTCGTCCCTGCCGGACTTTGAGAGCAGTATGTTTACTATGGTCACCATGATGCCTACCGCGGCGATTTTGAATATGAGAGTTACATCCATACTTTTAACCTCTAAATCAAAATGATTGTTATCATCACTCCGGCCGCGATGCCCAGCATCGTCCGGGTTTTGCTCTCCCTGTCCCGCTCGATTTCCGCCTTCTGGAGAAAGCCCTCCAGTCTTTTTCTGGCGACCATTATTGCCTCGCCCTGCCTGTCCGTATCGTATCGCCCGAGGGCGGAGCCAAGCTCCCGGAGAGGCTCCAGCTCCGTTTCCTTCAGGTCAAGCTCCTTTGTGGAATCAAGCGCCGAGCGCCACAGCTCAGCGAAGGGCCTTCCCCGCATAGAGCGCTGCTTCATCAGGCAGTTTGTAAAAAATATATTGGCAGGCTCGCCCGTTTGCACTGCGAGCAGTTCCAAAAGCTCGGGCATGGGCGTCAGGCGCGTGCAGATCTCCGAGCGCATGATGTCAAGTGCGCCAATGAGCGTACGCAGGCTTCTGACCCTTCGTTTTAACTGCTTTACCGATAAAACGCCCAGCGAGGTCGTGGCGGTCGTTATCATAAGCGCGCCGATTATTTTAAGCACTCGTAGCCCCCCAATCCCTGAACGGAAAAGGTGCGTATCCCCTCCGCCTTGCTTATAACCACGGCTTTTTTGAATATGCCCTGCGACAGCAGATCGCGGTATAGCCCCCGCCCTTCAAGCTCTGAAACGTCAGAGGCGTGCGCCGTTGCAAGCAGTCCTACGCCGCAGTTCGAGGCGCTTTCAAGGGCCTTTGCATCGCGCGGGGCCGTGATTTCGTCCATTGCAATAATATCCGGATTCATGGTGCGCAAAAGCAGCATTACAGCCTCGTCTCTGGGGCAGGAGGAGAGTACGTCCGTCCTCATCCCTATGTCCGCCTGCGGAATTCCGCCACGCACCGCGGCGATTTCGCCCCTCTCGTCAGCGAGCGCTACCTTAAAGCCGCGGTTTGAAAGCTGACGGACAAGGTCCCGCAGCAGGGTCGTTTTGCCGCCGCCGGGCGGTGAAATAACCATCGTGGATATGAACCGTCCGTCTTCCACAAGGCTTCCAGCGACCTCCCGTCCGCAGTCTCTAATTTCCTTTGCTATCCTTACAGTGAGCGAGGATACGGCGCGTATTCCGTCTATTTGGCCGTTTTTCATAATGGCTGTTCCGCAGATGCCTATGCGATGACCCCCGAGGCCCGTCACAAAGCCATTTTTGATGCTCTCCTTTGAAGAATGCAGGGATGACTCGGTGGCAATCTCCAGGGTGTCGACAAGGTCCCTTGGGCTTACCGTTTTTGTCCCAAGCCTTTTCTCGCCTCCCGGCAGCAGTACCGACGGCAGAAGCCCCGCCCTGAGCCGAAACTCCTCCGCAAGCGACTTCTCAACTTTTGACAGGTTCTCGAAGGTCTCCCGGAGCCCATACGGGAGCAGGGCCGCGGCACTTGAAAATCTCGATATCAGATACTCGTCATCCATTCAATCCCCTCCGCTTTTATTCTTATTACCGGTTGTCCTCGTTTATGATAGGGCTTCAAAACTATTGCCATATAAGCACCAAAATGTTAAAATGGATATGCCAACCATATAATACTGTATTAAGGGGAGATTAAAGCATGAGTAAGGTACACGATTTTTTAAAGGACGCCGGGGTATTTTACTACGCCACAGTGGACGGAGACAGCGCGAGGGTGCGTCCCTTCGGTCTGTGTGTTGAATACGAGGGCAAGCTGTATTTCGGCATGGGAAAGCACAAGCTGTCCTATAAGCAATCGATTGAAAATCCGAATGTTGAAATCTGTGCCTGCAACTCGGAAAAGCAGTGGATCCGAATCAGGGGCAAGGCAGTTTTTGATGACCGCGCCGAGCTGTCGGATTATGTGTTTGAACAATCACCGAATTTAAGACGTCTCTATAATGACGAGACCGGCAATGTGCTCGGCATCTTCTATCTGGAGGACGCCGTAGCCGAGATAGCCGATATGAAGGGCTATTTTGAGAGCATAAAGCTGTAATGACAAAAGTACCTGCCCAGATAAAGGGCAGGTACTTTCCAACTGAGGTGCTATTGATTTGGCAGAATACTTTCTTCTTTTCTTCGGAATTATGACAGCCGTGGGCTTCTTGGCAATGGCGCTTGATAAGCGCAGGGCCGTACGCGGCGGCTGGCGCATACCTGAAAGGACGCTCTTCCTAATCGCCGCGCTGGGCGGCGCTCTTGGCGTATGGCTCGGAATGGAGCTTGTGCGTCACAAGAGCAGAAGCAGAAAGTTCGTTTTCGGAATACCGGCAATCCTGACGCTACAAATAATAATAGCCGCCTATGCAGTTTGGCGGCTATTGTAATTCGATATAAAAACACGCTATGCCGGTCATTTAGCAAGCTTCACGAGCTTTCTCAGCCTGTGATTAAGGCAGGACTTGCTGACGGGCGGATTCATCATCTCAGCCAGCTCACTCAGGCTGATTTCAGGGTTCTCCTTCCTCAGCCTCGCAGTTTCGCGGAGCTTTTCGGACAGTGTTTCCAGTATGCCCAGCTTTTCGAGCTTCTCTATTGCCCTTATCTGATCAAGGGCTGCATATGCGGTTTTCCCCACATTCGCTGCCTCGCAGTTGACTCTGCGGTTTACTATGTTGCGCATGTCCTTTTCCACCTTGGCAGACATATGCTTCATAGCGGCCACCGGCGCCCCTATGGTTGTCAGAAAGTCCTCTATGGCCTCGCTTTGCTTGAAATATATGATGTAGTTTCCGTTCCGAGACGTATCCTTGGGCGAAAAGCCCATGTCAAGGAGAATCGAGAAGGTCCCCCGGTTGACATTATAGTGGTCGGTAACGAGCTCCAGATGGTATCTCTTTCTCGGATCCGTCACCGAGCCGCCCGCGAGAAAAGCCCCTCGTATGAAGGATGTGCGGCAACATTCATCCTCCAGCACGCTCAGGTTGATTTGGTGTGCCAGCACCTTTTCACTGTCGTAGCCGTAGGCTGCGAATATTTTTTTTATCTTTTCCGGGGTGCTGATGACAAAAATCAGCTTCCTTTTCGCATCTTCCCCGGGCTCCGTATCGAAGGTTACGCCATGCGTGCGCTTCATAAGCCTCGGCAGTCTCTGGGCCAGAGCTCTGCTCTCGGTTATTATTTTTATCTCACGATTGGAAAAGGTGTTGCAGTACAGGAGAATGCCATAGATTTCGGCTGCCGCACAGCAGGGGCGGGGTATTGTTTTGCACAGCTCCACTTTCGTTTTAGATGAAAAAGACATATTATCGCTCCCCCAATGTGCTTAGAGAATCTATTTTTCAATGTCCCTGTGTCCGGTCTCGACATGGTAGCCCTTGCCCGTAATAAAGGAGCCAAGCTCCTCAGCTATTGCCACGGAGCGGTGGTGCCCGCCGGTACAGCCGATTGCTATGACCAGAGAATACTTGCCCTCTTCGATATAGAAGGGCAGCAGAAACTCTATCATATCCTCAAGCCTTTTCATAAACTCCCGTGTCTGGGCGTGACTGAACACATAATCACGCACCGGCCCCTCCAATCCGCTTTTCGAGGCAAGCTCCGAAATGTAAAAAGGGTTTGGCAGAAATCTTACATCGAACACAAGGTCGGCGTTCGTCGGTATTCCGTATTTGAAACCGAAGGAAATGACGTTTACATCAATCGAGCGCTCATCCTTGTTCCCAACAAACAGGCGGAACAGCTCGTTTTGCAGGCGGCTTATCTGGAACTCCGTGGTGTCGATTATATAGTCCGCCCGCTCTCTGACCGCGCTGAGAAGATTCTTCTCGCGCCTGATAGCACCCTCCAGGTCTCCGCCATCCGTCTCGAGGGGGTGCCTTCTCCTTGTCTCCTTGTACCTGCGGACAATAGTGTCCACGGAGGCCTCTATGAACAGGATGTTGTAGTCACAGCCCATTTCGTACATTTCGTCTAGTGCCTTAAAAAGCTCATCAAAGCTCTCCCGGCCCCTGATGTCCGTGACCAGCGCTACGCGCTCATACCGACCCCTGGTTGCGAGGCAAAGCTCGGCAAACTTCGGTATCAATACCACAGGCATATTATCCACGCAGTAAAAATCCATGTCCTCCAGTATTCCGGCGGCCTTACTTTTCCCAGCGCCGGACAGTCCGGATATTATCAAAAACTTCACCGTATACCCCCCTCGTATCAGCCCGTAATGTGCTTTATCTCCGTCTGGAGATTCACTCCATGCTCTTTTAATACCCGCTCTCTGATCTGGTCAATCAGCCTCAAAACATCATCGCAGGTCGCACCGCCAAGGTTTACTATGAATCCGGCATGCTTTTCAGAAACCTCGGCTGCGCCTACTCTTAAACCCTTAAGTCCGGAGGAGTCGATAAGCGCCGCGGCATAGCCGCCCACCGGGCGCTTGAAAACGCTTCCGGCACTCGGCATATTTAAAGGCTGAGAGCTTCGGCGCCTTGCCGAAAGCTCCTCCATCCTCCCTTTTATCGCGCCTGCGTCTCCCGGCTGCAGACGGATAAGCGAGCTGAGGACAATCTTCCCGGAATCGGAGAAAACGCTGCGCCTGTATGAAAATCCATGCTCATCGCCCGTAACTGCCCTAATCTCCAAATCCTCGTCCAGATACTCGGTCCGCTCCACAACCTGGCACATCTCACCACCATAGGCCCCCGCGTTCATAGACACAGCGCCGCCGAGGGTGCCAGGAATTCCATGGGCAAACTCCAGCCCTGAAAGACTGTTTTTCTGGGCAAATACTGCAAGAGCCGAGAGCAGAACGCCGCTCATGGCGAAGATATTGCCGTCCGGCGCAAGGCGCACTTCGGAAAGGCCGGGACTTGTTTTGACAGCGAATACGTTTAGCGGCGCATCCTGGACCAGCAGATTTGTTCCGTTACCAAATACAAAGGGCCTGACGCCGGCGTTTCTGGCCTCCCGGCATATCAACCTGAGCTCCTCCGCCGAGGAGGGCAGGGCCATAACCGCAACCGGACCGCCGATTCTAAAGGATGTGTGGCGGCTCATCGGCTCGTCGAAGGCTAGGCCAAGCGACGGCAGTTTTTCTCTCAGATTGCGTACAAGCTTCTCAAATTTCATACTCCGCCCCTTTAAAAACTTTCACTAAAACCTACATCAAAAAATTCGTTGACCCGCTGGGAAAACTCCGCCGCGGTATTGTTTCCGAGCTTCTTTTGTCTGTTGTTCATCGCCGCGACCTCCACTATCACAGCGAGGTTCCGCCCCGGCTTAACCGGTACGGTAAGCGATGGAACATCTACTCCCATTATAGTCATATACTGGTTTTCTATGCCCAGTCTGTCGTAAACCATTTCCTCCTGCCACTGCTCAAGGTTTACCACGAGATCTACCTTCTCGGCAGTTTTTACAGCGCCCATTCCGTAGAGCTTGCGCACGTTCACAACCCCTATGCCGCGAAGCTCTACATAGTGACGTATCATCTCGGGGGCTGTTCCTATAAGGTCATTGTCCGAAATCTTCTTAAGCTCCACGGCGTCGTCCGCAATTAGGCGGTGACCGCGCTTTACAAGCTCTATGGCTGTCTCGCTTTTTCCGACGCCGCTCTCGCCGAGCAGCAGTATGCCCTCGCCGTAGACCTCAACCAGTACGCCATGCCTTGTGATTCGGGGGGCAAGATGGTTTTTCAGGCTCAGAACCAGACCCGCTATGAAGTCCGACGTATCCCTATCAGTGGAGAGAACGCTTTTGTTATGCTTCCTGGCCATTTCAAGGCACTCGTCCAGAGTTTCCTTGCCGTGGCAAATTACGAGTGCGGGTATGTTCCATGAAAAGAACTTATCAAAGCTTTCAAGCCTCTGTTCATGCGTCAGACTCTTCATGTATTCGGTTTCCACAGTGCCCATGATCTGCATGCGCTTTTCACCGAAATATTCATAGAATCCCGCCAGCTGTATGGCAGGCCGGTTTATGTCGGGCGTGGTTATTTCAATATTGTCATAGTCCGTCGACCTGTTTACGACCTGAAGTGAAAACTCCTTCTCCAAAACAGACAGCTTGACCGTGTATTTATTCATTCAGACCACGTCCTCCCAGTTCTTATGCATCCGGTATTCTTTTGTTAAATTGTATACAAAAAGGTTTTTAATTGCAAGCATTATTACTGTTCAAAATAATACTTGCTTTTTTCTCTAATCTCTGGTATTATTATGAGCGCTAACTTATTAGAATTAACTTCAACGCCACACGCAAGGAGGTGCAGCAGATGGCTAAGTGCGAGTATTGCGATAAGAGTGTTTCCTTTGGTATTCAGGTAAGCCACTCACATAGACGCTCCAACAGGCCGTGGAAACCGAATATCAAGAGGGTAAAGGCAATTGTTAACGGTTCTCCTCGCCGTGTTCATGTCTGTACCAGATGTTTACGCAGTGGCAAGGTTACCCGCGCGGTATAATTGCATACGAGACGGGCGTAGCCAAATAGGCTGCGCCCGTTTAACTGTCTAAAGCCAAAAGGGCTTTTCAGACAAAGGATTTACATGACAGATTTGGTTTTCCCCCGCCATGCGTGGCGGGAGTTTAAAAGAGGCTTTTGGCGGGAAAC
>JAAYOL010000153.1 GCA_012520395.1 Clostridiales bacterium
CTCCCCTTTTGTCAGACATTAAATCTAAACAGGACCACGTCTCCGTCCTGCATCACATAGTCCTTGCCCTCGCTGCGGACAAGACCTTTTTCCTTGGCGGCCGCCATAGTGCCCTGAGCTTTCAGGTCATCGAATGCTATTACTTCTGCTCTTATGAATCCACGCTCGAAATCTGAGTGTATCTTCCCTGCTGCCTGAGGCGCCTTTGTGCCCCGCTTAATCGTCCATGCCCGAACCTCCTCGGGCCCGGCCGTAAGAAATGATATAAGTCCAAGCAGGCTGTAAGAACAGTTTATGAGCCTGTCAAGGCCCGACTGCTTCAGTCCAAGCTCCTCCAGGAACATCTGCTTGTCCTCCTGCGGCAGCTCGGCTATCTCCTGCTCGACCTTGGCACAAATCGGAAGTACCTGCGCACCCTCTGAATCTGCAAGGACTTTGACCTTTTGATAATATGGGTTTTCTAGGTAATCCGATGCAAAGGACTTCTCATCCATATTGGCAGCATAGATAACCGGCTTTAAGCTCAAAAGCTCTGACTGCGCTATTATCGCCCTGTCCTCCGCCGAGCATTCGTAGCTCCTCGCCATCTTTCCCTCATTGAGGTGGGCCAAAAGGCATTCCATTACCTCGGCCTCGTGGAGATACTTTTTATCGCCCTTCCCAGCCTTTTTCGCCCTGTCTATGCGGCGCTCGACCATCTCCATATCGGCCATAACAAGCTCAAGGTTTATCGTTTCAATGTCACGCAGAGGGTCCGTAGAGCCCTCCACGTGTATAATGTTCTCATCGTCAAAGCATCGCACGACATGGACTATTGCGTCGGTCATGCGTATGTTTGAAAGAAATTTATTGCCGAGTCCCTCGCCCTTTGACGCGCCTTTTACAAGGCCGGCTATATCAACAAATTCTATCACTGCCGGCGTGTACTTTTTTGGCGAATACAATTCGGCCAGAAAGTCAAGTCTCCCGTCTGGCACGGTGACCATCCCTACATTTGGGTCAATTGTGCAGAACGGATAGTTGGCGGATTCCGCCCCGGCGTTTGTGATAGCGTTAAAAAGCGTACTCTTACCTACGTTCGGCAAGCCCACTATGCCGAGCTTCATGGCATATTTCCTCCCTTTGCAAATACAGGGGCGGGTAAAATAACCCGCCCTCAGCATTAATCTTGATTGTTTTCTTGATTGTCCTCAACGTCCTTAGGCTCTTCCACATCGGCCGGAGCCTCAAGTTCAAGCTCAGGCTCCTTTTGGTTCGGAAGTTTGCCCGTTTCACAAAGGATGTCAAAGTCCTTGCCGTCCATCGTCTCGTACTTCAGCAGATACTCCGCTGTTGCAATAAGTTTTTCACGATGCTCCGTAAGAATTTTTTCACACAGCTCGCTCGCCTCGTCAAAGATGCGCTTGACCTCTTCATCAATTTGGGCGGCAATCTTCTCGCTGTAACCCTTTGTCTGTGTGAAATCGCGCCCGATAAACACCGAATGGTCACTTGAATCAAAGGAGATGGGGCCGAGCCTGTCGCTCATGCCGTATTTTGTTACCATGGACCTCGCTATTGCCGTTGCCTGCTTGATGTCGCCAGAGGCGCCGGTGGATATATCGTTTAGCATAAGCTTCTCTGCGACTCTGCCGCCCAGAGCGGACACGATACGCTCGAACATCTCGCTTCTGGAGCTGAAGGTCTTATCCTCCTGGGGACGGAAGATGGTCATTCCTCCCGCCATGCCCCTGGGTATTATCGTTATATGGTGTACGGGGTCGACATGCTCTAGGTATTTTGACACAACCGCGTGGCCGGCTTCGTGATATGCTGTAAGCCTGCGGTCTTTGTCAGATACAACCTTGCTCTTTTTCTCCGGACCTGCCATAACCTTAAGCATAGCTTTTTCAAGGTCGGGCATGGTTATATATCTTCTCTTTGACCGGGCCGCCAGAAGCGCACCCTCATTGAGAAGATTCTCAAGGTCGGCACCGGTAAAGCCGGGCGTTCCTTTTGCAAGGCTGTTAAGATCAACATCCTCGGCGAGCGGCTTGCCCTTGGCATGAACTCTGAGTATGGCTTCCCTGCCCCTTATATCAGGCATGCCGACATAGACCTGACGGTCAAATCTGCCGGGGCGCAGAAGGGCGCTGTCAAGAATGTCAGGCCTGTTTGTCGCCGCTATAATAATTATGCCCTGAGTATTTCCAAAGCCGTCCATCTCGACGAGTAGTTGGTTGAGCGTCTGCTCCCTCTCGTCGTGCCCGCCGCCAAGACCGGCGCCGCGCTGACGGCCAACCGCGTCGATTTCGTCTATGAATATGATAGAGGGCGCCGCCTTCTTTGCCTGCTCGAATAGATCGCGGACACGCGAAGCGCCTATACCAACATACAGCTCCACAAAGTCGGAACCCGAGATGGAGAGGAACTGTACCCCGGCTTCGCCGGCAACGGCCTTGGCCAGAAGTGTCTTACCTGTTCCCGGAGGGCCTACAAGCAAAACTCCCTTTGGTATCCTCGCGCCTATCTGGGCAAAGCGGCTCGGATCTTTCAGATACTCGACTATCTCAAGGAGCTCTTCTTTTTCCTCGTCTGCTCCCGCAACGTCGGCAAAGGTGACCTTTTTCTTCTCGTCGCTGCCGAGCCTCGTTCTGGCTTTACCAAATTTTGCAATTCCGGCTCCGCCGCCGCCCTGCTTGTTTATCATTGTAAACCAAAACAGAGCAAAGACTCCCACAATAAGAAGATAGGGAAGGAATTGCAGCCACCAAGGAGCAGTCCAGTCAACCTTATAGTTGTAGTCCTTTATGATTCCTTCGGCATACTGCTTATCTATAAGCTCATGCATATCCTCGTAGAAGACCGCAAAGCTGTATAGCTCATAAGAGATGACATCACTATTATCAACAGGTTCTTTCAGTGTCAGTATAAGATTGTCGCCCCGAACTTCGAAGCTTTCGACTTTCTCCTGTTCAAACAGCCTCCTGATTTCGGAATACTGCAATGAAGCGCCGGTGTCCTGCGAAAGCAGGGTAAATATTGTAGCCATAAGGATTACTATAACTATAATATAAAATCCTATATCCCTTGGCTTAGGTTTCTTATTCAATCGCTATTCACTTCCTTTTCCGGCTCATCAGGTATAAGCCTCCGGTTTTAAAACCCCGATGTAGGGCAGATTTCTGTATTTTTCGGAATAATCCAGTCCGTAACCAACAATAAATTCATCCGGGCATATTATGCCCGAATAATCCGGGGTAATATCTGTTGCCCTCCTGGCAGGCTTATCGAGCAGGGTACAAATCTTTATTGAGGCTGGTTTTCTAACTTGCAGATATTTTATAAGATAACTGAGTGTAAGACCGCTGTCAAGTATATCTTCAATAAGAATAACGTCCCGCCCCTCAATATCCTCTGAAAGGTCCTTGTTAATTTTTACAGCTCCCGTTGAACTTCTGCCGCTTCCGTATGATGATACGATCATAAAGTCCACTGAGCATTTTAAATCGATCTTCCTTATAAGATCTGCCATAAAAACGAAGGATCCCTTAAGTATACCCACCAGCAGCGGTTCTTTATCTCTATAATCAGAATTTATTCTCTCCGCCAGTACTGAAACGGTATCCTTAATTAAATCCTCCGAATATAGAACACATTTTATATCATCCGCCATTCCCGCCATTTACAATATCTCTCCCAACTTATCTATAGTAACCGAGCAAAGCTTATCGCCCGGGGCTGGTATGCATCTAATATCCATACCGAAACCAGGTACCGCGATGACGCCCTTTTCATCAGAAAACACGGGTATGCTCTCGCGTAGCCTAAGCGGTATTTTTTCGTCAATAAACAATTTTTTTAATGTTTTTGTACCTCTTGTGCCGCCAAAGCTTATCCTATCCCCTGTTTTTCTGGGCCTGACAGCTATCTTACCACATATCGAATCTTTTTTGAACAAAAAAGTATTGAATGAATTGTTAATTTTTTCTTCGGGCACCCCGGAGACATAGGTAAAGGTCAGGCCAAGCTCCGGAACCTCAACTGTCTCGTTTAATGACAGCTTTACCGGCGCAAATGTCTTTATCTCAAGCGGAAGCCTCGTAAATATTATATCCCCGTACTCCCTGAGTACCGTCAGTCCGCCGGCAAAATTTCTCTTTGCCGAGGGACTGTCTGAGAACGCTAGCTCCATCACTCCGTTTACAAGACTGCGCGTTATGGCCGCGCCGAGCTCCTCAGATGCGCACATCACTACCCTTGCGGCAACTGGTTTTGGCAGTTTCTTCAGATCACCGGCAGAAATTCTCAGCCCGTATACTTCCCTTTTCGCATTCCAGAGCACCTTGTCTGCAAGAGAGGACAGATAGGTCTCGTCCTCCTCTATAAGTTCCGAGGTTTCAAAGATTGCTTCCAGAAAGCGAGGATTGAATTGCTCCAGCAGCGGGATAACGCTGTGGCGCAGTTTGTTGCGGGTATATATAAGCTCCGAATTGCTCGAATCCTCTATGTGAGGGATGCCGTGTTCCTTAAGATAGTCCATGACCTGTTTGCGGTTCATCCAGAGAATCGGGCGAATAATATTGCCCCTGACAGGCGGTATGCCGCAAAGGCCCTTTAGCCCCGAGCCGCGTATAAGATTTAAGAGGACGGTCTCGGCATTATCGTCTGCGGTGTGGGCAGTGGCTATCCTGTCCGCCACCACCTTTTCGGCGGTTTTTTGCAAAAAATCGTAACGCAACTCTCTGGCAGCGGTTTCAATGCTGATTTTCTTTTTCTCAGCATAGTCTCTGACATTCCCCGCACCAAAATAATAGGCTATATCATGAGAGGCACAGTAATTTCGGACGAACTCAGCGTCTCTGTCCGATTCCGCACCACGGAGTCCGTGGTCAAAGTGCGCGGCAGCTATGCGTATTGTACCCTTACGGGTCAGCTCGTCAAGCATTGCCAGCATGCACATCGAATCTGCGCCGCCCGAAACGGCGCAGAGAATATAGGCCCCTTCGGGCAGCATATCGTGTTTTGCCGTAAACTGCAAAAGCTGTTTCAAATAGCCCTCCCGAAATCACTCGTAATGTATGGTATCAGCAGAGGCATAGGTAGTATATTGGGGCAGCCACTGTAGCAGCACCTTGCCTGTCTCTCCGTGCCTGTTTTTCATTATTATACACTCTGCCAGATTATGGTTTTCGGTCTCGTTGTTGTAGTAGTCGTCCCTGTAGAGTCCCAGAACAATGTCGGCATCCTGCTCAATGGATCCGGATTCACGCAGATCGGAGAGCATCGGCCTCTTATCGCTTCTGCTGGCACTGGCTCGGTTGAGCTGTGACAGGCAGAGCACGGGTACGTTAAGCTCCTTGGCCATAATCTTCATCATACGGCTCATATCGCTGACCACCTGGGTGCGGTTCTCGTTTGAATAATTTAGCTTACTTCCGGAGCCCTGCATCAGCTGCAGATAATCTATTACCACCAAGCCGAGGTTATCCAGTCTACGGCACTGAGCGTTCATATCCGATACAGTCAGCGTAGAAGTGTCGTCTATGCGTATGTCGGTACGGCTGAGGCTGGCTGCCGCTGCGCTGAGCTTGCGCCATTCGTCCTCGCTTAGCCTTCCGGTGAGCAGTTTTTTATTGTCAATAAACGCCTCGCCGGATAAAAG
>JAAYOL010000154.1 GCA_012520395.1 Clostridiales bacterium
AAATACCGGCCGGTCTATGCTAACATCTATAAAGGCAATTGCGAGGTGCTGTTATGCTGGAAAACGGACTGGAAATATGTAGCTGTAAAAGGACCAAATGCCCCCGGCACGGGAAGTGCGACGAGTGTATCGAATACCATAAAGAGAATAAGCGTTATCCTCCGCAGTGCAAGCGAAAGACAAATAAAAAGAGTGAGAACGCAAAAACGATTAAAAACACTCAAAATCTATAGCCAATCTATAAATGGGTGTTTACGGATTCGTTCAGTCAAAATAGAGGTTCATTAAATCAAAGTCCACAAGCTCCCCGTTGATTTTCAAGAATCCGTGAAACATCCCTATTTTCTTAAAGCCGTGCTTTTCGTATAGCTTTATCGCTCTTTCGTTGTCGCTTCTGACTTCTAGCTGTATAATATCGACGCCTGCCGTGTCTTTCGCGAAGTCTATAATCTTGAGCATGAGGGCATTGCCGATGCCCTTGCCCCAGGCCTCTTTTATTACTGAAATTGCAAGCTCCCCGCGGTGGCGGAGCCTTTCCCTCGGTGAGGAGGTAAAGCTAACGTCTCCGACTATCCTGCCGCCAGATTTTGCAAGATACATCACGTTCCTATCGGAGTTTTCGTATGAAGCTATAAATTTTTCTTCATCTTCGACGGAAAGCGGAAGTCCCTCCGCGCCGAAGGTGAGATTGTCGGTCTCCGAACCGACCTGTCTTAAATATTCAAGAATACTTGCCGCATCCGAGGACCTTGCTTTTTCGATAGTATAGTTCATTCGCTCATCTCTTTCCCGCAAACTTAATTTGTCCACAATTATACGCTCAACGCGGTATGATTACAAACAAAAAGCCTACAAATGGGCGTTTTTTGGATTTTTATGGTATAATTAGAAAGGGGGGAGCTACGCGTTCGGTTTCCCCGTCCCTACATATATGCTCGACCGTAGATAATCAGCTTTTCTGTCCACAGCATATCAAGCTAAATTAGAAATAGAAATAAAAAAAGAGGTGCTCAATTATGGGAAAGAAAGCCCTATCCCTTGCACTGGCCTTAGTGCTGAGTCTCTCGCTCGTCCCGGAAGCCTTAGCTTCAGGGTTTAGCGTAATCACATCTGAAAACCATGATGCGGCAATAGAAACTGATGGGTACCTTTGGGCACAGGAGGGCAGCGATACATACGAGGATGGTTTAACTACAAAGCCCCCGGCAGATGCTCCGTCGGCGTGGGCGGCTACGGAGGTGGGCGCGGCAATAGAAGCCGGACTTGTGCCTGAGAGCATGCAAAAAGGCTATCAAGAGGAAGTCACCCGCGGCGCAGTTGCGATTATTTTTATAAATCTTATCGAACAAGCCTCCGGAGTGTCAATTACTAGGCTAATGGCCGAAAAGGGGGTTGAGACAGACCCCGATGCTTTTACCGACACAGATGACCCTGCTGTTCTGGCGGCTAATGCCCTTGGTATTATGCACGGTCTAGGCGATGGCAGATTCGACCCTGGCGGGATATTGCAACGGGCACAAATAGCGGGAATTATTTGCCGTGTCGCCAATGTTCTGGATGTGGACACCGAAGGTTATACCCACGCGTTTAGTGACGTGGCCGGTCATTGGGTTGAAGCTGAAATTGGCTGGCCCGTTCATATGGAAATCATTCGCGGCATGAGCCCGACTGAATTTAATCCGGATGGAAACCTGACAACTGAGCAGGCCATAGCTATTACATACCGTGCTCTTGCAGCACTTTCCGCGGGCGGCGAGAGTCCTGAGCCGGAGCCGGAAAAGATATCTATAAACAGCCCTTTAG
>JAAYOL010000029.1 GCA_012520395.1 Clostridiales bacterium
GCGCGAGCGAGGAGTGAACATATTGTGAGTTAAGCGCGCAGATGACAGCGCGCAGGCCCTGCCCCATTTCCCTTCCCCCAGTCAGTCTGTTTTATCGCTTGAATAAATATAGTATATCCTCTACTCGTCAATTTCAAGGGGAAGCGCCAAATAAAGCAGCGCTTCCCCTGATTTTACGCCCGAAGGCCGCCTACTCAATTGCCGTCCTCAAGGCTGATTTCATTAAATTTGTCTGTCAAATCCCTCGTGCAGAGGGCGGATTTGTCCTGCTCCGACACATCCAGCACAATCGAGCCCCTGTGCATCATAATCAGGCGGTCGCCGTGGCCGATTGCGTATTTCAGGTTGTGCGTGACCATGAGGGTGGTCAGACTCTTTTCCCGGACAAGGCGCTCTGTAAGCTCCATAACGGTTTCGGAGGAGCGGGGATCGAGCGCGGCGGTGTGCTCATCGAGTATCAGCAGGTCCAGGGGAGCCATGGTGCATATCAAAAGTGCGAGTGCCTGACGCTGCCCTCCGGACAGGCTTGCCACAGGCAGGTGGATTTTATCCTCAAGCCCCAGCTTCAAAAGCTCCAGACGGGAGCGGTAAAAGTCAACACGCCTTTTGTTCACACCGCGGCGAAGGCCAAAGGAGGCGCCCTTGTTGTCAGCCAGCGCCATATTCTCAAGAATAGTCAGCTCCGGGCAGGTGCCCTTGGAGGGGTCCTGGAACACGCGGCCGATAAACTTTGAGCGTTCATGCTCTTTGAGCCTGCCCATATCCCGGCCGCCTATGGATATCTCGCCGCTGCCAAGGGGCAGGCTGCCGCAGAGCAGGTTTAGTATCGATGTCTTACCCGAGCCATTGCTGCCGACCACCGCGACAAACTGATTCTTTACAATATCCAGATTGAAGTCGGTGAACAGGACAACCTCGTTAACGGAGCCGGGATTAAAGGTTTTATAGATATTCCTGAGGCTGACAAAGCCGGTCTCAGATTTTGTTTGGATTGACATTTTGCTTCTTCCTCCTGCCCCCGAGCATATTATTGGATACCAGCGCGACCGTAAAGATAACCGCCATAAGAAGCTTGAGGTAATTGGTCGGAAGGCCGAGCTGCATGGCGATAACAAGGCAGGCCTTGTATAGAATCGAGCCAAGTATGACCGCCGTGGTTGCCTTCATAAAGCGCAGCTTACGGAACAAATTTGTGCCTATTATTACCGCGGCCAGCGCCATCACAACCATGCCGGTACCGCTCTGGATATTGGCCGACTGAGCCTGCTGTGCCAGCACGCTGCCCGAAAGGGCCGTACAGCCGTTTCCTATGGCAAGGCCGAGAATCTTCATACTCCCCGGGTCTTTGCCGAGTGATATGACATATTGCGGATTGTCTCCCGCAGAGCGCAGGAGAAGGCCTGACTGCGTTTTGAGGTAAAAATCAAGGAGCAGCTTCACAATAATGCAGACGACGGCTGCCAGAATGAGAAAGCGCCATATGCGCAGGTCTCCCTTGAGAAGCGCTGCCGGTCCGGAGGTAAAAATCGTGTCCTCGTTGTAGAACTGGACCACGGCGCTGCCTCGGGTTATGGCGAGGTTCACACTCCACATGGAAATCATCACCAGGATGCCCGACAGAAGGTCGGTAATGCGCAGCTTCACGTGCAGAAGGCCCGTCACGCTCCCGGCCGCCGCCCCGCACATAAAGGCAATTACACAGGCGAGCCAGGGATTTACCCCCGCCCTGATAAGTGCGGCGGTGACGCAGGCGCCGAGGGGGAAGGTGCCGTCGACGGAGAGGTCCGGCAACTCCAGCACCCGGTAGGTTATGTAGACACCCACCGCCATGATGCCGTAGATAAAGCCCTCCTCCAATACGTTTCTGATTAAACCGATGATAATGTCCATGTGGGGATTACCAGCTTTCCGATATTATTTTTCCGCGGCCTCAACAGCAATTGCCTGCGCAAATTCTGCCGGCAGTGTGAGGCCAAAGCCCTCAAGAACTTCCTTGTTGTAAACGGGGGCAAAGTCCTTTACCTCGTAGACCGGCAGCTCAGCGGCTACCGCCTCGCCCTTCAGGATTTTCGCTGCCATGAGCCCTGTTTCCCTGCCAAGTGCAATATAATCGATGCTCTGGGAGGCAAGGCAGCCGTTTTTCACCTGCTCCTCCTCGGAGCCGAATACGGGTATGCTTGCGGAATTTGCCGCCTGGAGCAGAATGGACAGGTTGTTCACCACATTATTATCGGTGAAATTGTTGATACAGTCAACACCTTTTGCAACCAATGTCTGAGCTCCGGCTGCGACCTCGGAGGCGTTGGTAACGCCGACTTCGACAATTTCAAAGCCGTGATTGGGCGCTATTTCCTTGATTTCCTTAAGCTGAGAAACCGAGTTTGGCTCGCTTGTGGTGTAAAGGATTCCGATTTTCGTCGCCTCCGGTAAAAACGCGCGAATCATCTTGACCTGCTCTTCCAAAGGAAGCACGTCTGAGGAGCCGGTGCAGCTTACGCCGGGGGCTTCAAGGGTTTTGACGATTCCAGCCCCTACGGGGTCGGAGACTGCGGTGAACAGCACTGGGATGTCTGTGTCCTTGGCGGCGCTGTAGGCCGACATTGCTGCGGGCGTCGCTATGGCCATGATGAGGTCATACTTTTTAGTCACCATATTTTTAGCTATCAGGTCGCCGTTTGAATTATCGCCCTGAGCGTTCTGGAAGTCAATGCTTATGCTTTGCCCGTCAACAAGGCCCGCTTCCTCAAGTCCGGCCTTGAAGCCTGTGAAGCAGTTGTCGAGGGAGGGGTGGGGTGCGTACTGGATAACGCCTATTTTGAAGGTCTCCTCCGCCGGAGCCGTCGGCCCTGCGTCAGGCGTGGCCGTGGGAGTGGGCGCGGATGAGCATGCCATAAGGGATACTGCCAATATCAGAGCGGTTATGATTGATACGATTTTTTTCATTTAACTTTCCTCCTAATAATTTAACGGAATTGTTCTTGTTTTTGGCCAGTTTTTTAGAAATCGAAATGGCCATGAAGGGGCAAATTTAAGGATTTTACGAGTCTGCCCGTAGGCACTGTGCCTTAGCTCAATTGGGCCTGAGCCACATATCTTCTATGTATCGCCACCAACCGTCAATCATAGAAACCAACTCCTAACTAAAGAACCAGATTAAACGACCCCCCGAGGCAACAAAAAAAGCCCTTGCCCCTACAAAACAGGGACAAGAGCGTAAGCTCCTGCGGTACCACCCGGATTGGCATATAAATGCCCACTCATTCCGCACAGCAAACACTGCGCGCTTCCTTGATAACGGGTGAAGCTCCCGTCAATTACTACTCGGCTGCGCCTTTCGTTTTGCCCTCATAAGTCCATTCAACACACCGCATTTTACCGCATCGCACCAACTGCGGCTCTCTTTGAAAATGACATGTATGCCTACTACTCTTAATCACAGGTTTAAGGTCGTTATTCTTTTGGCGACAATTATATATAACATTATATGAGTTGTCAAGCGTCCGTGTTAATTTATTTTTGCCCTTTCCGCGCGGCGGTCTGAACAGGCCGGCCGCGGCCCTCGATTCCTCTTGAAAATGTGAGTCCGGCATGTTATTGTTAACATATGCTTCCTCCGAATAATACCGTGCTTTTGGAGGAGAGCCTCCGGAAGGCAGGCGAATACTGAAAAATGATTTGAAAGGGTGTTTTTATGAGCGAAGGAAAGTATGGGAAGTACATAATTCAGGAACTTAAGGCTCCCACCAATTCCTGGTCACCGGAATTCCAGAAGATGTACGAAAAGTTTTCAGACCGCATACTCTGGCTTGACAGCAACGTAGTAGAGGGCGCCGTCCAGATGAACACGGCCTGGTACTACGCCGTTCCCGAGAAAAACCCCGTTTTTGAGGAGCACGAGCACGACTACAACGAGATTATCGGCTTTTTCGGCAGTGACCCCGAGGATAAGTACAACTTAAACGGTGAGCTTGAAATTACCATCGATGGCGAGGAGCATATACTCACCAAGAGCACAATCCTCTGGATTCCCGCGGGTCTGCCCCACGCGCGCATCACCATCAACAGAGTAGATAAGCCTATTTTTCACTTTTCCATACTCATAGGGCCCGAATATATCGGCGGCGCTTATAAGTAGTCTGCTCAGCGCCTCTGTGCTTTGAATAGGGCAAATGTGCTGTGCCCGCAATAAAGAAAAAAGCCCCGTCCGCTGCTGCGGGCGGGGCTTAGATAAAGAGGGCACCCTCTAAAGAGGAGGAGAGGGAGGCTAGCGCCTTATGCCGAGAATATGCACATATCTGATGTCGGACCAGCTATAACTGCTTAAAGGCCGAAAATCGGAATCAATTGTATGGGCCGCAACCAGAATATTGCTGACGTCGGGTGGAGAGCCGGTCTTAACCACAAAGGGTGTGTGCGCAAAACTGTCTCCGCCGAATTTAAGCTGAACAAAATCCCCCGGCTCAATGTCCCTGACCGAAACTTCCTGCGCAAACGGGCCTGCTTCCTTATTCTTCGTAATAAACGAGTACAGAAACTCGACACCCGTCCACGAGGGGCTACGCTTGGAAACGCCTAAATAATACCACCCCAGTACCGGAGTATAGTTCATAACCGCGTCTCCGCTGAAGATGCACTGGGATACAAAGTTGGTGCAATCGCCGCCTATCTTATCAAAGTTGTAGTAGGCGGGATTTCTTCCGTAGGCCCAGCTATGGGCGTACGCAACCGCTTTTTCCCGGTTATAGGGCGCTGTGCGCATCGCAACTCCTCCTCTACAACCACTATATGTTATAGAGCGGGGGTTGTTACCCTTTATTTTATATTAAATCAGTCCTCGTGCAGGAAGCTCTCGACAATAAAGCGCGGGCGCTTTTTAGTTTCGAGATATATTTTACCGACATATTCGCCGACGACTCCGAGCGAGACGAGGATAAGCCCCCCGACCGCCCAAACGGAGAAAATCACCCATGCTAAACCTATTGCATAGCCAAAAATGAGGCGGATAACCGTAACTGCCAGTGCGACAAGCGCAAATACCAGTATTAAAACACCCAGTGATAAAATCAGCCGCATCGGCTTTGCCGAAAGCGAGGTGATACCCTCGACGGCGAATGCCAGCATTTTTTTCAGCGGATACTTACTCTCGCCGGCAAAACGCTCACCGCGCTCATAGGTCACCGTGTCGGATTTAAAGCCAACCATGGGAACTATGCCGCGCAAAAAGAGGTTCGATTCTCCGAATTCGGAGAGCGAGGCGAGTGCGCGGCGGCTTAACAGCCTGTAATCGGCGTGGTTGAAGACAACCTCACCGCCCATGCCGCGGATAAGCCTGTAAAAGCTCTCGGCGGTGAATTTTTTGAAAAAGGTGTCCTTTTCGCGGCTGCTGCGCACCCCGTAGACAACGTCGCAGCCGTCAAGAAACTTGTCCACCATCTCGTCGACGGCGTTTATATCGTCCTGAAGATCGGCGTCCATGGATATGGCCATATCGGCAAGGTCCTTTACGGTCATCAGCCCGGCGAGCAGCGCGTTTTGATGTCCTCTGTTCCGGCTGAGGTTTACACCCGAGAAAAGGTTGTCCTGCCTGTGCAACTGGCAGATTATCTCCCAGGTGCGGTCCTTTGAGCCGTCGTTTACCAGCACGACGCGGCTGTCGGCGGCAATCTTCCCGGCTTCAATGAGGGCACGCATCTTTTCACCGATACGCTTTGAGGTTTCGGGCAGCACCTCCTCCTCGTTATAGCAGGGTATTACCACAAAAAGCCTGTTTCCCATAGCAGCGCTCCTTTTAATATAGTAAGTACAGTATACGCGCTTTTACAAAAATATGCAACAGCACGGCAAGCTCCCGATTTTCTGTTATTTTTTATCATTTTTTTGAGCTATATTTGGTATTATCGGATTATTTTACCCTTTTTGCGTAATTTTTTATCATGTTTTATATTGAAAGTTCAAGCGTGTTGTACTAAAATATGGTTATACTAATACATAGCAGACTGAATCATGGCTTTTGCCCCGGGAGCCTGCTGCGCATTTTCTGAAAGGATCATCCTTTTCTATGGTAAATCTAGTTCTGGTCGAGCCCGAGATACCCATGAACACGGGCAATATAGCTCGGACCGCTGCCGCTACCGGCAGCGTCCTCCATCTCGTAAAACCGCTTGGCTTTGACATATCGGACAGGGCTGTCAGGCGGGCGGGGCTGGACTACTGGCATCTGGTCGATATTCGCGTATATGAAAATTTGGACGATTTTTTCTCAAAGAATGACGACGGAAATATCTGGCTTGCAACAACCAAGGCCACGCTCTCATACAGCGAGGCCTTATTCACGGACGGAGCCTATATCTTATTCGGCAGGGAGACAGCGGGGCTTCCGCAGCATCTGCTTAAAAAATATGCCACGCGCTGCATACGTCTTCCGATGGTAGGCGGTGCGCGGAGCTTAAATCTTGCCAATTCAGTTGCTGTTTTGTGCTACGAGGCGCTGCGCCAGCAGGGATTCCCGGGCCTGGAATGCAGCGGTATTGCAAACCCTTAGCCTTAAAGAAAACACCAGAATGACTAACAACAAGGAGATATGGTTGATGAATTGCGACAAAAAAACCGTGAGGGATATTGACGTAAGCGGTAAGAGAGTTCTTCTCCGATGTGATTTAAATGTCCCGCTCGACAAAAAAACCGGCGATATCTCGGACGAGACCCGCATACTAGCCTCCCTACCCACTATTAATTATCTTCTGGAGGGCGGGGCCTCTGTAATCGCCTGCTCGCATCTGGGCCGTCCCAAGGGGCAGTGGCGTGAGGATCTCTCGCTAAGGCCCATTTCCGCCCGACTGTCCGAGCATTTGGACAGGCCGGTAAAATTCCCCGGAGATATAATCGGCGACGAGGCCGTCAGCATGGCCGCGGCTTTAAAGCCGGGCGAGGTGATGCTGCTTGAAAACCTCCGCTTCCATAAGGAGGAGGAGAAAAATGACCCGGGCTTCGCGAAAAAGCTCGCATCCATGGCGGATATTTATGTCTCCGACGCCTTCGGTACCGTGCACCGCGCCCACGCCTCAACCGAGGGTGTTTCACACTTTCTGCCCGCGGTGGGCGGTCTGCTTCTCGCCAGGGAGCTTGAGGCGCTTGGCGGCGCTTTGAACAAGCCGAGGCGCCCCTTTGTAACCATACTCGGCGGCTCTAAGGTTAGCGACAAGCTTGGAGTCATTAAAAACCTGCTTGAAAAGGCGGATACGATTCTTATCGGCGGCGGTATGGCCTACACCTTTTTAAAGGCGCAGGGCAAGGAAATCGGAAAATCCATCTGCGAGGAGGAGCAGATGCCCTATGCCCGGCAGGTGCTCGAAGAGGCGGCGGGGAAGGGCGTTTCCCTGCTGTTGCCCGTTGACACCATTGTCGCTCCTGAGTTCTCGGCGGACGCAGAGCCGACGCTCGTATCCTGCGACGCCATGCCCCCGGATCAGATGGGCCTTGACATCGGACCGATGACTGCGGAAATCTTTGCCGGGTCGATTAAGGCGGCGCAGACCGTCGTCTGGAACGGGCCGATGGGTGTTTTCGAGTTCCCCGCCTTCGCTGCAGGCACTGTGGCCGTGGCAAAGGCCATGGCAGAGAGTTCTGCCTTTACTATTATTGGAGGCGGTGACAGCGCTGCCGCCGTAAATCAATTTGGACTGGCAAGCAGGATTTCACATATTTCAACGGGCGGAGGCGCTTCCCTGGAGTTTTTAGAGGGAATTGAGCTGCCCGGCGTGGCCTGTCTTCTCGATAAATAAAAGGAGGGCTTTAATGAACAGAAAGTACAGAAAGACGGTAATCGCAGGTAACTGGAAGATGAACATGCTCACCTCGGAGGTCAAGGCCTATGCCGATACCCTTCGGGCGTCGTCCGGGAAAGTAAGGCACTGCGAGATCGCAATCTGCGCCCCCTTTGTGATGCTGCCGCGGCTCATAAAATCCTTTCGCGACTGCCGCATAGCTGTTGGAGCCCAGAATGTCAGCGACAAGGACGCCGGAGCCTATACCGGCGAGGTCTCGGCCGCTCAGCTGCGTGACCTCGGTATCAAATATGTTATTGTCGGCCACAGCGAGCGCCGGGCCTATTACGGCGAGACCGACGAAATCGTCAGCGCCAAGGTCAGGGCCGCCCTCGCCGCCGGCCTCATCCCCATTGTCTGTGTCGGCGAGACGCTTGAGCAGCGTGAAAGGGGCGTGACCGAGGAGCATATCTCCATGCAGGTCAAGCTCGCCCTCGGCGGCGTACCAGCCGAGAAGATGCGCCGCGTCATAATAGCCTATGAGCCCATCTGGGCGATAGGCACCGGAAGAACAGCCACAGCGAGCGAGGCAAATGAGGTCTGCTCGCGTATAAGGGCCGTTATCCGCAGCCTTTACGGGGCGCGGATTGCGCGCGCCGTCACCATACAGTACGGCGGCTCCATGAATGCCAGTAATGCAGCAGAGCTGCTTTCCATGCCCGATGTAGACGGCGGCCTTATAGGCGGCGCCTCGCTCGACCCCGAGCATTTCGCCGCAATTATTGAAGCTGCAAACCAATAAAGCTCCCGCTTAATGGAGGAAAATATGAAGATTCCAACTGCCCTGATAATACTTGACGGATATGCCATAGGCCCCCCTCACGCCGGCAACGCCATAGCCGCGGCGAACACCCCGGTCCTGGACACGCTGCTGAAAACCCGCCCCAACTCGCTTCTCTCAGCCAGCGGCAGGGATGTTGGACTCCCGGAGGGGACTATGGGTAACAGCGAGGTCGGCCACACGAACATTGGCGCCGGCAGGATAGTTTACCAGAACCTGCTGCGCATATCAAACTCGATAGAGGACGGCTCCTTCTTCGACAATGAGGTATATATCTCCGCAATAGATGAGGCGGTGGACAAGGGTACCGCTGTGCATCTTTTTATTCTTCTGTCCGATGTGGGCGTGCACAGTGACATAAACCACCTTTACGCAGCGCTTGAGCTGTGCAAAAGGCGCGGCGCAGGTAGCGTTTATGTCCATTGCTTCACCGACGGGAGAGATTCCTCCCCCACAAGCGGAGAGGCCTACATGGCAGACTGTGTTGAAAGGTGCCGGGAATACGGTGCCCAGGTCGCAACGGTTATAGGCCGCTATTACGCCATGGACCGCGACGGGCGCTGGGATAGGGTGCAAAGGGCCTACGACGCCCTTGTTTTCGGCGAGGGCACAGCGACAGACGACCCGGTCGGGGCCTTGCGCGAGTCTTATGAACTCGGCATAACCGACGAGTTCATAGAGCCGTTAATAACCGCGCCCAAGGGCCGGGTAAAGGCAAACGACACGGTGATTTTCTTGAACTTCAGGCCCGACAGGGCCAGGCAGCTGACCCGTGCCTTTGTGGACGAGAATTTTGATGGCTTTGTGCGCCGGGCGGGCTTTCTCCGCGTCAATTTTGTCTGCACCACTCAGTACGATGCAAAAATGCCGAACGTAACGGTGGCTTTTCCGCCCACGGTGCCGCAAAACACCTTCGGTGAATTTATAAGCCGCCTGGGAATGACGCAGCTGCGCATAGCCGAGACCGAAAAGTATGCCCATGTCACCTTCTTCTTCAATGGCGGGGTGGAAAAGCCATACAGTGGCGAGGACAGGGTGCTCATCCCCTCCTGTCGCGAATTCCCCACCTATGACCTGATACCTGAAATGAAGGCCTATGAGGTATGTGAGGAGGCCTGCAGGCGCATACTAAGCGGAAAATACGACGCTGTGATAATAAACTTCGCAAACTGCGATATGGTCGGGCACACTGGCGTCTTTGAGGCGGCTGTAAAAGCGGTTGAAATCGTGGATACCTGCCTGGGCCAGGTTTTGGAGGCAGTGCGCGAGATGGGCGGCATCGCCCTTGTTACAGCCGATCACGGCAATTGTGACAGCTTAATTGCAAGGGACGGCTCAGCCTGCACCTCGCACACGCTAAACCCCGTGCCCTTTATCGTCTGCGGGGCGGACGTACGGCTCAGAGACGGTAGGCTGTCGGACATAGTCCCGACAATGCTCGAACTGATGGGCCTTGAAAAGCCGCCTGAGATGACGGGCGAGAGCCTGATTTTGAGAACGTAAAGTCTAAAAAGTTATTATATTTTTAATTAACAGGAGGCAATATCATGAAGGAATACCTTGAGATTGTTGACGTGCTTGCAAGGGAAATCCTGGACTCACGCGGAAATCCGACGGTCGAGGTCGAGGTCGCGCTTGATGACGGCACGGTAGGGCTGGCGGCGGTGCCCTCCGGCGCGTCCACCGGCATTTATGAGGCCTGCGAGCTGCGCGACGGGGATAAGAGCCGTTATCTCGGCAAGGGTGTTTTAAAGGCCGTTGAAAACGTAAACACGGAAATAGCGGAGGCGCTGTTGGGCTTAAACGCCATGGACCAGCCCTCCATAGATAAGCTCCTTGTTGAGCTCGATGGCAGCCCCAACAAGTCAAGGCTGGGTGCAAACGCCGTCCTCGGCGTATCCCTGGCCTGTGCAAGGGCCGCTGCAGAGGCACTCAGAATGCCTCTTTACAACTATATAGGCGGCGTGGGAGCCAAGGTTCTCCCGGTGCCGATGATGAACGTACTCAACGGCGGCGCCCACGCCTCCAACAACGTTGATATTCAGGAATTCATGATAATGCCTGTCTCTGCGACTAGCTTCCGTGAGGCGCTGCGTATGTGCTCCGAGGTCTTCCATACTCTCAAAAAGGTTGCCCCCTCCACCGGCGTCGGCGACGAGGGTGGCTATGCCCCGAATCTCGCCGAGGACGAGGACGCTCTGAGGGCCCTCGTAACGGCCATCGAAAAGGCCGGCTACAAGCCGGGCGAGGATTTTAAAATAGCCATGGACTCCGCGGTTTCCGAGTGGTTTGTAAACGAGGACGGCGGCTATTACCAAATGCCGAAGTCCAAAAGAAAGCTCTCCCGCGCCGAAATGGTCGCTATGTGGAAGGACTTCGTTGACAAATACCCCATTATCTCCATCGAGGACGGCATGGCCGAGGACGACTGGGAGGGCTGGAAGATGCTCACCGACGAGCTGGGCAGGAAAATCCAGATAGTGGGCGACGACCTGTTCGTGACGAATGTCGAGCGGCTTGGCAAGGGCATTGAGCTGGGAGTTGCAAACTCAATTCTCATAAAGCCCAACCAGATAGGCACGCTGACCGAGACGCTGAGCACCATACAGCTGGCAAATCGTGCCGGCTACACCGCCGTCATCTCACATCGCAGCGGCGAAACTGAGGACTCGACAATCGCAGACCTGGCCGTTGCCGTCAATGCCGGCCAGATAAAAACCGGGGCCCCGTCCAGAAGTGACCGGGTGGCAAAATACAACCGGCTCCTCAGAATCGAGGACGAGCTGTTCGACGTTCCCGAGTACCCCGGCATTAACACATTTTTTAATATCAGATAGTAGATAGGAATAAAAATATCAAAAATTTTCCAAATCTCTGTATAAAAAAGCTCTTTGTCGTCAAAAATGTCGGCAGAGAGCTTTTTTGGAGGTAAAATTATCCATGAAAAACAAACGAATTCGCAATTTTTTTGCCGGTAAGGGCTTTTACATAGCCCTTATCCTGTGCGTCGCCATCGTAGGCGTCGGCACCTGGGCTGTGCTCGAATTTACCGATGTAGGCCAAAGAGTGACAGCAGAGATGCCAGTTAATGGGGAGGACGTGTTCAATCCCCAGACCCCCGCAGGTACACCCGGCTCCAATGCGGGCGAGAATCCTGAAAGCAATGCAGGTGAGAACCCCGAGAGCAATCAGGGCGAGGGCCCCATTGAAACCCAGACCCCTGCTCCGAATCCAGAGTCCAAGCCCAACCCCAAGACCTTTATGTGGCCTGTTTCCGGCGATATCTCAATGCCCTATTCCATGGACGCGCTGATATACAGCCCGACTATGGCTGACTGGCGCACACACGCTGGCATAGACATCGTCTCCGACCTCGGCACCGCTGTTTCCGCGATAGCTGACGGAACGGTCGTAAATGTTGAAAAGAACGAGATGCACGGAACATCAGTCACCATAGAGCATGACGGCGACTTTGTAAGTGTCTATGCAAACCTTGACACAGACGTGCTGGTAGGTATCGGCGACAACGTCGAGATGGGGGACCTCATCGGCAGGGTTGGAGAGACCTCGATATACGAGGCGGGCCGGGAGCCGCACCTGCACCTGGAAATGACGCTCAACGGCGCTAGCGTAAACCCCTTGGATTACCTGCCCCAATAAGGGCAACGGTTCGCCAATAAATGGCGTATCGATAGCTTGAGGCAGCTTCAAACACTGAAGCTGCCTTATTATTTGCCTTTTTCCTTCAAAAGACTTAATTTTTAGTGATTTTAGGGCTAAAATAGTATAGACAACTATGGCGGAGGTAAGGGCTTAGTGAAAAAGGACCGGAGAGCAAGGCGTGAATTTGACTACTTAAGAAAGCAGTTCCCGAGGATAAGTTTGCAGGCCTCCCAGACCAAAAGCAACAAGCTATGGCATCTGGAGTCTGTTATAAGAAAAAAACTCAAGGATTTGAAAGCGCTGCCCTCAGCGGGCATCACCGAGTACCGGGAGCTTTACGACGGCTATGTCGGCCTGCTCGGCGAGGTCTCGGCGCGCTTGCTGGAGCACTACAACAGCAGGAATAAAACAGATTATAAATTTGACGAGATTGTCTCGGGAAATTTCAAGGCTTATCTGAGCTCGGGCCTCATCTCCGTGCTTGTGACAAACCATATCCCGAAAATAGTCGCCGAACAGTTCAACCGCCTGCTGCCCGAAAACCCCAAGGACGACTATCCCCGGGCCAGGGGAATTAAGCGCCGATTCTTCCTGCATCTGGGCGAGACGAATACGGGCAAGACCTATAACGCATTGCAGCGTCTGAAGCAGAGCGAGAGGGGGGTTTACCTCGCCCCGCTGCGGATACTTGCCCTTGAAAATTTTGAGCGCCTTAACAGCGAGGGTCTGCCCTGCAACCTGCTCACGGGTGAGGAGGAGATAAGGGTTGAGGGGGCGCGTCATTCCAGCTGCACCGTGGAAAAGGCGAATATACAGGACTTCTACAATGTTGCCGTAATTGACGAGGTGCAGCTGCTCTCTGACCCTCAGCGCGGCGATGCCTGGACGCGGGCGATACTGGGGCTGTGCTGTCCGGAAATACACCTTTGCGGTGCGCTGAATGTGAAAGAACAGCTCGTCAGGATGATAAGCGACTGCGGAGACGAGCTTGAAATACGCGAGTATTCCCGCCTGGTTCCGCTTCAGACCCAAAGCACCAAAGTCAGGCCGGGCGACGTGCAAAAGGGTGATGCGCTGGTCGCCTTTTCGAAGAGACGGGTTCTTGAGCTCTCAAGACACTTTACGGAGCGCGGGATATACAACAGCGTCATCTACGGGGATCTGCCCCCGGAGGTCAGGCGGCTGCAATACGCCGCTTTTGTAAGCGGGGAAAACCCGATTTTGATATCGACGGATGCAATAGGGATGGGCGTTAATCTCCCCATCAGAAGGATTGTTTTCACCGAGATTAAGAAGTTTGACGGCGAGGAGTTTCGCTATCTCAGCTCGCAGGAGGTAAAGCAGATTGCCGGCAGGGCCGGGCGCATCGGAATATACGAGGTCGGGTATGTCGCCTGCACGGAGGACGATATCTCCTTTATTGAAAACCGCCTCGATATTCAGGACGACGAAATCGAGAAGGCCGTCGTAGGCCCCGGGGAGGCTATTCTGGACATCGGGATTTTGCCACTTAAAGAAAAGCTCGCGCTCTGGAGCACAAGGGAGGAGCCCCTTGCATACTACCGCAAGAAGGACATCAGGGACTTTATTCTGATTCTGGACAGGCTAAAGCCCTATAAGCTGCCCGAGGCGCTGGAGTGGAAGCTGATGTCGCTGCCCTTTGACGTGAATAATGAGGAGCTTTTGGCCCAGTTTATCATCTATGTTGAGGAAACCTTTACCATGAAGGCGGAAAAGCTCTCCAGACCGACCCTGAATTCCCACTCCCTCTCGGTTTACGAGGAGTACTACCAGAAGGTAAATCTGTATTATTCCTTTTCCAAGGCCCTGAACCTCGACTTTGACGAGCAGTGGGTATACGAAATGAGAAAGCAGGTCAGTGAGGAGATTAACAAGCTGCTTTAATCAGCTGCCGCCTTGGAGCCGGGCGTCAGTCTGTTACCGGATCTTATTGTAAAAAACATATAGTCCTCCCGCCAAAGTCTTGGCTTTGCTAATTATACCCATCAGAGAGGGATTATCGTGAGTCAATAAATAATGCCTGCCAAAACATATCAGTGTCTTGGCAGGCAGTGTTTTTTCGTCGTTGGTGAAACGGACGGAATAAGCAGCATCCGCTGCCGGAACCGGGCAGCGCTAATTTTACTGCTCTGTGTAGTTGCTGAAAAAGGCGCGGGTGCGCTCGCTCTTCGGGTTATCAAAGACCTCCTGCGCCGTGCCCTCCTCCTCTATTATGCCGTCGGCCATGAATATGACCTTGTCGGCGACGTTGCGGGCAAACTCCATCTCGTGGGTTACGACTATCATGGTGCTGTCCGAGGATTTGAGATTGCGTATTACCTTGAGCACCTCGCCAGTAAGCTCCGGGTCGAGCGCGCTGGTCGGTTCGTCAAAGCAGAGTATCTCCGGGGAGAGTGCTAAGGCGCGGGCTATGGCCACGCGCTGCTGCTGACCGCCCGAGAGCTGGCAGGGGTAGGCATGAGTCTTATCCGAGAGCCCGACGCGCTCAATCAGGGCCAGCGCCCTGTTCTCCACCTCCTGGCAAATCTCCTTGCGGTTCTTTTTGAAGTCCGGGCTCTCCCGGGACAGAAGCTCCATTGCGAGGGTCACGTTCCTCAGCACGTTGTACTGGGGGAAAAGGTTAAAGGACTGAAAAACAAGGCCGAAATGCAGGCGCTTTTTACGCAGCTCCGCCTCGCTGCGGGCGCACATATCCGCAGCGTCAAACAGCATTTCTCCGTTTACCAGTATCCGGCCGGCATCCGGCGTCTCCAGAAAGTTAAGGCAGCGCAGCAGTGTCGTCTTGCCGCTTCCCGAGCTGCCGATAATGGCCAGCACCTCGCCCTTTTCCATTGTAAATCCGACACCCTTCAAAACCTCGGTATCACCGAAGGACTTGCGGACATCGCGCACTTCTAATATAGACATAATTAACCCCTGTAATAGTCAAACTTCCGCTCGATATAGCCGAACAGCAGCGTAAGAACTCCGCAGAATGTGAGGAAGAACACGCCTGAATAAAACAGCGGCCATATGAGGCCCACGGCGGTAAATTCCTCTGCGAGCCAGAGTATCTCCTGCACGGCGATAACGCGGGCTAGCGAGGTGTCTTTGACTAGCGTTATAACCTCATTGCCCATCGGCGGTATGATACGCTTGACCACCTGCATGAGCACTACCTTAAAAAATATCTGCGGTCCGGTCATGCCGAGCACCTGTCCCGCCTCGTACTGTCCTACCGGTATGCTCTCTATGCCGCCCCGGTATATCTCCGAGAAATACGCGGCGTAGTTAATAATGAATGCTATAAGCGCGGACATCATACGCGGGGAAACCGTTATCCCCAGCACCCTATTGGGCATCACAACCCCGAACAGCAGGCCGGGCACATACATGACCACAAAAAGCTGGAGCATCAGGGGCGTACCCCTGATGATCCAGACAAAGGTTCTTGTAAGCCATTTTAGCGGCCAGAAACGGGACATTGAACCGAATGATATGAGCAATCCCAGGGGCAGGGCGAAAAGCAGCGTTACGCCGAATATGACGCAGTTTTCCCCGAAGCCCTGCAGGAGCACCTTTGTAACCGTTTGAAACGACATTTGCAGACCGCCTTTTGGTAGCCTGAGCAATATAATCCGAATCCGCCCTGTGGGAGGTATTTATTGCTCAGGCCGAGGTTTTTTATTTCACGAGCAGGAGGTCCTCAAGCTTGTACTTCTTGGCTATCTCCATGAGAGTGCCCTCGTCCGCCAGCTCCTGTATCGTATTATTGATCTTTCTAAGGGTTTCCGGGCTGTTCTTGCGGAAGGCGATGCCGTACTCCTCCTCGGCAAAATCGACAGCTTCAACTACCTCAAGCCCCGCGTAATCCGTGCCCTCGCCTATAGAGCCGATGGTCATTACATAGTCTATAACGCCGATGTCGGCAGTGCCTGCGGCGATCTCCATGAGCACCTTGGCCTGAGTATCAACCGCAGTATAGTTTGCATCCTTAAACGCCTCGTCGGTCTGGACGACCGACTCGCCGGCGGACTTCTTCTCGGCCACAACCGAGGCCCCGGCAATATTCGCCAGGTCAGAATACTTCTCAACGTTCTCGGCCTTCACGACCATGACCTGCTTGTTCATCAGATAGGGTATGGAGATGTCCATGTTCTGCAAGCGCTCATCGTCAATCGTCATGCCGTTCCATACGCAGTCAATGGATTTGGCGCTCAGCTCGGTCTCCTTGGCCGTCCAGTTTATGACCTGAAACTTCGGCTTAAGGCCGAGCCTTTCACAGACGGCCTCGGCAAACTCGGTCTCAAAGCCAATGAGCTCACCGCTCTCGTCCTTGTAGTTCATCGGGGCAAACAGGGTGATGCCTATTATCATCTCGCCCTTGTCCTTTATGTACCCCCAGTCCTCCTTCTCCTTCTTCGCACAGCCGGTGAAGACCGCCACGCACATCAGCGCGGCCAGAATAAACGCAGTAATCCTTTTCATTGTCAATTCTCCTATAAAAATAAGTCGTTTGTTTCTGCGCAAATCTGCACAGGTAAAACTATATTAGCACTTTTTTACGAGCTTAGCAATATTATTTACGGCAAACAGGTGTGTTTTTTGAATAAATAATTAAGCTCTCATAGGCAAATTAGCGCTTCATTATGCTAATACGTCTCGCGGCACCGGATGTCTGCTTAAGGTGAGGGCACCGGATGCAGTCATATTACAGCGCTGGCGTGTCTTGTCACATGACAGCCGACGTTTACAACACAGGGCAGGCCCGCTATATGTGTGGGCGAAACGTCTATGTTCACGGCCAAGGCCGTATGTCTTCCGCCGAAGCCCTGCGGCCCTATGCCCAGCTTATTTATGCTCTCCAGGGCCCTTCTCTCCATATCCGCGTAAAAGGGGTCGGGGTTTCTCTCGTCTATCGGGCGCAGCAGAGCCATCTTTGCAATCAGGGCGGCGCGCTCTATCGTGCCGCCTAAGCCTACGCCCAAAATGACGGGCGGACAGGCGTTGGAGCCGGCCGCCGCAACCGTATCGGTTATAAAATCAATAATCTCCTCCCGGGTCGAGGAGGGCAGAAACATCTTCATCGCGCTCATGTTCTCGCTGCCGAAGCCCTTGGGGGCAACGGTCAGGCGTATTCTGTCGCCCTCGACCAGCCTTACGTTCAGCATGGCCGGGGTGTTGTCCCCGGTATTCTCACGGCGCAGCGGGTCTTTGACCACCGAGAGGCGAAGCAGACCGTCCACATAGCCACGGCGCACACCCTCGTCCACCGCGTCCGAAAATAGTCCGCCCGTAATATGTACCTCCTGGCCAACCTCGGCAAAAACAACGGCCATCCCCGTGTCCTGACAGATGGGAACGCCGGCCGCGGCGGCATACTTGAAATTCCAAACCATGTCTTGCAGAGCACCCGCACCCGCCTCCGACGACTCGGTCTCCCAGCAGGACTCCAGCATTATGCCGATATCGGGAGACAGGACGGTATTGGCCCTGAGGCAGAGCCTCGCGACCGTTTCGGCTATGGTCTCAAAACTTACTTCTCGCATAAACTCCCGCCTTTAAAATTATTCCACCCAATCCGACAAAACTAGTTTTCTTTCGTCGGCTTTTGCTATTTACAATTTGTGGCAAATGCTGTATATTTAAATCACAGCTTATCCAATGGTTTGAGGGGGGCGTTAAAGCGCCGCTTTCAAACCGCCGCAGTTTCGTGGCGGTTCATATCTTTATCCCACAACCCCATTTGGCGGGCCGTTAAAAGCGGTCCGCACTTTTTTTGCACGATTCCCTCGGCAGGGCCTTTTTCAGGACAGCATATTTTAGGGGCGCCATGTAATCATGGCGCCCCGGTTTCCTTATCTGCCGCGGCGGCGCGAGCCGCTCCTCCTGTCCGAGTACTGCTTGATGCCGGATATCTTACTGTCTGAGTCCTGCATGAACCGCCTTAGCTTATCCTCAAAGGAGAGTTCCGGCGACGGGGCCGCAACTGTCTGAACCGCGGGCGCCCTGGACGGCGCGGTTCTCACTGCCTGCTGATTTCTGATAGGTGCCTGAGAAGCACGGGATGCAGGTCTTGGCTGCTCAACGGCTTTTTTGATGGATAGGTTAATCCGCCCGTTTTCATCAATGCCTATAACTTTTACCTTGACTGCCTGCCCGTCGACGAGGTGATCGCTCACATTCTGAACATAAGGGTACGCAATCTCGGAAATATGCACAAGGCCTGACTTACCCGAGGGGAAAGAGACAAAAGCACCGAATTTTGTGATTCCGGTGACCTTGCCCTCCAGAATAGCCCCCACTTCCAAATCCATATAGAACAAACTTCCTCCCTTAAGAATAAACACATATTTTTTAGCTGCTTACATCGTAAAAGATAATTTCGCCGGGCATAACGAGGCCCAGCTTTTCACGCGCGACATCCTTGATTGTCTCAAGGTCGTCGCTGTGCTGGATGCTGTACTCAAGCGCTGCGTTTTGCTCTCTTTTTTCCGCCACCTGCCTGAGTAGCGCCTCTTTTGCCGCCTCTGCCGCTTCGATTCTTGCGCTGAGCGAGACGAGCGTCACCATCGAGTAGCCTATCGCCGCCAATACGACCAGCTTCGTAATAATGCTTGCCTTCCTGCTTTTCAAAGCGCTCCTCCTTCGTATAACGAGACCGGACACTAAAACGTTCAGAGGGCAAAAAACCCTTGTTACTTATTCTAAACCATTTCTTCAAATATTGAAATACCCTTTTTGATGTTTCTTTTAAAAATTTGAGAAATTTTATGGTAAACACAAAGGGAAGGCATAAACATTTGACCACAAACTGTAAAAAGTCCGCAAATTTCTCCAACAGCCACATGGAGGGTGAGCTGAGAGTGAGAAAATAGACGGCGCCGCCCAGAAATGCGAAGGCGAACATAAACAGCCGAAATCCCCTCTGAGAAGCCCCGGCCCCGAAGAAAAACAGGCAGGCGGCGGCGAGCAGCCAGTACAGGACATCAAACAGTGCCGTCAGATGCAGGGCGCCCAGCCGCCTTCGCATTATCCGGAAAAGGTCATATACTATTCCCAGGGCAAAACCTAAAGCAATCGAAAGGGCGGCCTCGACTAGCTGGTAGGAGGGAGAAATGTCCATGTTTTTTATTTGAACAGACGCGACCAGAAGCCACCCTTCTCGCGCTGCCTCGCCTCATAAGTCATTGATTCGACCTCACCTTCCAGTACAAGCTCACCCCCGTCAAGGCTCAGCTTCTCAATATGCAAATCCTCACCCTTGACTATGAGCATACCGCTGAGTGTCGAAAGGACAACCTCGTGCTCGTCAAAGCTCTCAACATCCTCGACTCCGGAGACAGACAGGCGGCGCCTGCCCTCAAGTATCAGATTGTGGGGCTGCTCGGGCTTTTTATATTTTTCTTCGTATGCCATATTAAACACCCTTTCCATGTGATTTATACAAGTATATTTGTCCGACCCCCAAAATATGCCGGAAGCGGGCTTAAACCAAAGAATAACGCAGACAGCTGCCCGGGGCAGTTTGATTTGTCCTCCCGCGGAACACTCATCGATAAATTTTACCTAGCGGGCGGAAACCTACCTGCCCAATTTCCGCCGCGGGCGTTTTTCGGGTGTGCACAAACGTCCTCCCTCAGAGGACTGCGCTGGTTTATTTGCATCCCGGGGTTGCAAAATGAAGGGGGGTAGTTGTTAAGAATTTGTTACTAATTCGTCATTTTGCTTGACGCGGAGCAAATAATGTTGTATTGTTTTGTTCACTAAGTTCGGATGGTGCCTTAGTGCGCTTGTCAGCGCCTTTCTTTTGAAGCTTTTTTGCAGGATATGCCATCCGTTACCTCCCGGAAGGAGAAGGTTCGATATGGACACACAATCGTCAGACGATTTTAACAAGGAAAGTCCCGAGGAAGTGCCCCAGCGGAAAACCCTCCCCATCAATCTTGACTTAAAATGGCTTAGGAATATTAAGTTTAGGAACATTAAGACCTTACTTAAAAACAGATATGCCTGTATTGTACTTTTATTTGCTCTGTCGGCATTATTTGTTTCGGCAGGTGTGAACCCCACTACCTCCGTCCTCCTCAACGGCGAGCTTGTAGGCGTTGTCGAGTCTCCCGAAGCTGTCAAAGAGGCGCTGAAGAACGCCGAGGAGAAGGCGGCCGAGATACTCGGCTATCCAAGCTGTATTTCGGAGGGCATTTCCTACAGAAAGGGCGTTGCGGCAAAGAACCTCAGCACCTATGAGCTTACCAACGCCATCCTTAAGCATATGGACTGCCTTGAGCAGTTGTATGTGCTCACGGTGGACGGCGAGCCTATCGGCGGTACGGAAAACCGCAAGGATATTGAGTCTCTGCTGGCATCGATTTTGGAGCGCAGCATGTCCCCCACCTCACTTTCGGCAAGCTTTGCGGAATCCACCGCCATTAAGCAGGTCTTTGTTCCCAAGGGCTCTCTCCCTGATCTTGCGGAGATGACACAGTTGCTGAATACCAAGAGCTCTCAGGGCAAATCTGTTCTAAACATTAAAACTGTCGAAAAGGTTGAATACACCGCCCCCCTGGCATACCCGATTCAGTACGTCACTGACGACGCCATGTACGAGGGCGAATACAAGGTGTTAACCGAGGGCGCGAACGGTCAGGTAAAGGTCACCGAGCGGCTCACCATTCTGTCCGGAAATGAAATTGACAGCGTTGTAGACGAGACGGACGTGCTTGAGGAGCCGGTCACCGCAGTCATCGCGGTGGGCACCTTACCGCGCCACCGTTCCACAGGCTCCTACATATGGCCTGCCTACGGTCCCATCACCTCTGAATTCGGCTATCGTGACATTGGAATCGGTTCTTCCTACCACCGCGGTCTTGACATAGGCTTGAATTACGGAGATCCCATCTGCGCCGCCGACGGAGGAACGGTCATTTGTTCGGGCTATTACGGAGAATACGGCAATCTGGTGGAAATCCAGCACGACAACGGCGATATTACAGCCTACGCACACTGCACAGACCTTTATGTGTCCTACGGTGACAAGGTCGCGCAGGGCGACATAATAGCAAGCGCCGGCGACACCGGGCTCTCAACCGGCGTGCACCTGCACTTTGAGATCCGTCCCTGGGGCGGCGAAAGGGCAGACCCTCTGAACTACCTCCCCTGAGACTGAGTTAAACAGAAAAACAAAAAGCGCTCTGCCTGTCGGCAGGGCGCTTTTAGACTGTCAAAAAAGTGGCTTTGCCACACAAGATACATCTCGATTCCGGAAGGAAAAGCCGATGCATCTTGTGTGAGAAGTGTCATTTCTGAGGCACATGTCCCCGGAAATGACAGTTATTAGTTTCATTCCGACACCTGTGGATGGCGGGCTTTTCGGCAGGGCGCTTTGGTTTATCGTCTTAAGCGGTGTGAATATAATCCGAGCTTTTCCGGCTCAGCCTTCAAAGGCCTTGGCAGCTTCCTCAAGCACGCTCATAATCTTAATATTCTGCGGGCAGTAGCTCTCGCACTTTCCGCATTTAATGCAGCTTGACGCCTTTCCTTTGTCGCTTTTTGTCAACATGTTGTAGCGCCTTACGTTGGCGTCGAGGTTTCTATAGGTATTGTAATCGTTCAGGAGCGAAATTACCCTTGGGATATTTATGCTCTGCGGACAATTCGGGGTGCAGTATTTGCAGGCTGTGCAGGGTATTGTCGGTATCTTGCTCAGCTCCTCCATCACCTCGGAAATGACCCTGTGCTCCGCCTCTGTGAGCGGCTTTAAATTATCGAAGGTGTCCATGTTCTCAATAAGCTGCTGCATATTTGACATACCCGAGAGCACCATATTGACCATCGGAAGCTCTGCTACAAAGCGCAGCGCCCAGGAGGCGATGTTTTTCTCCGGCGCGGCGCGCAGGAAAATATCGCGTATGCCCTCGGGCATGGCGGCCAAAGCCCCTCCGCGTACAGGCTCCATAACCGTCACCGGCTTGTTGTGTTTCTCGGCAACCTCGTAGCAGAGGCGGGATTGCACATCCTCGCTCTCCCAGTCGGCATAATTTAGTTGCAGCTGGACAAATTCCATTTCGGGGTGCTTCGTCAGAATTTCGTCAAGATGCTCGGCAGTGGAGTGAAAGGAAAAGCCTATGCTGCGTGCAAGCCCCTTTTCCTTAAGTGACTTCATATAGCCCCAGGCGTCAAATTCGTCCACCTTCTTAACCAGGCGCTTGTCTATTCCGTGAATGAGGTAGCGGTCAAAGTAGCCGGCGCGTGTGCGCTCAAGCTGGGTATTGAATATTTCCTCCATGTCCTCCTTCTTCTCCATGCTCCAGAGGGGCAGCTTAGAGGCCAGAAAGAAGCTCTCGCGGGGATGGCGCGCGGCAAGCAGCTCGCCGACAGCCTTTTCGCTCTCACCGTCATGGTACATGAAGGCGGTGTCAATGTATTTGAACCCCCGCTCAAGGAAGAGGTCTATCATATCGGCGGTCTGCTTTTTGTCGATGTCCGCATCCCTGCCGCCCTCCAGCCTCGGCAGTCGCATCATTCCCAGTCCAAGCTTTTTCATATTAGATTCCATCGTACGTACTCCTTTCATAGCTATCTGTATAACCCGTCGGCGGGATTGTCGTTCTGGCCGGCCGGGCAGGGCGCTTAATTTCGTCAGGCCCTGCGCGCCTTAAGCGTAAGGCGATTCTCATTAGGATTATGATAGCATATCCTCAGCTATTTGTCGATGCAAAAAAAGCCGGGCTTTGCCATTTTGCAGGCAGAAAAGCACTTGACAAATGTCGCGCGCTGGAGTAAAATACATAAAATGTCTCAGGCGCAAAACATATGGTAATTTCTGTATTTTGCCGGGCATAAAACCGAATATCCAAATGCTATGATAAAGAGAAGTAGCGTGGGAAATCGTTTACAGTGAGTGCGGGACAGTGGAAACCGCATAGCAGAGCCCTCGTGAATAACACTTTGGAGCTGCAACCCGAAAGCCTCTGGCAAGTAGGCGCGCCGACTGCCGCGCGTTATGCGGACGGCCTCTGATTGGAGGCTTTGAGAGACCCTTAGGGTAATATAGGTGGCACCGCGGGCCGTCACAGCTGCTCGTCCTATTGTTAAAGGAGCTGTGCAATTTATTACTTTAAGGGGTATTTTTATGTGTTCAATCATGGGTTATTGCGGGGAGAGCATTTCCCCCGATAAAATTAAAGAGCATTTTGACCGCACAACCTCAAGAGGGCCCGACGCCAGCAGAATAATTAAGACCGGCTGTGGCCTTTTGGGTTTCCACCGTCTGGCAATCATGGACCTTAACGAAAGCGGGATGCAGCCCTTTGAGCTGGGCGGGGACTACGTCGTCTGCAATGGTGAGCTCTATGGCTTTCGCACGGTGCGTGAGGAGCTGAAAAGAAAGGGCTACGTCTTTAAGGGCGAATCCGACTGCGAAATTATTCTGCCGCTCTACCGCGAGTACGGCCTTTCAATGTTTGATATGCTCGACGCCGAGTTTGCGCTGATTATCTACGACTCAAAGAGGAATTCCTACGTCGCGGCGCGCGACCCGATTGGAATAAGGCCACTTTTTTACGGTTATGATGGCAGCGGCGGCATACTGTTTGCAAGCGAGGCGAAAAACCTTGTCGGCCTGACGGAAAGGGTCATGCCCTTTCCCCCCGGCCACTACTACTGTGACGGCGAGTTTGTCTGCTACCGCGACATCGCAAAGGTCGAGGCGGTCTGTCACGACGACCTTGAGACCATATGCAAAAACATCCGTGAGAAGCTTGTTGCGGGTATCGAAAAGAGGCTTGACGCGGACGCGCCGGTCGGTTTTCTGCTCAGCGGCGGGCTTGACAGCTCGCTTGTCTGCTCCGTGGCCGCAAAAGCGCAGGAACGGCCGATACGCACCTTTGCAATCGGCATGAGCGGCGATGCCATAGATTTGAAATACGCCAGAGAGGTCGCCGGACACATCAAAAGCGAGCACACCGAGGTAATCATATCCAGGGACGACGTTTTAAACGTGCTTGAGACTGTGATAAGTATACTCGGCACCTACGACATCACAACAATCAGGGCCAGCATCGGCATGTATCTGGTCTGCAAATATATTCACGAGAATACCGACATCCGCGTACTGCTCACAGGCGAGATTTCCGATGAGCTGTTCGGCTACAAGTACACGGATTTTGCGCCCAGTGCCGAGGAGTTCCAGAAGGAGGCGCAAAAGCGCCTGCGGGAGCTTTACGCCTACGATGTGCTTAGGGCCGACCGCTGCATCTCGGTTAACTCACTTGAGGCGCGGGTGCCCTTCGGCGATCTCGACTTTGTCAAATATGTCATGGCGATTGACCCGGCGAAAAAGATGAACGTCTACAGCAAGGGCAAATACCTTTTAAGACGGGCCTTTGAGGGCGATTATCTTCCGAACAGCATTTTATACCGCGAGAAGGCGGCCTTTAGCGATGCCATGGGGCACTCCATGGTGGACTATCTGAAAGCCCACGCCGAAGAGATATACGGCGACGCGGAATATGAGTCAAAAATCAAAAACTACTCCTTCGCAAGGCCCTTTACAAAGGAATCGCTGCTCTACCGCGAAATATTCGAAAGGCACTATCCCGGCCAGGCCGAAATGGTCATGGGCTTCTGGATGCCGAACAAGGCCTGGGAGGGCTGCAACGTAAACGACCCCTCTGCCCGGGTGCTGTCAAACTACGGGGACAGCGGGAAATAGATGGCATTTTGAGGGGCGCTTTGCGCCCCTCTACGCGTAAATCTCACAAAGGATGATGCTTGTATGAAAGACGGATTTATAAAAGTGGCAGCCGGCTCCGTAAAAATTACGGTCGCCGATACAGCTTCGAACACCTCGGAGATAAAAAAGCGCATTACGGAGGCGGACAGGGCGGGCGTAAACCTCTTGGTTCTACCCGAGCTATGCCTCACCGGCTACACCTGCGGCGACCTTTTTTATTCCGAAGCGCTTTTGCAGGGAACAAGGGCGGCTCTTACGGAGCTTTGCAGCTTCACTGCGGACAAGTACCCTGTCGTCATTGTCGGTCTGCCCCTGAGATACGGGCACAGGCTCTTTAACTGCGCTGCCGTGCTTCACCGGGGCGAAATTAAGGCGATTATCCCAAAAACACACCTACCGAACTACTCGGAGTTCTACGAGGGGCGGCAGTTTTTCCCGGCGGACTCGCTGGATGGGAACAGGAGCATAAGTATCGGCGGGCGTGAAATCCCCTTTGGCAGGCATATAATTTTCCGCCACGAAACGCTGGAGCCTTACGCCTTCGGCGTCGAGCTGTGCGAGGATCTCTGGGCGCATAGCACGCCGAGCGAGGCGCTCTGCCGCGCCGGGGCGGTTATTATAGCGAATCCCTCGGCCTCAAATGAGCTTGTGGGCAAGGATGACTATCGCCGGCTTCTCGTACAGGCCACCTCCGCGCGCCTTATCTGCGGCTATGTCCTCAGCAACGCCGGCCCCGGCGAATCGACGCAGGACATGGTGTTCTCCCAGCATCATCTTATCTGTGAAAACGGCGCAATACTGGCCGAGAACAGGCCCTTTGAGGAAAGGGACCTGCTTATAAGCGAGATTGACGTAAGCCGTCTGACCACTGAGCGCCACAACATAAACGCCTATCCCTCCGCCGGGGACAAAAACATCTTGTCCATCATAATTAATCAGGAAGTCAGGGAAACGGAGCTTAGCCTAAAGATAAGCCCTAACCCCTTTGTCCCCACAGACGAGGCGCTTGTAAACGAGCGCGCGGAGGCGATATTGAAATTACAGTCGCAGGGACTGAAAAAGCGCCTTGAGCACACCCGCGCCAAAACGGCCGTGCTCGGCATCTCCGGCGGTCTTGACTCCTGCCTTGCCCTGCTCGTGGCAGTAAGGGCCATGGATATGCTCGGCCGCCCGCGAACGGACATAACGGCTGTCACCATGCCCTGCTTTGGCACGACAAGGCGCACAAGGACAAACGCCGAGAGGCTCTGCGCCTGTCTTGGGGTCACGCTCAGGGAGGTTGACATCACAGCGGCGGTAAACCGGCACTTTGAGGACATCGGGCACGACAGCAGTGTCCATGACGTGACCTATGAAAACTCGCAGGCGAGGGAGCGCACACAGGTGCTTATGGACATTGCAAATCAGGAGGGCGGCCTTGTCGTCGGAACGGGGGATTTGTCAGAGCTTGCCCTCGGCTGGGCGACCTACAACGGTGACCACATGTCAATGTACGGCGTCAACAGCTCCGTGCCCAAGACCCTTGTGCGCCACATCGTGCGCTATGCCGCGGGCCTGGCAGACAGGGAGCTTTCGGCTGTACTTCAGGACATTCTGGAAACCCCCGTATCGCCCGAGCTTCTGCCCTCTGATGAAAAGGGCGAAATCAGCCAGCTTACGGAGGATTTGGTCGGCCCCTATGAGCTGCACGACTTCTTTTTATACTACACGCTGCGCTTCGGCTTCACGCCCGCCAAAATATACAGGCTTGCTAGGCACGCCTTTGACGGCGCTTATGAGGACGAAACCATACTGCACTGGCTGAAGGTCTTTTTCAGGCGCTTTTTCTCCCAGCAGTTTAAGCGCTCCTGTATGCCGGACGGCCCGAAGGTCGGCTCGGTGAGCCTCTCGCCCCGCAGTGACTGGAGAATGCCGTCGGACGCATCAAGCGCGCTGTGGCTGAGTCAGCTTGAAAATCTGTGAATAAAATAGCATGGCCCCGGGTTCACTCAGAACCCGGGGCCATTATTATATCAAAACACCGCATCCGGCGCGGATTATTCCACTATAAGCTTCAGCTCGTCCCTGATCAGGGCCCATGCCTCCTCTTCGGTGACCTCGCGGCGCTCACGTACGCCGTTTTTCACGGTGGTGAGCACATTCCCCCTCAGAGAAATATGGCCGTCCCTTCTCTTGACGTTTACCAGTCTCTCCCTTGCAAACGAGGCGTTGGGCCCAAGTGAGCAGTACTCGTTAGGCAGAATGAAGTCAACCGCCTCCCACTGTGCCTGCGAAAGCATAAGGACGGGGGCCTCTCGGACCTCGTCGTCGGGCAGCGCGCCGCCCATGCCGATTTCTAGCTTGCCCTTTGTAAGGCGTTTTAAGGTCCACCAGAATTCGCTGTTGCGCTCGACCCAGTAGGTCTCCCCGTCAATTACCTGTCGCACGCCGTCCTCCAGCACGACAGTCGCAGGAGGCATCGGTCCGCCAAAGCCGACATCACAGAAGAGGTATTTCCCGTCCAGTCGAATGATGGTTCCCCTGTGGCGCACTGGATTTGGCGTGGCTGTTATTTCTCTAAGCACACGGCAGGGACAGGAATAGGCGTCATAGCCGAGGGCCTGGAGGAGAAGCACAAAAAGCCCGTTGAGCTCAAAGCAGTAGCCTCCCCTTTTGCGGGTGACAATCTTATCAAACAGATCCTTCGGCACTATTGATACGGGTTTGTGGAGGTCGTAGATGTCCAGATTCTCAAACGGAATGCAGCATTGGTGGGCCATTACAAGCTCGTCCAGGTATTCCTTTGTGAGCTGCTTGGGGCGCTGCATACCCAATCTTTCGAGATAGGCATCGGCACCGCCCTCCGGCAACCCCTTGTAATAATCTTTAAACATTTTTTTGCGTTCTCCTTTGTTATTTTAAATTCTACTTGGTTTAGTTAAATGTATCAAGAAAGTTCCTTGTTCCAAACTTCGCCCTGTGATGCTTAAGGAACTTTGTGAGCACGGGGTAGAGCACAGTGGCGACCAGCCCCGCGGAAAAGCCGTTGTTATACAGGTTAAGCCCCGCGAGAGGAGTTCCCGCGTACAGCACCACCGAGGAGTGCAGAAAACCCGCAAGCAGTCCCACGACCATACCAAAATAGTCTGTCATAGGCGCGAGCGATGTGCACAGCAGCCCCGCCAGCAGCATCGCCGGGGAGTTTATAGGCCAGGTGTTCATGTAGCCGCCGAGCATAACTCCGACCATTATGAGCGCAATGTTCCTCGGGTTCTTGCCAAAGGCCGAGCAGCCCATTACCGTGACTATTGAGCCGAGGGTCGCACCGTTCAGGGCCCCACCCGTTACAAGTATGTAGACAAGCCCCATTCCGCCGCAAATTGAGGCGTTGAGTATTACGGCGGGGGCGCCGAATTTTTCTAGGTAGTCGTTGGGCGTGTGCCCCCGCGCGAGCACTAGCTGCTTATAGCTTTTCAGCACCCTTCTGTCCA
>JAAYOL010000155.1 GCA_012520395.1 Clostridiales bacterium
GAGAGATATTACCGCTCCCATTCCCGCCGCTAAAAGGCAGACATTAAATAATTTTACATGCAGGCTCTGGTCCGGACAGTTGGCAATCATGGTAGCGCCGCCAGTCGAGAACGGAGAAATAGCAGTGGCGGACCCGCCGATTATTATGCCTATAAAAAGCGCGGCAGGTGCGATACCGGCTGCCACTGCAATCGGCATTGCCATTGCGCTTAGCATGGGGAACACTACGGTAAGCGCTCCGGAAAACAGGCTCAAAAACGCTGCAAGAATAGTAAAAACAGGGACAATTAAAGTAACTGGTATGCTGCTTCCAATCCACTGCGCTATGTAATCGGTAACTCCGGCGGAGGTGGCAACCCCCATTAGTGTGCAAACACCGCCTAGCATCAAGATTGTGCTCCAGGGCACTCCCTTTACAATAGCCTGCTTTTCATCGCCCAGCTTCATTACCGTACATACGAAAACGCCTATCACCGCAAGCATCTGGACATCAAGGGTGCTCGCCAGAAAAGCTATAAAAGCAGATTTCGGCAGCATGATTTTGAAAAGCGGTGGAATGATAATCAATATGGCAACAATGATAATGATTATGAGGTTTTTCTTCTGAATTTTATCGAATGGCTCGGGCTTTTCTATATCAATTTTCTTAAGCTTATGGCCTCTCGTGGCAATGTAGACGATGGCAAAGCAAATAACGGTGAACATAAGCCATGCTAGGAATATTTTCCATGTATAGCCATCGGCAAGGTCACCAACGAAGCCACCCATTATGCCCTTCGCTATGGAACCCTGGACAGCCCAAGGAAAGAAGGTGCCCGAGGCACCGCCGTAAACGACGACTATCGCCATCAGCATCGGACTCATCCCTGCCGGGATAGCGATTGTAAAGCATATTACCGCGAGAATCGCATTTACAGCCGGGGGAGGCGCTCCCATACCCCCGATAATAACTCCGACAAGGAGAAGGAGAAATGGAAGGGCCCATATATTATTTCTGCTCGCGTATAGTATTTTGTTGGCCACTTTCGGTAATGTACCGTTGAACACCGCAAAGGAGAAGAACATCGTTATCGTCATGAGCAGAAACACCGTGCTTGTCGGCCATAACGCAACGATTTCCTTGACCCTCATCTTAAGTATGAAGCAGCCTATGATGTATGCAAAAATGAGCGCGGGGATACCTAGATTGACCTTTAGTTTATAGCTGAGCGCTATTGATGCCGCTATGGCGGCGAGAACGACCCATAACAGAGTACCTACTGGCATATTTCTTCCTCCTAACTATATTTTTCAGACCATCCAACCCATCGATATATGTCTATGCTTCACGCCGATGCCATAATCCACAAATAAATGTTAACAATTGCGAGTCAATATGTAAATGTGTACTATAAATAATTATTTATCATTGTTTAGCGCAAACTGTTTGTATAGTTAATACAACTACTGCCTGAGATCTTTATCCGTCTGTGCGAAACAACAAAAACGCGAAATATCAAAAAACTGTTCCCACCACAGGAAAAAATTGATAGAATAGAAACAGTGCAGTTCAGGTCAGATATAGTGATATTATAAAGAAGCCTTCCTTGGAATCGACGGAAAACAGCATAGCATTGAAATTCCCCCGCTCCACGGGTTCTGCTGCGGGACAATTATAACGAAGGGTGTGTTATTGTTGAAGAAACATGTAAAAAACAATGTGTACTGGGTAGGAAAGGTTGATTGGGAGCTTCGGAAGTTTCACGGTGATGAGTATTCAACCCACAAAGGCTCAACATATAACTCCTATTTAATTCAAGAGGAAAAAACCGTATTGATTGATACGGTCTGGGCCCCCTTTGCAGAGGAGTTTGTTGAAAACCTGGCAAAAGAGATTGATTTGAACAAAATAGATTTCATCGTTGCCAATCACGGTGAAGTCGACCACAGCGGTGCCCTCCCCGCCTTAATGGAGCGTATTCCCGACACTCCGATTTACTGCACCGCAAACGCTGTCAAGTCGCTTAAGGGCCAGTATCATCAGGACTGGAATTTTAATGTGGTAAAGACCGGGGACAAAATTGACATCGGCAACGGGAAGGAGCTTATTTTTGTCGAAATGGCTATGCTGCACTGGCCTGACAGCATGGCGACCTATCTGACACAGGATAATATCCTTTTCAGCAACGATGCCTTTGGGCAGCATTTGGCGACGGAAAAGCTTTTCAATGACCTGGTTGATCAATGTGAACTTTTCTATGAGTCAATTAAGTATTATGCAAATATTCTGACACCGTTTAGCCCCATGCTCAGAAAAAAACTGGACGAGATAACCGCCTTGAACCTTCCAATTGATATAATCGCAACCAGTCACGGGGTTATTTGGAGAGAAAACCCCATGCAGATAGTTGAGAAATATGCCAAGTGGGCAAACGACTATCAGGAAAATCAGATTACCATTATCTACGACACCATGTGGAATGGGACAAAGGCGCTGGCCGAAAGAATTGCGGAAGGAATCGCATCAGCCGATTCAGAAGTAGTCATTAAGCTTCACAACCTTGCAAAAAACGATGATAACGACATGATTACGGAAGTGTTTAAATCAAAAACAGTCGTTATCGGCTCACCGACCATTTGTAACAGCATTCTGCATTCAGTGGCCGGTTTTATTCACCTTATGAAACAGCTCAGGTTTAAGGGTAAAAAGGCCGCCGCATTTGGCTGCTATGGTTGGAGCGGCGAATCCGTAAAAATAATTAATGAACTCATGTCAGGTGCCGGTTTTGAAATCCTGGGCGAGGGCCTTAGAAATCATTGGAATCCGGATAGCGATTCGCAAAAAGCCGCGGTGAAATTTGGCAAAATGATTGCAGAAAACTGAATTTATCAGTAGCTGCCTACCAGGTCAAAAGACTTTAGCCCTATGTTCGAAGACCTTCCGGCATCTTCTAAGCACAGAAAAACCTGCCGATATTACGGCAGGTTTTCCTATGCTTAAAGAAGGCTTAAATGCCCATGAACTATGCAAGGCCAAGAAGTCTCGGCAGGAACATAGTAATTGAAGGGAACAGCATAATTACGATAACACAGGCTACGTAAATGCCAACAAACGGCCAAACCTTTTTAAAGGCCTCTGTAGCCCCTATCTTTGCTACTCCACAGGCAATGAACAGGTCGGAGCCAAACGGCGGCGTAACTGTGCCTATGCACATCCAGATGACAAAGACTACGCCGAAATGAACGGGATCTATGCCGAGGGCCTTAACCGCCGGAGCAAGAATAGGCGTTAAAATAACCAGAGCCGGCGAGACCGACATAAACATACCGAGTAAAAACATAAAAACACTGAACAATAAGAAGAACATCAGCGGGGTGTGAGCTATTGAAATTATGTAATTGCCTATAATGGTTGGGATATTGTTTCTGGTCAGTATGGTGGCAAAGGTAGCGGCGCAGGTTATAATCATAAGTATGCCGCCCGAGGCCTTGGCAGCGCCCCAGAAAATGC
>JAAYOL010000156.1 GCA_012520395.1 Clostridiales bacterium
CCGAGCCGAGCAGAAGCACTATTATACCGCCTGCCGCGCCCATAAGATTAATTACGGCGTTTGCCTTGCTGCGAAGCGGCTTTATCGTCACATCCGGCATCAGAGCTACCGCCGGACTGCGGAAGGTGGCCATGCTCAGCAGTATGATAAGCAGCACCACAACAAAAAGTATCAGAGGCGTCCTGTTTTCCGCGGTTACGGTGGCAGCGTAGGCCTGCCGCGCGGGCACCACGTAATTGGTATAGTCGGAATTTTTAGAGCCGTCCTCTTTCGTCATCAAAATGCCGGTGAATTCCTCTTTTGTAAACCTTTCACTTATTACGACGCTCTCTCCGCCCGGTGTTGTAATGGTGAGGTCGGCATTATACAGCGTTTCCTGCGCCGAGGGATTGTCTATTGCGATGGCCGAGAGGCTTTTCGCCTGCATTCCATCGGTAAAGGATAGAATGAGCAGGAAGGCCGCGGCCATAATGGTGCCGAAGATTATAAAGGGCGTGCGCCTGCCGCGGGGGCTTTTGCATCTGTCGGACAGCATCCCGAAAAGCGGGAGCAGGAACAGGGCCAGCACATTGTCCAGCGCCATAATGACCCCGGACAAGCCCTGAGACATGCCGAACTTGTCCGTAAGGATTTTCGGTATAATCGTGTCGTAGGCCTGCCAGAACGCGCAAATCAGGAAAAAAGCCAGACCGACGAAAAGCGTGCGTCTGTAATTGAGCTTCATATTGACCTCCCTTGCGCGCAGGCGCAAACGATAATGAGGAGCCGGCTGTGCGGACTTTTCTTAATCATGTGTCCGGAGGCTGAGATTCGGAGCAGACATGTTTTGACCGATTAAAGTTTACACTATCCGGATAATCAATTCAAGAATGATTTGACTATAGCTGATAAAAACTGTAAAATATACGCACGGGAGGTATATTTATGTCAAATAATATGGCAAAGAGCTTATTTTTTGCTGCGGCCGGGGGAACGCTCGCGGCAGCCGCATCGGCGTATATACTGGCGCCCGGCAAAGCGGAAGGGAGCATGCGCGCCCCGTTTTACGGGAGAAACCTTGCCCACCGCGGACTGCACACAGCGGATAAAAGCATTCCGGAAAACTCCCTGCCCGCCTTTGAGGAGGCCGCGAGAATTGGCTACGGCATAGAGCTGGACGTGCGTATCACAAAGGACGGCGAGCTGGTCGTTTTCCATGACGAGGACCTCACGCGCGCCTGCGCAGCTACCGGGTGCGTCGGTGACACGACCTGGGAGGATTTGAGCAGGCTTCGTCTTTTCGGTACCGAGCACGGAATACCGCTTCTTTCTGAAGCGCTTGAGGTCATTGGCGGCCGGGGTCCTCTTATAGTTGAGCTTAAACAGGGCAATAAAAACCGCGAACTCTGCGAAAAGACGTACAGCTTATTAAAGGGATACGCAGGAGATTTCTGCGTGGAGAGCTTTGACCCCCGTATCGTCGGCTGGTTTCGCCGCAACGCCCCCGAAGTGCTGCGCGGGCAGCTTGCCTATCATCCCGCGGACATGGCGAAGGATACTCGAAGAGCAAATGCCTTTCTGGTAGGCAATCTGCTCACGAATTTTATCGCGAGACCCCATTTTATAGCATACGGAATCGGATGCAAGCCGCTGACGGTCAGACTCTGCGAGCGCTTAGGCGCGATGAGAGTCGCCTGGACCTCCCGCGGGCCGGACAGCGAGGAGAATAACGACGCCGTTATTTTCGAGCATTACCGTCCGAGGCCCAGGTACAAGTAAGAGCATTAACACTATATTCGGCACATTATGAATCACACTATTTTTGTATAGATATTAAGCTGCAAAGGCGCAGAATATTTTGATGTAAGGTGTGCACATATGAATATATCATTAAATATTATCCTCGACAGCATCAGCCACTACCGCTACGAACTGCACATCAGCCTTCCAACGTCATTGTCCTTTTGCAGAATTTCTCCGCTGCCCTGCGAAATCAGCGCTGTAAAACCCGATTGCCTGTACATATGCAAGCTATCCGAAGTCATGAGGGTGAAGGAGCAGGCGCCGGAATTTTACTGCATCTGCCTGCGCGACCGAATCCGGGATGATTTGGA
>JAAYOL010000030.1 GCA_012520395.1 Clostridiales bacterium
TAACCTCTTCCGTGAAAGCGGACTGACCAACCGTCTGTCAGACACGGCGCAGAACGCTCTTATGAATACTGTAACTATTATGCTTGGTCTTTCTGTCGGCGCATCGGCCACGGCAGCGCAGTTCCTGACTGTGGAGACAATCCAGATTATTGTTCTGGGCGTTATCGCCTTCTCCGGAGGCACTGCCGGCGGCGTGCTGCTTGCCAAGTTTATGAACCTCTTCCTCAAGGATAAGATAAATCCGCTGATTGGCTCCGCCGGTGTTTCCGCGGTACCGATGGCGGCCCGTGTTTCCCAGGTTGTCGGCCAGAAGGAAAACCCGAGGAACTTCCTGCTCATGCATGCCATGGGTCCGAACGTCGCGGGCGTTATCGGCTCGGCTGTCGCCGCGGGTGTACTACTTTCACTTTTCAGGGTTTAGCCTTGATTTAATAATAAACGGAAGACCCTAGGGTCTTCCGTTTTTTATATGTGCAATAATCGTTGAGAATTCGACATCTCTGTGTTAAAATAAAGCTTAGTGACTATCGATTCTATAACGGAGGAAAGCCAGATGAAGCGAGTAATAATGAGCGGCAATGAAGCCATTGCCAGAGGTGCGTGGGAGGCGGGGGTAACCGTCGCCGCTGCCTATCCCGGTACTCCCAGTACGGAGATATTGGAAAACATCTCAGGATATAAAGACGATATATACTGCCAGTGGGCAAACAACGAAAAGGTCGCAGCCGAAATAACCATAGGCGCGTCCATAGGCGGGGCGCGCGCGCTTTGCGCGTTTAAGCACGTCGGAATGAACGTGGCCGCCGACCCGATTTTTACGGTCGGATACACGGGCGTAAACGGTGGGCTGGTCTTTGTCAGCGCCGACGACCCGGGCTGCCACAGCTCCCAAAACGAACAGGACAACCGCCTCTACGCTCCGCACGCTAAGCTCTTGTGCCTTGAGCCATCGGACTCTCAGGAGTGCAAGGACTTTATTATTGCCGCCTATGAGCTCAGTGAGAGGTTCGACATCCCGGTGCTCCTCCGGGTGACTACCCGGATCTGCCATTCCAAAACCATCGTAGAGCTCGGCGAGCGCGGTAGTCCCAAAGTCAAAAAATATGAGAGCAAGCCCTCAAAATACTCGATGCTTCCCGCCTTTGCAAGGCTGCGCCACGTAGTAGTGGAGCAGAATCTCAGCGACGTGGAGGACTATTCATACTCAAGCCCCCTCAACAGGGTTGAAATGGGCGACCGCTCCATTGGCATTATCACCAGCGGCATCTGCTATCAGCATGCGAGGGAGGCCTTTGGGGACACGGCCTCTTATCTCAAGCTCGGAATAACCAACCCAATATCCAAAAAGCTCATTAAAGAGTTCTGCGCGCAGGTGGATAAGGTTTACATAATTGAGGAAGGTGAGCCCTATCTTGAGAATGCCGTGCGCGCGCTCGGAATAGACTGCTTCGGCAAGGAGGTCATCACCATACAGGGTGAGCTCGACGCTCAGATAGTGCGACGCGCCTTCGGTATCGGCGAGGAGCCCGAGATATACGAGGTGGAGGCAAAGGCCCCCGCCCGTCCTCCGGTGCTCTGCGCCGGCTGCCCGCACCGCGGATTCTTTTACGCGATGTCAAAGCACAGAGACAAGATTTTACCGGTTGGCGATATCGGCTGCTATTCCCTCGGCGTAAACCCCCCGTTCAACGGCTTTGATATGCTTATTTGCATGGGTGCGGGCTTTTCAATGCCCATAGGCGTTGCGAAAGCCCTGGAGAAGCAGGGGGACAAGCGCAAGGTCTTCGGTATGCTTGGGGACTCCACATTTTTCCACTCCGGAATTACAAGCCTTATAGACGCGGTACATGCCGAGGCAAATGTCTGTCTCTGCCTTCTGGACAACAGCATCACCGCCATGACCGGACACCAGCAGAACGCCGGAACAGGCGTGAATCTGATGGGCTATGAGGCTCCGCAAATTGACGCGATGAAGCTGATACTCTCAACGGGCATAGACGAAGCCAATATAAGAGTGGTCGACCCGATTGACCTCAAGGCAATGGACGCGGCAATCACCGATGCAATTGCAGCCGAGGGCACCTTCGTGATAATTACAAAGCGCCCCTGCGCCCTGCTCAAGGAAGTAATCAAGGCAAACGCTGGAGCGCACTGCATTGTAGACCCCGAAAAATGTGTCGGTTGCAGGGCCTGCATGAAGATAGCCTGCCCTTCAATAGCTTTTGAAAACAAAAAGGCCTACATTGCAGATACCGCGAACTGCAACGCCTGCGGCCTCTGCCAGCAGATGTGCAAGTTTGATGCTATAACGAAGGTGGGGAAGTAATATGACTACAAGTATTTTATTGACCGGTGTCGGCGGACAGGGCACGATACTTACGACAAAGATACTCTCCGAGGGGCTTGTTTCTCTCGGCTATGATGTGAAAATGAGCGAAATCCATGGCATGAGCCAGCGCGGGGGTACAGTCAACACGCAGCTCAAGTTCGGAGACAGGGTCTATGCTCCCAACATAGGCAGGGGAGAGGCGGACATTATAGTCGCTTTTGAGAAGGTGGAGGCACTGAGGGCCTTGCCTTATCTGAAAAAAGGCGGCAAAATCGTCATGGACGAGCGTGAGATTTACTCCATGCCCGTCTTGATAGGCCAGCAGCAGTATCCGCATGAGGCGGCCGAGGCCCTGAAAAATGCGGTAGAAGACGTGGTTATAGTACCGGCGAGCAAGATTGCGGAGGAGCTCGGCTCCATACGCTCGCAGAACATCTGTCTGCTGGGCGCTCTTATAGCCGCACTTGATATTGGGGGAGTGGACTGGGAAAAGCTTGTGGCCTCCTCAGTACCGCCTAAAACAATAGATTCCAACGTTGCGGCCTTTAAAGCCGGATTTGAGCAGGTTAAATCAAAATAGCCGTAAAGCAATCCCGGTGGTGTCTGTTTTGAGATACCACCGGGATTATTTCATGGCCAGAGCCTTATACTTTTTTATACGAATAACAGCGGTTTCTGTAAACGCTCCGCCGCCTGTTTAAGAACCCTTTACCGTAACTATAAAGCCGTCGACGTTATTGCCAGAAATTTCGTAGTCGCTGTTTTTAGGGACATATACCTTCAGACCCTCGCAGAAATAAGTATCGTACACTTCACCCTCGTCAGTCCTGATGCTAAGCGGGTTTTCATAGGAATAATCACGAAGGTAGTCTATATATTCTTCATAGCACATTCCAAGCTCGGTTACCTTTGTGGCATGCGGGATACCGATATAGCGGAAATGCCAGGGCTCAAATCCTATACCTGTTATGTCTTGCTTATCCGGGCTGTAACGCACTATAAAGCCATACCTATGGCAATTTTCATTAATCCAGGCGAAATCGCCGGTGCCGTCGTAATCGAAATACTCTCCGCTGTCGTAATAGACCGAAAAGTCTATTGCCAGACCTGAATGATGCTCACTCGCCCCGGGCTGGGCCACCCATAAAGCGGCCTCTTCAGCGCCCACAAGGGCAACCTCCTTATCAAAAAGGTACTGTTGGAACTCATATGTGCGGTGACCGCTTACAGCCATGACGGCTTTCACGCCGGAATTGTAGTAGAAATCATCCAGCATCCTGTTGAGGGGAGGTACAGCGTCCTCAGCGAACAATATATCATAGTCTCCTACCTTGTAGCTGTCGGTCTTATAATTATACAGGCAGACAAAGTTCTCAAAATCTATGAATTTATAGTGGTGGCTGGCATTAATCAAAACCAGCTTTCCCTGATAAATATCGTCCTGCTTCATAGTCATAGTTTCAAAACCCGTGTCAACAGTGGGCTCGGGCGTTATTACCGGAGCCGTGGGGATTGAAGGTGTTTCATCAGGAGCCTGCGAAGGTTTAGGCGTTTCCACCGTCTGCGAAGGTGTGGGCGAGGGGGAGGCCGAATTATTTGCGAGACCCTTTACGGAAAAAACTACGGCCACAAGCAGAAACACAGTCCCGAGAATATATGGGAGCACAGGCTTTCTTCTTCTGTTTCTGCGTGATTTTCTCTTTCTGTTCATTATAAATTACCTCTAAAAATAAGCTGTGACAATACTAACACATTGGACTTATCATTTCAAGCGCAGGAAGCAACTTAGAATAATTATTGAAAAACAGTCACTTTGTGTGTTAATATATCAAAGGGTGCAACAACACCTGAAAGGAGACGCTTATGTGCAGGCTAAAAAACACAATTATTCACATTATATGCGTTGCCATAACCTTTGCCATTATCGCCGCAACCGCCTCGGGCTGCTCAAAAAAGCAGCCGGCCCCTACACAGACCCCGCCCCCGGAGCAGACACCGGTTATTACGGATCCCACACCGACAACTGTCCCCAGCGAACCGGGAGGGATAGAGATACCGTCGGTGCCGGTGGAAACAATCAGGGTCACCGGGCTTTCAATAAGCAACGAGACATTGAATATACATATAGGCAGTAGCGCTACTCTGGTCATTTCGGTTGAGCCGAAAGACGCAACCCGTAAAAACGTTACCTGGGCTTCCGGCAACAGTCTTATAGCAGAAATATCTGAGGAAACGAATACCACGGCAAAAATAACCGGCAAGTCCGCCGGAACTGTTCTGATAACCGCAGTATCTGAGGACGGGGGCAAGCTTGCCGCCTGTATAGTGACCGTGAGCAGTCCGGAGCCCGCCGTATCAGTGACAAAGATAACGCTCGAACCGGAGAATCCGATTTTGACCATGGGTTCAACTCTCAAGCTGGTGGCGACGGTCTTTCCGAGCAATGCCTCGACAAAGTCCCTGACCTGGTCCTCCAGTGCCCCTGAGGTAGCAATGGTTTCAGACGATGGCCTTGTTTCGGCCATTGGGGTCGGAACGGCTGTGATAACCGCAAAGGCCGGCAACGGCAATAAGACTGCAACCTGTACGGTGGAGGTGAGGGATCTCTCCGTTCCGGTGACGGGTGTTGAGCTGAACATGGATTCAGCGACCCTGAAGGTGGGAGACTTTCTTGTTCTCACCGCATCGGTGCGCCCGGAAAACGCCACAAACAAGCAGATAAACTGGACCTCAAGCGACCGGAGCGTAGCCGCGGTGAATACCGCAGGTGAGATAACTGCGATAGGAACCGGTACGGCCACGATTACGGCATCGACTTCCGACGGAAATATAGCTGCCACATGCCGGATAGAGGTCATAATGGGGGAAATTTCGGTAGAGAGAATTGAGCTTAACACCAAATCACAGTATCTGAAGTTGGGCGGAAGCGCAAAGCTAAAGGCGGAAGTCCATCCCAAGCTGCCTAAAAAACCGCCCCTTATCTGGACTTCTTCAGACGATTCCATTGTCTCCGTTTCGCCCGGCGGGGAGATAACTGCAAAGGCCGTAGGCGTAGCGACTGTAACAGTCTCAACCGAGGACGGGGAGCATTCGGCCACCTGCTCTGTTATTGTATCCAGATAATTAAACGGGTGTCTCAGCTAATGAGACACCCGTTTCAGCTTGGCGATTAAGATACGCAGGAGATTATTCTCTTAAGCGCTGCCGAGGTTCTGTGTGTCAGTTGCAGCAGGGGGAAGGCTGAGCCGATTCTGCTACGGGATACGGTTTGTCGCAGCAGGTAACGTCTCTCTTGTCAGCAGAAATGGAAGCGCTTACTTTGACTGGGATTTTCACGCATATATCCTGGGTTATGAGAAGCTTACAAGTTGGGGGAGGGGACGGAAAAGGAAAATAGGGCCTGACAACCGCGTCGCCGACGCAAAAAGCCTTTACATCCTCGACCTCAACCTTTGTGGAAAGTTTTAATTGCTCCTTGACAAATAGCTTTTCCAAGCAGGGGTTCCAGGGCGGCAGAAGATCAGATTTTTCCGGCTCTGCGTCCGTGGTCTCTATGCTCTCTTTTGGATCATCATAATTATACAAGTAATTCCCACCTTTCATGGTATCTTCTATACACATTATGCAGCTAGAAGCGGGAATGAAACTTGCTCTAAGCGACAACCCACAGCTTATTATGCAGGGGTTATTGGCCTGTTCCCTTCAAAAGGCAGATTTCTGTTTATTGACAGTCAAAAAATCCCCTGCTTTTCTCAAAGTAGGGGATTTTTCGCTTTTATCTCTCGGTGCCGAGGAAGAATAGGGCCACCGTTCCGGGGCCGCAGTGGGCACCTATCACAGGTCCGACACTGTTTATAAGAATATCCTTGACTTTCA
>JAAYOL010000157.1 GCA_012520395.1 Clostridiales bacterium
CGGACCAAAAAGCAGGTTTGGATAATTGCGCTTACAAACATTGCGACCCAGACGGTACTCAATATTCTGCTTAACATCACAAACTATAAGCTGGGTTTTTTGCATTTATTTTTAATTATATATGGATGGAGTTTGCAGTGTTCATTATCGAGGGTGTTGTCTATTCAAGGTTGCTACACCGCCATGAGGCGACTGCGGGGCGAAAGGCACATCCCTGGTTATACTCGCTTGCTGCGAATGTCGCATCATTTGTCATTGGGATGATGATTGCTAAATTGATGCCCGGTATTTTCTAAATAGTACAAAACTATTTTGGTCAGGCTAGCTTAATAGCAAGCGCGGTGTTGGTCGGGATGAGTAGTAGATACCTGGAAAAATTTCTTCGCTAATAGTCTTAACAGGGGAAATCCTCCAAATATATTGGCGGCGTTAGACAACTGGTGTCTAACGCCGCCAATATCGCTATATGTATCAGATATTATGGGTATGCAGTCACGTTTGAATGCAAGACTTTGTGTAAATTGGAATTTCTAGAAGCGTTGAATCTGATAAAGCATCCTATTTTACAGGTCCAAAGCTCTCGATTATTTTTCCGGCCTTTATAACTCTATCAAAATTACAGTCCTGAGGCGTTGTGTCGGCAATGCCCAATATAATATGCTTTCCATCACCGATGCTTTCGAGAGTTTCGTTCATATACTTTTCAAACTCATATTCAGTCATGCTCTCGTCCAGGAAGCAGATTGAGGGAATGCCGCCCCATATTGTGATAGAGTCGCCAAATACGTCCCTGACTTCCTTCAGGGTCGTTTTTGTCATTGGAGCGGGACAAATTGAATCCGCGACGTCCATTCCTGAACGCACATACTCTTCTAAAAGACCCATGTTCTCGCCATCGGGGTGTGTAACAAGGAACTTACCCCGTTCGTGACAGCGGTCAGCTTGCTTTTTGATAAAGGGAGTGATGTGCTGGGCGAAAAGATCCGGCGGTGTGATGGAACGGTCAAAGTTCGCTCCGCAAAGCAGCAGCTCCGCGTCAGAGTTCAGTGTGGCATCAAAAATCTTGTCGAAGAAGGGGGTCAGAGTTTCGCACAGCTCAAGCATCTGCTCGGGCTCGGTCATCCACTCGCAGCAGAAGAACTCAAAATCCATAAGGTCCTGTACGAGATAGTGCATCGGAGAAGCCCAGGCGGCGCAGTAGCCGACAGCCAATCCGAAATCGCCGATAACCTCTTCCTTGAACCGATGGTATTTTTCGTAATCCGGAATTACTTCACAGTTTTCAAAAATATAGGCAATCGGCTTGTAGTCTTCCTCGCTTTTTATGGCGTGATCATTAATGACGTTCAGGGTCAGGCCGTTTCTCTTCATTTTTTCGTCATAATTGTAGCCGGTAGTAATATCTCCCACGGGCGTTTTATAGCGAATTTGGAATCTGCCTTCGCCTACGGTTGTTACCTCCCGCTCTATGTTGTGGAACTCCAGACGGAACGGCTTTGTGTTGAAGCGGTAATGTCCAAGACCGACATCTACGTCTCTGTCTTCGCCATCCCAGCTTTTGTAGTCCGGAATTATGTAGTGGTAGCCAAATCCCAGATCCTCATATACCTGCTTTAACGTTGCGTTTTTATACTTATCCGGAAGCGTTCCCCGGAACTTGTTTGCGTTATACCATACGTCAAGCCTGGGCAGATATGGCAGCTTGTCCGTGGCTTCTCCGCGTATTGTCTTTAATAGACGCTCTTTAACAGTCAATGAAGACACCTCCTAATTCATTAACAAATTGGGTACAAACTCGACTAAGAACGGGAAAACTGCACAAAGCAGACATACAACCGTTAGCGCTATTACGTATGGCCAGACGGTTTTTATTACTCTGGACAGCGGTATCTTTGCGATGGAGCAGGCAATAAACAGCTGGAGCCCTACGGGAGGGGTGACGCTGCCGATGCAGAACATGACGACCGTGATTACGCCCAAGTGAACGGCGCTGAAGCCATAGGCCAGGGCAATGGGGTAGATGATGGGGGTCATAATAATCATGCCCGCGTTTGCCTCCATAAACATACCCAGTATAAAGTAGAGGCCCATAACCAGCAGGATGAAAACAGTTGGGTTGGACGTAAAATTAAAGAGACCTGCCGCAATTGCCTGAGGGAAGTTGTATCTGGTCATAATCCATCCGAAAACAGCCGCTATGCCTATTATGAACATCGGGATTGTGGTCCCCATAACTGCATTTTTCATGAGCTCGTACAGATTCTTAATGTTTAGATTCCGGGTAGCAATACCAAAGATAAGGGCATAGATGCAGGCAACCGCACCAGCCTCGGTGGCCGTAAATATTCCGCTGAGTATGCCGCCGAGTATGATAACAGGCATCAAGAGCGCGGCCAGAGCAGAGGCGAAAGCCTTCCAGCGGTCTTGTGCGGAGGCCTTGGGTTTCGAGGGATACTGGCGTTTTTTCGTGACCATACTTACGATTACCATCAGGGAAAGGCCCATGAGCTCGCCAGGAACTATTCCGCCGAGGAACATCGCGCCTATGGACGCACCGGTCATAGAGCCGAATATAATCATCATTATACTTGGGGGGATGATGGGGCCGACTGTGTTGGCCGATGCAACAACGCAGACCGCGAGGTCCTCGTCATAACCCTCGTCCACCATGGCCGGAATCATTATAGAGCCGATGGCGGAGGTGTCAGCTGAAGCCGAACCGGAAATGCCCGCCATAAGCATTGAGGACAGAATCGTGACGTGAGCAAGGCTTGCACGCAGATGTCCTACCATCGCTGAGGCAAAACGTACTATTCGTTTCGTAATGCCTCCCACAGACATCAGCTCTCCCGCCAGAAGGAAGAGAGGGATGGCCATAAGGGAAAACGAATCCATCATTACGAACATGCGCTGAGGGACTATCATGGCCGTCAGGCTGCCGTCAACAATAATGCTGAAGATCGCGGACGCGCCTATTGCAAACGCAACAGGAACCCCCAGGGCGACCAGCAGGAAAAAGCCGACTATTAGAATAATTACGGTTGTACTCATAGCTTGTCACCTCCTGCGGATTTTTGGATTGGAGAAACCGCAAC
>JAAYOL010000031.1 GCA_012520395.1 Clostridiales bacterium
CCCATTCCGCCGCAAATTGAGGCGTTGAGTATTACGGCGGGGGCGCCGAATTTTTCTAGGTAGTCGTTGGGCGTGTGCCCCCGCGCGAGCACTAGCTGCTTATAGCTTTTCAGCACCCTTCTGTCCAAAACGAAGGCTGACACGAACAATAACCCCAGCAGAATCAGCAGATATATAAGCGCTTGTCCATGATACTCTGTCGACCAGAAGTAGGCGCTCTCGGGCGCGACACCAAATGCCGTGACTATCGGCACGAGTATCAAGGCAAGGAGGCCTGCTGCAAAGCCTGTGTTGTAGAGGTTCATTCCGTTATGGATGCGATAGGTGTAGTTTGCAAGGGAGGGCATTACAAAGCCTATGGTCAGCCCGGAAACTGCAGCCAGCAGAAGGTGGTCTATGCTTGCCCCTTCCCTAAGCGCCATAAATGAGACCAGAGGGCTTAGTGCGGTGGACAAGAGCGCCACCGGAGTGTACTTCATAAAGGATTCCCTCTGATAAATGGCATACAGCCAGGTGCCAATTATAATAGGCCATATATTCACAAAGTTCTTTCCGAACATTGAGAAGCCCGCCATAAAGCCTATTGTCATTACTGTCGAGCCCCGTATAGGGTCGCGGCTGAAGTGGAGGAGGGCTATACTTATGAGCGATACGAGGCCGGCGTTTATCAGTGCAGCGCCCGGGCCGGCGATCGCAAAATAGTCGGTTATCAGTGTGCTTTCGGATGTTATTATTATCTTGAGGCCAGGCAAAATCTCTGAAATCGGGCTGACAATCGCCCCGGCGACAAGCAGGGAGATAGAAAAAATAATCAAAACGACATAAACTACTCTGGATCCCATAAAATAATCTCCTTTTTGTATCGACCTGAACCAGCCAGGTCTGGGCTAAATTTGCCTTTTCACCTTCGGAGAAAGGGGTTGGAAAATCCGAAGGATTCATTCTAATGCTTCTCTGGTGGGATCTCAAACGGTGGCCTTTTTCGCGCGGCCTATGCTCGGACCCGCTGCCCTGTATAAATTATCCCTCCTATTCATACTGGGGCGGCAGCCGGCTGAGGAAAGCATCGCTTATAAGAGCTTGAACCTCTGCGCCGTGCGTGGCCATAAACCAGTCGTTCGATTTGGAAAGCCCCTGGTGCCGGAGCTCCGATATGAGCAGGGAGCATATGCGTGATATGCACTCCTCTTGCTTTTTGAAGGTCTCCGCGTCGAGGCCAGCAAGCCTTGCAAGGGCAAGCAGCTCGGCTGCGACAGGCTCCCCCAGTATGGGTAGCTCTCTCATACGCCGCCACGCCCATTTGTAAAAGGGCTTGTAGACGCGGTTTAAAAGAAACACAAGGCCCATTACCTCATCACCAAAGCGGGCGAGGACTGTCCTGAGTGTTACCCAGTCCTCCCTTTTTATGCAGCGGTGAAGGTTATACTGGCCGGTCTGCGCTATTGCCATACAGCGGGCCGCAATTTTTTTGAGCCTGAGCTGTTCGGGATAAAAGCGCAGAAGGTATTCCCTGGTCTTTGTAAACAGGCCCAGAGGGTCGGAAAAAATCTCTCCGTTTACCGCCAGCGCAAGATTTTCCTGCGGAATGGCGCGCCACTCTTGTATTGTGTCCGGCCCCTCGGGAAAGCCGATAAGGCTTGTATAAAAATCGCCCGCAGTCGTAGCCCCGACAAATGCCCCGTACTCGGAGCGACGCCGGAGCGGCTTGTCGAAATGGTTTTCAAAAAGCTCGGTTTTCCATTCGGTGAGCGGCCCAATCAGGTGTCTGTCCTCCTCCGTGAGCCAGAGAAAGAAGTCGATGCCCCAGTCATGGTCACGGGAGATTTCATCATCATAGCCGAAGCACTCAGAGCCGTTGCCGACCAGCCCTGCGGCTATGCGCGGGTAATAGTCCGGGAAATCCCTGTATAGCTTCGGTTTCGCCGTCTCCTCAAAAAAGGCTCGGCTGAGCTGTAAAGCGCCGGTCATAATCAGGCTCAGCGTATTGTGCAGCTGCCACCCGAGCAGCCGTCCTCAGGGCAGCCATCGGTCCCGCAGCAGCCGCTGAAGTCCGGAGTTACATAGACCTCGTTCTTCTTTTCCTCTATCGCCTTATCGGCGGCAGCCAGGCTTTCAAAGCCGTAAATTCTGATAGAATTGTCGAGGATGTTCTCCGCAAGGCTCTCGCCTCTGCCCTCCAGCTCCTTTATATCTGCCAAAAGAAGCTCCAGCGTCTCCTCCGAATAGGTCATAAACTCGGCCTTCTGGTGAGTCTCAACAGACATCATCTCGTCGGTGTCCTCGGAGCTTCTCAGCTGCTGTCCGGTGCTGACGTTCGGGTACTTTTTGTAGCACTGCTCCATCTGTGCGATGAGAATGTCGGAAATTTCGGTTACAAGGGCATCCTTTTTCTCGGAAATCGGCTCAAGTATATCCTTTATCTCCTCATACTGCCCGGGGTCGTAGATTCTCATGGCCCTGATGTTCTTTTCAATGATAAGATTGCGGTTTCCGGCGGCAGCGATATTTAGATCCGTAAGATAGCTTTCGGCGGATTTGTCCGACCAGGCCGAAAACTGCGCCGAGCGCATGTCGGAGAATATTTTCTTATCCCCCTCAACATCTGCTGCCCCTTCCATTCTCGCGCTTTGCAGGAGCATATTCCATTCGAGGTCAACTATTCGCTGGACTGTAGAGATCATAATAAAAGCCTCCATTTTTTAATTAACGAAGGGAAGGATTGCCTTTTGGGACGGTAGAAAGCACAAAAGCTCTCTATCCGCTGTCCGAAAAACTGTTGAAAATCATAATATCAAAAAACTGAACAGATGTAAAGAAAAAGGAGCGGATCCACCGCTCCTTTTTTTATATGCAATTAATACCTATTCGCCTACCCTGGATATTTCGTAAGGGGTCGTCTGATAGACGTAGTAGTTCAGCCAGTTCGAGTACAGAAGCTGCGCCGCCGCCCTCCAGCGGCAGACAGGCCGCTTCGAGGGGTCGTCGTCTTCAAAGTAATTTTTAGGCACCTCGACGTCAAGGCCCTTCTTCACGTCGCGGAAGTACTCAAGCGCCAGGGTTTCCGGGTCGTACTCGGGGTGTCCTGTTATGAATATCCGGCGGTTGTCAACGCTCTTGACCGCAAAAACCCCTGCCTCGTCGGAGACAGCCAGCAGCTCAAGCTCGGGGTTTGCCCTTATGTCCTCCGCCAGCACCTCCGTATAGCGAGAGTGCGGCGCAAAAAACTCGTCGTCTATTCCGCGGAAAAGCGGCGAGCGGGGCTTGAGTATTTTGTGCGGGTAAATACCCGAGAGTTTTTTCGGCAGCGAGTACTTCTTTATGCCATAGTGGTAATAAAGCCCGGCCTGAGCGCCCCAGCAGATGTGAAAGGTGCTGTGGACATTCGTCCTTGTCCATTTCATTATATCGCGCAGCTCATCCCAGTAGCCGACCTCCTCAAATTCGAGGTTCTCTACCGGAGCGCCTGTTATTATCATGCCGTCATAGCGCTTCGACTTGACGTCATCAAGCGACACATAGAATGACTCCAGGTGCTCGGCGCTCACGTTTTTAGATTCGTAGCTGATTGTCCGGAGAAATTCAACCTCTATCTGCAAGGGTGTGTTCGAGAGCTGACGCAATAGCTGGACCTCCGTCTGCTCCTTTGTCGGCATGAGATTCAGTATAAGGAGTTTCAAGGGCCTGATGTCCTGATGCATCGCCCGATGCTCCGTCATAACAAAGATATTCTCGCTTTCAAGTACGGCGCAGGCCGGCAGTGAGTCCGGAATTTTAATGGGCATACATCTTCCTCCTTATAAGTAAAATATGTTTTTCCGGCGGCGTGTACGCCGGAAAAATACTACGGCCCGCCGCAAACGGCGGCAAAACCGGGGGTATAGCGCCGACGCTACGACGGCAGCGCGTATCTGGGGGGTATTGGATTCCCTCTAGAAGCGTATCTGAACACTTCGATACGCTCAAAAGGGGCGTGCCGAAACACGCCCCTTTATCCTGCGTCTGATTCTTACTGCTGCCTTGCGGTGTTGATTTTCACACCGGGGCCCATGGTGGAGGCCGTAACGCAGCTTCTGATATATTGGCCCTTAGCGGCGGCGGGCTTGGCCTTGATAATCGCGTTTATAAGGGTGTTATAGTTTTCAAGGAGCTTTTCCGTGCCGAAGGAGACCTTGCCGATGGGGCAGTGGATAATATTCGTCTTGTCGAGGCGGTACTCAATCTTACCTGCCTTGATCTCTGCAATTGCCTTGGCAATGTCGTTTGTGACAGTACCGGCCTTAGGCGTGGGCATAAGGCCCTTCGGGCCCAGCAGCTTACCGAGTCGGCCGACGACTCCCATCATGTCGGGAGTGGCAACGACAACGTCATAGTCGAAGAAGTTTTCCTTCTGGATTCTCTGGACCATGTCCTCGGCGCCGGCAAAATCCGCACCCGCGTCGAGTGCCTCCTGCTGGCGGCCTTCCTTTACGAAGGCGAGTATTTTCTTGGTTTTGCCCGTGCCGTGCGGCAGGACAATAGCGCCTCTGACCTGCTGGTCGGCGTGGCGCGAGTCCACACCCAGCTTGACGTGGAGCTCCACAGTCTCGTCAAATTTCGCCTTGGCATTCTTTACTACGATATCAAACGCTTCCGCTGCGTCGTAAAGCTTAGTTCTATCAATCAGCTTTGCTGATTCCTTGTATTTTTTACCTCTGAACAATTTTTTTCCTCCTTAAAATGTGGTGATTCGGAATAATCCTCCCACTGGCGGCCGACTTAATCGTCGACTACCACGATGCCCATGCTGCGAGCCGTCCCGGCTACCATTCTCATGGCGGCTTCTATATCCGTAGCGTTGAGGTCGGGCATCTTATACTCCGCAATTTTGCGGATCTCATCGCGGCTTATCTTTGCGACCTTGTCCTTCTGAGGCACGCCAGAGCCGCTCTCGATTCCGCAGGCCTTCTTGAGAAGAACGGCGGCCGGAGGGGTCTTGCAGACAAAGGAAAAGCTGCGATCTGCATAAATCGTGATGACGACGGGCGTCATAAGGCCCATGTCGTTTTTGGTGCGCTCATTAAATTCCTTGGTAAAGGCTGCAATATTCACACCGTGCTGGCCGAGCGCGGGGCCGACGGGGGGCGCCGGCGTTGCCTTGCCGGCGGGAATCTGCAGTTTAACGTAACCTACTACTTTCTGTGCCACTTATGTGTACCTCCTAATATGATGTGGTAATTTGGCGGCGCGCCTCGGGGCACGCCTCCCACTAACAGGAAAAAACGATTTTAATTTATTACAATCTCGACCTGATCGAGGTCAAGATCCACGGGCGTTTCTCTGCCGAACATGGACACAACCACGCGCACGCGGCTTCTGTCCTTGTCTACCTCCTCGACCGTGCCGAAGAAGCCGTCCAGAGGTCCGTCGATAACCTTGACGGTGTCGCCCTCCTCATATCCCACAACGACCTCGCGCTTTTCGACTCCGAGAGCAAGTATTTCCTCCTCCGTGAGGGGAACAGGCTTACCATCGGCCCCGACAAAGCCTGTGACGCCGCGGACATTTCGGACAAGGTGCCAGCTCTCGTCCGTCATTATCATCTTGACGAGGACGTAGCCTGGAAAAACCTTGTGCTCCGTCACCTTTCCGTCCGGGTCGGACGCATCGACAACCTTCTCAACGGGTATGTTGATCTCAAGGATCATGTCCTGCATTCTGCGGTTTTCCGCGGCCTTTGCGATCGTTGCGGATACTGTATTCTCATAACCAGAATATGTGTGAATCACATACCATTTTGCTTCCGACATTTAAGTCCTTTCCTTTCCGCACGCCTCCGAAAACGGCCGGCTGAAGTTAGCGCCCAAGTGAAATGATGGCGTTGACTGTCATCATGGCGATCTGGTCAAAGCCCCACAAAATGATTGCCGCCGCCACTACGACCACCAGTACGACGAGGCAGTTGTTAACCATCTGCGACCTTGTCGGCCACACAACCTTCTTAAGCTCGCTCTTCATCTCTCTGAACCAGCGGGCTATCCTCTTAACGGCACGAGAAAAGATGTTTCCTTCCTTTTTCTTTGCCTTCTTTTTGGGTTCCACTTCATCGGGGGCATTTACCTGATCGGGCAATCTGTCTTCTTTAAAAGCCATTATTAATCCCCCTTACTTCGTTTCGCTATGAGTGGTGTGCTTGCGGCAGAAACGACAGTACTTGTTCATCTCAAGGCGATCCGGTGTGTTCTTCTTGTTTTTCACCGTGTTGTAGTTTCTCTGCTTGCACTCTGAGCATCTGAGTGTAATTTTAACTCGCATTTCGTTACGGCACCTCCTTCAATATTGTACCGGCTTCGCGCCGATACCTTGCCTCCCTGCATTGTGGCACAGGGCGTTTTTGCGCGCAAAAACAAGCCTCTCTGCCGACAGGTAGAAGTACTATATCACAACCTCTGTCAAAAGGTCAACAAAAATTTTCAATTTGTTCGTTTAAGCCGGCTATTGCCACAGGCAGGAGCAAAAAACGCCTCAAAGCAGCCTTAAGCTGTTCAAATAGCCCTCCAGAATCAGGGTCGCCGCGACAGCATCCACAGTCTCCTTGCGCTTTTTGCCATTCCTTCCGGACTCTGAGAGTATCCGGTGCGCGTCGACGGTTGTGCGGCGCTCGTCCCAGAGTATGACCTCGGGGGCCCCGAGCAGGGCGAGCTTGTCCCTTAGCCTTTCGCTCTTTTCCGCGCGCTCGCCTAAGGTGCCGTTCATATTCTTCGGGTATCCGAGTATTATTTTCTCCGCGCCGCGCTGTACGGCCTCATTAAAAATGCGCTCGGCGGCACGGTCCATCCGAGGCTCCTTTATGACGAAGGCCTCTCCGACCAGCGTCTTTGACAAATCCGAGACCGCGATGCCCGTACGCACGTCTCCGAAGTCCACAGCCATTATTCTGCCCAATCAAACGCCTCCCCCGATGCTTATACATTATATTAAGCCGCGCAGCGGCTTGGTATAATGCGGCTTCGCCGTCTCTTGCCCCGCTAGGGACGAGGCGGCCCTTACATTTATGGCCGTCAGTATAACAATTATTTGCAATTATTATATTATAAGTCCTTTGGGATTTATAATATACGGCCCTGCGGCACAATCGCACCACGGACTGGAAATATTTATCAGCCGCCGCCCATGCCCGGGGGTTTTTGCGGCATATTAGTTTATTATATCAATTTCACGCTAAGCCGTCAAAGCCTTCAGCTTGGATATATATTTTTTTATTTATTTTTCTTTTTGCACGAAAGCGTGCAAATTTTTATTTCTTTTCGGTATCCGTGGGAGGCGAAAGCTTGAAAAAGAAGATTAACAGCGCGGCAATTATCTCAAAGCTCGGCGAGATGGCCCTCGGTCGCGGCAGCGATGCATTGCGCCTAGCTTTCATGGACCCGGAAACAGCGGAGCTTTCTGTCGGCTCGCTGGATTTGTCCATGCTCTCGGAGATTAAGCGCAACGCAAACGGAAGCGTGGAAATCAAGCTCCTGAATCGGCTCGACGCCCTGGAGCTTCTCTCAAAGCTTGTCAGCGAGGGCGGCTCACAGTCGGCGGCCGAGGATTTCTTCAGGGCGCTTTCGGGCGCGGCGGGGGCCAAAAGCGAACGGATGAGCGCGCTTGAAGATTGAGGAGTTTTCCGAAAAGCAGCTTAAAGTCCTGACCTGGTGGTGCCCCGCCTCGCCGGATTCAGGGCTCGACGCCCTCATCTGCGACGGGGCAGTGAGGAGTGGCAAGACTCTCTGCATGGGGCTGTCCTTCGTCTGCTGGGCGACCTTTTCCTTTGACAGGCAGCAGTTTGCCCTCTGCGGCAAGACCGTAACCTCGCTCCGGCGCAACGTCATAAGTGTCCTGCTCCCCCTTTTGCGCAGTCTTGGCTTCAACTGCACGGAGAAGCTCTCGCGCAATACGGTAACCATTTCCTTTGGCGGCAGGAGCAACACCTTCTACCTCTTTGGCGGGAGGGACGAGGGGAGCGCCTCACTCATTCAGGGCGTGACGCTCGCGGGGATTTTACTTGACGAGGTGGCGCTGATGCCGCGCAGCTTTGTAGAGCAGGCACTGGCCAGGTGCAGTGTTCCGAACAGCAGGCTGTGGTTTAACTGCAACCCCGAGGGGCCCTGGCACTGGTTCTACCGTGAATGGATTTTAAAGGCGGAGGAGAGGCGGGCGCTGCACCTGCACTTTACGATGGAGGACAACCCCTCGCTGACAAGGGACATCGTTGAAAGGTATGAGCGGATGTATACGGGCGTTTTCCACCGGCGCTTCGTTCTCGGACAGTGGGTGCAGGCCGAAGGGCTGGTCTACGACTTTTTCGACGAGAGCTTTGTAAGGGAGCCGCCGGACGATAAGTTTGAGCGCTATGTCATCTCCTGCGACTACGGGACGGTGAATCCCGCCTCCTTCGGGCTCTGGGGCAGGCAGAGGGGCGTATGGTACAGGATAAAGGAGTTCTATTTTGACTCAAGACGCGAAAAGCGCCAGAAAACCGACGCCGAATATCTGCTTGACCTTAAAGCCCTCGCAGGGGGGCGGAAAATCGAATCCGTGGTGGTCGACCCCTCCGCAGCCAGCTTTATAGAGCTTCTAAGGCGGGAGGGCTTTTCCGTCCTGCGCGCGGAGAACGACGTAATTTCGGGCATACGCCTGACCGCCGACCTATTAAAGAGCGGCAAAATTGTGATTACGCCCAGCTGTGGGGACGCTATACGAGAATTCGGCCTTTACTGCTGGAGTGAAAGCGCCGCCGGAAAGGACGCCCCGAAAAAGGAAAACGACCACGCGTTGGATGACATCCGCTACTTCGCCGCGACCATCGCCGCAGGCAAGGAGGACTCGTTTTTCGTCACCTTTGTCGAGAGGTGAAAACTGAAAGTCGTGCCCCGGGCACGCAAATTAGGAGGTATCTTTTGGGACTGATTAAAAAGCTCAGGGAGGGCGCGCCGCCGAGGGTGCAGCTTCGAAACGGCGAGCGGCATCCCTTCGGGATGTTCGACAGCTATGTTCCCCTCCGAACCAACGAAACAAGGCTCTACCGCGCGATACGCGAGGCGGTGCCGATAGTGGACGCCGCCATAATGAAAATCATAAGGCTCACGGGCGGCTTTTCCGTCTCTTGCGAAAGCGAGGTGGCCGAGCGGGGCCTTAACGAATTTCTGCGCACTGTGAACGCGGGGCGCGGGCAGCGGGGCATCGGCTCTTTTCTCGACTGCTACCTCGATTCAATGATAACCTGCGGCAGCGCCGTGGGTGAGATTGTGCTGAGAGGCGGGGAGATTGCGGCGCTGCTCTGCGGGGACGTTTCCTGCATTGAGATAAAGGAGGGAGCAAGCCCCCTCGACTTCACCATCTGTGCAAGGGAGGGCGGAAGTGAGCCGAGACCCCTGCCCTATCAGGAGCTTTTGCTCTTTACCCCCTTCAATC
>JAAYOL010000032.1 GCA_012520395.1 Clostridiales bacterium
AATTTTATTGTCCATCTAAAAATCCTCCGAACCTTTTTTGATAAAAGTATTGTTGTTTAATTCGCTAAACGCCAAATTTAACTCTTCCTTTGTGTTCATAACTATCGGGCCGCCCCAGGCGATGGGCTCTTTCAGGGGCCTTGCGGACAGGAGGATAAAGCGCATATCTTCGCCCGCTGCTTTTACCCAGAATCTGTCGCCCTGCCCGAACAAAACTGCCTGCTTTTCATCTATCAAATCTTGGGGACTCTCCGTGCTCTTATCGGGGTCAAAGATTGCCTTTCCGGCAAAAATATAGATGAACAAGGTGTTCTCAGGATCATCGACATATGACCATTCCCGATTGGCGGGTAGCTCCACATCCAGATAGGTCGCCTTTATATATTTTCCTTCAAAAGCCCCCTTATGACCAAGATAATTACCTGAAATAACGCGAACCTTTATCCCGTCATCCTCAATCACCGGCACACTCTCGGCCTTTATATCCCCGTAGGCGGGGTCTGTCATCTTGTCCTTGGCAGGCAAATTCAGCCATAGCTGAGCGCCCAGCATGCGGCTGCTTGGCTTGGGCATCTCCTGGTGGATGATTCCGGACCCGGCGGTCATCCACTGGCACTCACCGTCAAGAATACTGCCGCTGTTGCCGAGACTGTCCCCATGCTCAATATTGCCATGAATCAAATATGTGATGGTTTCGATGCCCCTGTGCGGGTGCCAGGGAAAGCCCTTGATATAGTCTTCGGGGTTTTCCGAATCAAAGGCGTCCAGCATCAAAAATGGGTCATAATCCTTTGTGTCGTTGTAGCCTATTACACGAACCAGCTTGACCCCCGCGCCGTCAACAGCCGCTTTGCCCCTTGATATTTTAATTACCTTTCTTAGAATGCCCATATCCCCTACTCCTTAACTTATATTTTTAGATTGCCCGCTGCACACAGTGCATAGGCAGCTCTTATATCTAATTATAATATATTTTACCGTTTTGGAAAGCATATTTAGCCAATATTCCTAAAATTTACTTCACCATGGTACTAAACATTCCTCAGCGCACCCATATTACAGCGCTACTGTATAACACGAGCTCGTAGCTTGAGGATTTTGTTGTCAACAATGCGTATATGGTCTATACTTAACGATGACTAAAAAATAAAATGAGGTTTTTAGATTGCGGAGAAAATATTTGCCCAGACGTTACATAATGTTTTTAATTGGACTTACGTTCAATGCCTTCGGGGTTGCTTTTATTACAAAGGCCAGTCTCGGAACGTCCCCGATTGCGGCTATTCCATACAGTCTTTCGCTGATTGTGCCGAGCCTGTCCCTTGGAAACTGGGTAGTCATATTCAATATTTTATTAGTCCTGATACAGTTGATTCTATTAAAAAGGGATGCAAATAAAATTGAACTGTTGATGCAGGTTGGCATTGCCTTTGTTTTCGGGTACTGCATAGACCTGTCTCTGCTCTGCATAAGGTCGTTTTCTCCTGCCACTTATGCTGCAAAGCTCATGTCCCTCTTAGCCGGCTGCGTCATCATTGCCATGGGCGCCTATCTGCAGGTCACAGCAGATGTGGTGATGCTTCCGGGAGATGCCTTTGTCCGCGCGATTGCCAGAATCGCAAGGAGGCAATACGGCGGCGTCCGGGTGATTTGTGACATAAGTATGTCAGTAATTGCGGCCGCTCTGTGCCTGATCTTCCTTCGAGAGCTGTTGGGCGTGCGTGAGGGCACGATTATAACGGCATTTTTAGTCGGCAATATCATAAAGCTTTTTACGAAGCTATTGCTTCCGTTAAAAAACAGACTTCTACCCGAGAAAACAGACGGTTAACCCGTGAATGTAAGCCATTGGCTTGGCATGTATTTAAGTCCTACAGTTTTAGGCTTTCCGACAGCTTGACTAAGACCATTCGCCGTTATATAATGAGATACTTCTATCAAAAATGAACTCAAAAAGGCCGGCATGGCTGGCTTTATAATAATACGAATAGAAAGGAAGGACAAAATGGGTAGATTAGACGGAAAAGTAGCAATTATTACCGGAGCCACCTCAGGTATGGGCCGGGATACCGCCTATGTGTTCGCTGAAGAAGGCGCAAAGGTCATGATTACCGGAAGAAACGAAGCCAGGGCCAAGGAAGTCGTAGAGAAAATTAAGTCCAGCGGAGGCGAGGCCTCATATGTGATAGCAGACATGGCGGACAGGCAGTCTCTGGACAAAATTATCGATGAGACTGTTGAGAAATATGGTACTGTTGACATCCTGTTTAACAACGCCGGCCTGCTGAGCACCAGTAGCTCAATGGACATTTCTCTGGAAGAATGGGACAAGGCCATGCAGGTCAACCTCACCTCAGCCCTGATTCTTTCTCAGAAAGTCGCACCAATCATGAAGAAAAAGGGCAAGGGCTGCATAATCAATACGGGCTCAATCGCCGGCACATCCGCAAGATGGGGTGCTGTAGCCTATTGTACCTCCAAGCATGCGCTAAACGGCCTCACAAAAGCGCTTGCCCGTGAGCTTGGCCCTGAAATCAGGGTTAACGCCATTTTGCCGGGAGCCATAGTTACCGCAATGCTCGACAGCGTCGGCGGTGAAGATGCGGTCGCTGGTATGAAGGAAATGTCGCCGCTCAAGCGCGTGGGGCAGGGCAGAGAGATTGGAACTGCTGCGCTGTTCTTTGCAACAGACGACTCATCCTTTGTAACGGGTCAGCTTCTGCGTGTTGACGGCGGAGTTGACTGCTGATTGAGTAGCTGAACGCCTTGCGCGTTACTCTCTAAAATTAAGTATCCGGATGGCGGAGCATAAGGAATTAAACCTCCTATCATGCTCCGCCATTTGCTTATTCGTATTCAATTCTTATCTATAAGTTTCAAAGACCTCGAACATCGCCTCAAAGTTTTCCCTTTTGGCGTTATCGAGTAAGGCGCTGGTGTCGAAAATATAGCCGCCCCCCGGCGCGCAGGTGTCTATCAGGAACTTGCAGTAATCAATTACGTCCTGCTTTTTCCCGAACTCCAGCATTGCCGAAGGCAGGTTGCCGGATCGTTTATACCTTCTCGTCTACTTTACAACTAATACTAAGAGATAATACATCGCGAATACTGGCGTAACCTTTTCCGATGAGTACGAGGGCAGGATACCGCCTCTTGAAACGGAGGCGCCGCACCTTTCCAGCATCAATTTGAAGCTGATTATTTCCCACCGCCTTGCCTTCAGAGTCTATGATGAAGCCTTGCTTCGCAAACGCTAAAGCACCGCTAGAAGGCAGCGTACCACAGCTACGGCCCTCTTATTTCCCCACATACTACTGCTTATTGGTTCCCCGCCATACGGAAATTTGAGCGGGTCTTTTCGACGCAAGCATATTCTTGACAAGCTAAATGAAGGAGAACAGAAATGTTCTCCTTCATTTGCTTTCTACTATCCTACCCCAACCGTCGACACGGTGCCGAAAACCGGCCTTTCCGCTGCATCAACGATTAGAGCTTATCTTGCACCTCTCAGCCTTACAGCCCTCCATCGTAGTTTTCGATGGCATCGTTTATGAACTCAAGGACATTGTAGACCTCGGTATAGCCCTTGTCGCTGAGCTGCTTTAGCTGCTCGTCTCCGTAAGGCTTAAGGGCGTCGACCCATGCCTGCATCTGCTCGCCCTCAATTCGGGTAATCGGGATGTTCCATTCAGCGCAGTCGTCGAGATGACTTTGGTCGGACTTTGTCCAGTGTTCTACTGCCTCTTCCCTGAGCTGCTCGCCCAGAAGCTCTTCAGTGAATATCTGCTTAAGCGTATCGTCAAAGGATGACCAAACATCGTTATTTATACAAATAGCACGGCAGCCTGTTGCAAAGCTTCTCTCAAATAGATAAACGGACTTTGCAATTGAGAGTGCTCCGAAAATGTTTATTACATGGATACCGTTTATCAGGCCGTCAACAACGTTGTTGCTCAAACTGGAGTAAAACTCCGTGGGAGGCAAGCCCACCGGGGTTGCGCCCTTATCGGCAAGGAACTGGGTAAGTATGCGGTTGTCGGTAACGAGCTTAAGCCCGGAAACCGTGTCCGGTGTGGATATCTCTGTGGGATTCTTAAATACCATTGACGTACCCCATACTCCCAAGAAGAACAGGGGATGGATATTGGTGGCCTTGAATTCATTCATCATAAGCTCATTTTTAAAGAAGTTTCTGTTCATTACATCAGAGGCCATGGCAATGCTGGTAAAGCCGAGGAAGGGATAGCTCATAACCTGCTGGCTGTACACAAAGCGCTCGGGGAAGTTAGCCATCGTGATGTCGGAGATGTCGCAGACCCCTGAACCGAGGCCGTCAAGCGCCTCACCCGGGCTGAGAAGTGAGTTGCTGTAATAGATGACAAACGTAATCTTTCCGCCCGAGCGTTCGGTTATCCGATCGAAGGCGTCGACAAAGGGCTTCTGATTGGCCTCAGTGGAGGAGAAGTTGACGGTTAGCTCCATTGCAGGGCCGTCATATACCAGTCCCTCGACTGAAGCGGGCACTGTGGGCTGCGGATTCTCGGTAGGATCGGGAGTCTGGGTGGGGGTTGGGGTGGGCTTCGGGGCGCCGCAGGCGGCAAAAATGGATAGAAGCATAATTGCGGCAAGGGTAATCGACAACAGTTTTTTCATAATTTTCCTCCTTAAAAATATTATTATTTCATCAGGCTGGGGAGATATGTCGCAATACCGGGGAACAGAATCATCAGGACCAGAATGACTACGTCGACTGCAAGGAATGGAATAACACCCTTAAATATCTTATCAACCCTGATGCCGCTGACGCCTGCCATTGTGAATACACACATACCCACCGGTGGCGAAATTGAGCCGACCGCCATGAGCTTAACGACAAAGGCACCCAGCCAGATTGGGTCAAAGCCAATTTTTATCAGGGCCGTATAGAACACGGGAATGGTAAGCGCCACCATGGGTGTCTCAGGCAGGAACATACCGAGTATAAAGTAGAGAACTACAAGAGCGGCGGCTATTACCCACTTCGGGACGGTCAAGCTGGTAATCAGTGTTGCCAGCCACATTGGCACGCGGCTCAGGCTCATAAAGGTGACAAACAAATATGTAGCTGCTATAAGGAAGAAAACCATGCCGCAGAGCACGGCCGTATCCTTAAGCGCCTTGGTAAATTTTTTGACGGTAAGCTGGCGGAACGCAAGCGAGATAAGTACTGAGCCAAGAGCGCCAACTGCACCTGCCTCGGTAGTTGTGAAGAATCCGCCGTAGATTCCACCAAGTACGAGAAGCATTAGGCACATAATCGGCAGGATTTTGACCAGCGTCTTAAGTTTGTACTTAAATTCAAATTTCGGTCCGCGCGGTCCGTACTCCGGCTTTATTGTGCAGATGATTGTTACAAGTATGACATACAGTATCATCTGAAGTACTCCGACGCCTATGCCGGATATGAAAAGCTTGCCTATTGAATTTTCCGTGAGTATACCGTACATTATGAATCCCATGCTAGGCGGAATAAGTATGCTCAGCGGCGCTCCCGCGGCCACGCAACCGGCCGCAAAGGATTCATCGTAATTGTTTTTCTTCATCTCGGGCATGGCCACGCGAGCCATAACCAGAACGCCAACGTGTGTTGAACCGCATATAGCGCCGAGTACGCCGCAGGCCACTATTGTTGCCGAGGCAAGGCCGCCTTTGAAGCGTCCTACCCATGCGTAGGCGGCGCTGTAGAGGTCCTTACCCATATTGCCTTCCGCTATTATCATGCCCATAAAGGTAAACATAGGCATAACGGTGAAGGTATATGCATTCAGGTTCGTAAAGCCTGATGAACCTGAAATTGCCATTGAGACGCTCATATTTTTGAGTATGACAATGCCAATGATACTCACCAAGGACATGGCCGCCCCAACCCACATTTTACACGCGAGCAAAATGAGCATGACGATTATGCCAAGAAGGCCGATAAGTTCAGGACTCATTTCTCTTCCCCCTTTTCGCCTTCCGGACCTGAAGCTTTATCCTTTTTAGCTTGCATTCCGGCATATTTCTCTCTGCCGAAAACGAGTATCGGATCCATGTCCTCCAGCTTAGCCTCTTCCTCCCATCGTCCGGTGGCTAATGCAACTACTTTTCTTACGACAAGAGAAAGCGTCGTCAGCGCCCCAACTCCATAAGAAAATGCAAACATCGCTACAAATGGCCACTGGGGAACTCCAATGGTGAGATAGAAGGTGCCGTTGTTAAGGCTTTTTATGGTGAAAACAACCTGCTGCCACGAAATAAAGGCTATCGTTACGAATGACAAGGCCAGGACAATGACATCCATTATTACCTGCACCTTGGGGCTCAGTTTCGAGGTCAAAACATCGATTTTTATCTGGCGATTGCTAAGGATAGCGGCACTCAGGGCGGTCATATTGCACAGCAGAAGCACCTGTGCCCATTCGGTGGAGCCCATAATTGACCTGTTAAAAATCGCTCTGTCCAGAACCTCCGCCACCATAAGCAGCATAAGAGCTACTATGAATCCCATACACAGCCATGTAAAAAACCTGGATATGCCGCGGATTATCTTCATTTCCATCACTCCTTTACTAAACGAAATATTCCAATTGTATTTAATCCGCCGCCTCGTCTGCACCGGCGAGTCTGGGAAGCAGAACGTTCTGCTCACTCGTTATCGCGGTTAAAGGTATATTCATTGTTCATCACAACCGAGAAGTGAAATATCGGCCTGTCAACACGGTTGATAAGCAAAGGACAATGCGGGAGATCCGGCGGTATAAAAACCATGCCGCTCTTTGTAATAATATGCTGCTCCCCGTCTAAATAGATTTCCACCTCTCCGCCCAGGTTGCTTGGGTCATCCGGGTCGGAGCCGTAAAATCCCAGTATTTCCGGGTAGCTGTGCGTATGCGGCTTTCCCACCAGGCTATCTGGTTTTGACAGTACTGATTCCCTGTTTGGCTTATACAACCATGATGTATTCATTTGAAATGCGCCGGGCATATTGTCGCCGTCTATCCAATGCAAACGCTTTCCGAAACGCTCATAGGCTGCCACCATAGCGGGACTTGAACGCGATGTCGGCAGTATTAAATCCTGCATAATAAGATTGCCATGCTTGCCGGCAGTATTCATAGGCATAATACGTTACCCCCCCCACAGTTTTTTGTGCAGTGTTTAATCACGAGGCTGGTCGAGTACGTTCTTTTCTCCGGTATCTGTATGGATAATGCTGTAAAACGGAGAGAGGCATACAGTAAAATGGAAAATGGGGCGCTTCACCTCTAGAATGGAAAGCGGTAGATGCTTAAGTCCGGCGGGGACAAAAATCAGCGTACTGCGGGTAATACGATGCATCTCGCCGCCTATGCCGATTTCTACTACGCCGCCCAAGTCATAGGGGTCTTCCTGGTTGGAGCCGAAAAAGCCAATAAGCTCATCAAAATCATGCACGTGCTCGTCGTGCTTCAGTAAGGGGCGTACATCCGAAGCGCTCATGTACCACGAGGAGCTGAATTGAAATGCGCCCGGAATGATATTCTCGTCCATCCAGAGTACTCTTTTGGCATATGTGTTATAGAATTCTTCAAAACCCGGCGAAAACTTTGGGGCCTTCAATTCCTGAATCATATACTTGCCGTATTCACCGTCCGTATTTAAAACAAAACCCACGACTAAGCCTTCCTTTCTTCTCCGCAATAGGCACAAAACGAGCCTCCGCGTCTGTTATTTATTAGTTTAATATGTCTTCTTTTCAAAATCAGGTATTCCCGACTGGCGATACTCGCTGAGGCCCTCGGCCTCGGCCCTGGCCTTCTTTGCAAGCTCGGTATAGAGCCCGTATTCATAGGCCTCGCAGACTTCTGTGTATGACTTGTCGACACGCTCGTTGCGCGGCAGCGGCACATCCTGGTCTATCAGAATATCCTGCACCTTGCGTATATCTACATTGCGCACGTTAACGCCGTCCTCTATCGCCACGGCAGCAGCAATACCGGCCGCCTGCCCTGTGCCTACACACTGCGGTATGAGATTGAGCCAGTCAATGGCTATATTGTCGGCCGACATATGGCGGCCGGGTGCAAGCAGGTTTTCAACTTTTTGGGGCAGTATTGAGCGGTACGGAATCTCAACAGGTGCACAGTCGTTTATCATGCATATTGTCGAGTGCCATGCGATAACGTCGTCGTGCCTCGCGGCGAACGCAAAATCGTTTGGCGTCATTATATATTCGCCCTTTAAACGGCAGCTTCCACGCGTACCCAGCTGCGGGGCTATATCATATATAAACGCATTTCTGAAGCCTACCGGACAGGCCTCTTTCAGATATGCCACCACGTCGCGCATTGTGTTTCGCGTATTCATCTCCGTTTCCGTCGCATCCTTTATAGTTGCGCAGTCGCG